>JBLMYK010000317.1:0-32341 GCA_050258235.1 Gemmatimonadota bacterium | reverse complement strand
GCTCGAGCTCGGCGCCGACGATTACCTGACCAAGCCGTTTTCGCCGCGCGAGCTCTTGGCGCGTATCCGCGCGCTGCTGCGGCGCGTGCAGGCGAACGCCACTGTCGCCGACGCGATTTCCAAGGTGCGCGCGTATCGCTTCGGCAACTGGGAGCTCAACATCGGCCTGCGCCGGCTGAAATCGACCGACGGCGCCACGCTCGAACTTACCAACGGCGAGTTCAGCCTGCTCACCGCGTTCCTGTCGGCGCCGCAGCGCGTGCTGACGCGCGACCAGCTGCTGGATCTTTCGCGGCTGCATAACGCCGAGGTCTACGACCGCTCGATCGACGTGCAGATCCTGCGCCTGCGGCGCAAGATCGAACCCGACCCCAGCCAGCCGAAGTACATCCGCACCGAACGCGGTGCCGGATACGTATTCGACTCAACCGTCGACGTGGTGCGCTAGCGCGTCCCGGCGCGGCCGTTCCGGCCGCTGCCGTTGATGACCGTCAAGCCGCGAGGGGTCAGCCTCGCCTACGGTTCGCCTGTCCGCAGCCACTGGCAACGCCTGCCGAACGGCCATCGCGGCGACATCCGTGCCTCGATGGCCCTGCACACCACAACCAAGGGACTCGACCTGCCACTGGCGGGCGCACCGGCGCTGCAGATGCGCTCCGCAGCGGTCGCGCGCGTGGCGCTGCTGGGCGCCGACTATCCCGGGCTGAAACCGTCGCTGCTGGTCGCGCCCGGCGATCGGGTGCTGCGCGGGCAGCCGCTTTTCGAGGACAAGAAGAATCCGGGCGTTCGGTTCACCGCACCGGCGGCTGGGGTGGTGAGCGCGATCCACCGCGGCGAGCGGCGTGCGTTCACGTCGCTGGTGATCGATGTGGCCGCCGACGACGGGCCCGACGCGCAGGTGACATTCGCGAACTTCGACGCTCGCCCGTGTGAACAGCTCGACGGCGCGGCGGTGCGTGCGCTGCTGGCCGAGTCGGGACTTTGGACCGCGTTGCGCACCCGGCCGTTCAGCAAGGTGCCGGCACTCGACGCCGAGCCGCGCGCGATCTTCGTCACTGCGATCGATACGCGGCCGCACGCTCCGCCGCCCGCGCTGGCGCTGGAAGGCCGCGCCGAAGACTTCATGACGGGTGTGCGCTGCCTGGAGACGCTCACTCGCGGGCCGGTCTACGTTTGCAAGGCGCGGGCCGATGCCGGCATTCCGGCGCCGGAGGGCGAGCGCGTGCAGGTCGAGGAGTTCCGCGGCCCACATCCGGCCGGTCTGCCGGGCACGCATATCCACCTGCTTGCGCCCGTCGATCGCGCCTCCCCGGCCTGGCACATCGGCTATCAGGATGTCACGGCGATCGGCGCGCTGTTCTGCACCGGCAGGCTCGATGTCGAGCGCCTGGTGTCGCTTGCCGGGCCGTCAGTGGCAAGCCCGTGCCTGCTGCGCGCGCGGCTCGGAGCCTCGATGGCCGATCTCACCGCCGGACAACTGAAGCCCGGCACGCATCGAACGATCAGCGGCTCGGTGCTCGACGGCCGCACCGCGACGGAACCGGAAACCGGATATCTCGGCCGCTATCACCTGCAGGCCAGCGCGCTGCCCGAAGGAAGAGAGCGCGAACTGTTCGGCTGGATCGCGCCGGGGCGCGACAAGTTCTCGCTGTGGAACGTCGTGCTCGGCGCGTTCGCGCGCAGGCCGCTGCAGCTCACGACCAGCACCAACGGCTCGGCACGCGCGATGGTGCCGATCGGTGCGTACGAGCGCGTGATGCCGCTCGACATCCTGCCGACCTTTCTGCTGCGCGCGCTGATCACGCGCGACGCCGAGCGCGCCGCCGCGCTCGGCGCGCTCGAACTCGACGAGGAGGATCTCGCGCTCGCCACGCTGGTCTGCCCCGGCAAGTTCGAGTACGGACCGATGCTGCGCGAAATGCTGCACAAGCTCGAGGCGGAGCATTGATGTCACAGCTACGAAGACTGCTGGACCGCGTCGGCAAGCCGTTCGAGAAAGGCGGCCGGCTGGAGAAGTACCACGCGCTGTACGAGGCGGCCGACACCTTCTTCTATTCGCCGTCGCGCGTGACGGCGACGGGCGCGCACGTGCGCGATGCGCTGGACCTGAAGCGCATGATGATCCTGGTGGTGATTTCCACGCTGCCGTGCGTGTTCATGGCGCTGTACAACACCGGGCTGCAGGCGAACCTCGCGATCGATCCGGCCAAGGCCGCGCAGCTGGAAGGCTGGCGCCACGACGTGATCCGCGCGCTCGGGGTCGGCTATTCGCCGTCGAGCGCGTGGGCCAGCGTCGTGCACGGCGCGCTCTATTTCCTGCCGCTGTACGCCGTCACGATGGCCGTCGGGCTGACGTGGGAGGTCGGCTTCGCGATCGCGCGCAAGGAGGAGGTCAACGAAGGCTTCTTCGTCACCGGCATCCTGTTTCCGCTGATCCTTCCGCCCACCACGCCGCTGTGGCAGGCGGCGCTGGCGATCAGTTTCGGCGTGGTGCTGGCGAAGGAGGTTTTCGGCGGCACCGGGATGAACTTCATCAACCCGGCGCTTGCCGCGCGCGCCTTCCTGTTCTTTGCCTATCCCGCCGAGATCACGGGCGACCGCGTGTGGACGGCGATACCACCGCAGTTTGCCGTCGACGGCTTCTCCGGCGCCACGATGCTGGCGCAGGCGCGCCAGATGACGGGCTCGTTCGATGCGCTGGGCCTGTCGTGGTGGAACGCCTTCATCGGGCTGGAACCGGGATCGATGGGCGAGACGTCGGCGCTTGCCTGCCTGCTCGGCGCGGCGCTGCTGATCGCCACCGGCATCGGTTCGTGGCGCACGATGGCCGGGGTCTCGCTCGGCACGATCGCAATGACACTGGTGTTCAACGCGCTCGCATCTGCCGCGCATCCGTACTTCGCGATCCCGTTCTGGTGGCACATGGTGCTCGGCGGCTGGGCGTTCGGCACCGTCTTCATGGCAACCGATCCGGTGACGTCGCCCTTCACCGAACGCGGCAAGTGGATCTATGGCTTCCTGATCGGCCTGCTCGTGGTGCTGGTACGCACGGTGAACCCGGCGTATCCGGAGGCGATGATGCTGGTGATCCTGTTCATGAACGTGCTGGCGCCGCTGATCGACTATCCGATCGTGAAGGCCAACATCAACCGCAGGATGAAGCGGCGTGGCGCGCACTGACTCGACCCGCTACACGTTCCTCTTCGCCGCCGCGGTATGCATCGTGTGCGCGCTGCTGGTGTCGGTCGCGGCGGTCGGCCTGCGGGATCGGCAGGAAACGAATGCGCGCCTTTACCGCCAGAAGAACGTTCTGCTCGCCGCGGGTCTGGTCAAGCCCGGGGAAGAACTGTCCGACCGCGAACTGCTGGCGGTGTTCGACAGGAACATCCGCATCCGCCTGGTCGACCTGAAGTCGGGCGAACTGCTGCCGCAGGGCAGGATCGACGAGAAGAACTACGACCAGCGCCGCGCGCGCAACGACCCGCAGACGAGCTACCCGGCGCCGCCGAATGATGCGCAGATCCAGCGCCTGCCCAGGTACGCCGCCGTCTACCTGGTGCAGGGCAAGGAAGGCGGCGTCGAGCAGGTCGTGCTGCCGGTCGAGGGCGTCGGCATGTGGGGCACCTGCTATGGGTTCATCGCGCTGGATCGCGACGGCAACACCGTGCGCGGGCTGACCTTCTACGACCAGAAGGAAACACCGGGCCTCGGCGGCGAGATCAGCAATCCGAAATGGCAGGCGTTGTGGCACGGCCGCAAGGTGTTCGACGCACAGTGGCAGCCGAAGCTCACCGTGATCAAGGGCCACGCCGGACCGCCCGACCAGGACCCGCATCGCATCGACGCGCTGTCAGGGGCGACCATCACCAGCAACGGGGTGGCACGCCTGATGGCGTTCTGGTTCTCCGACGCCGGGTTCGGCCCGTATCTGAAGCACTTCCGCGAGGGAACATCGTGAGCGCAGTCACCGATACCCTGTTCGGCAAGCCGCAGCGCGACGCGTTCTTCAGCCCGATCATCGCCAACAACCCGATCGGCGTGCAGGTGCTCGGCATCTGCTCGGCGCTGGCGGTGACCACGCGCGTGGACAAGGCGGTGGTGATGGGGATCGGCGTCACGCTGGTGGCGGCATTCGCCAACCTCGCAGTGAGCCTGGTGCGCAACCACACGCCGAGCTCGATCCGCATCATCGTGCAGCTCGCGATCATCGCGTCGCTGGTGATCGTGGTCGACCAGTTCCTGAAGGCGTACCTGTTCGAGCTGTCGCTCGAGCTGTCGGTGTTCGTCGGGCTGATCATCACCAACTGCATCGTGATGGGGCGCGCCGAGGGCTACGCGATGCAGAACCCGCCGTGGCTGTCGTTTCTGGACGGCATCGGCAACGGCATCGGTTACGCGCTGGTGCTGCTGCTGGTCGCGCTCTCGCGCGAGCTGCTGGGCGCAGGCAAGATCTTCGGCGTCGCGATCCTGCGCACCGTCAACGACGGCGGGTGGTACGTGCCGAACGGGCTGATGCTGATCGCGCCCTCCGGACTGTTCATCCTAGCGCTGCTGGTGTGGCTGCTGCGCGCGCTCAAGCCCGAGCTGCAGGAAAAGGATTGACGCGATGGAGCACTATGCCAACCTGCTGGTGAAGTCGATCTTCCTCGAGAACATGGCGCTCGCGTTCTTCCTCGGCATGTGCTCGTTTCTCGCCTGCTCGAAGAAGGTCGAGACCGCGCTCGGGCTGGGCGTGGCGGTCGTGTTCGTGCAGGTGCTGACGGTGCCGCTGAACCAGCTCATCCTGAAGCAGCTGCTCGCCGAAGGCGCCCTGCACTGGCTGCACCCGTCGCTGGCGAAGGTCGACCTGACCTTCCTCGCCTTCATCCTGTTCATCGGCACCATCGCCGCGGCAGTACAGGTCGTCGAGATGGCGGTGGACCGCTTCGCGCCGAAGCTGTACGCGACGCTCGGCGTCTTCCTGCCGCTGATCGCGGTCAACTGCGTGATCCTGGCCGGGTCGCTCTTCATGCAGGAGCGCGACTACACGTTGAGCGAAAGCGTGGTCTACGGGGTCGGCTCCGGCGTGGGCTGGGCACTGGCGATCACCGCGATGGCCGCGGTGCGCGAGAAGCTCGCGTATTCGAACGTGCCCGCGGGACTGAAGGGCCTCGGCATCACGTTCATCACCGCCGGCCTGATGTCGATCGCCTTCATGATGTTTTCCGGGATCCAGTTATGAGCGCGCCGAGCCGCCTCAAGCGCTCATGCCTGACGCGCAGCGGAAGGCTGGCCCGATGAGCGCGCCGAGCCGCCTCAAGCGCTCATGCCTGACGCGCAGCGGAAGGCTATCCATATGAGCGAGATCCTCGTCGGCGTGGCGATGTTCACCGGGGTGATCCTCGCGCTGGTCGCGCTGCTGCTGGGGGCCAAGCGCAAGCTGGTCGCCAGCGGGGACGTGTCGATCGTGATCAACGACGATGGCGCCAACGCGCTGCGCGTGCCGGCCGGCGGCACGCTGCTGGGCGCGCTCGCCGACAACCGGATCTTCATTCCTTCCGCCTGCGGCGGCAAGGGCGCCTGCGGCGTGTGCGAGGTCGTGGTCCGGGAGGGCGGCGGCGACCTGCTGCCGACCGAGACCGGTTACATCACGCCGGGCGAGGCGCGCCACGGTCACCGTCTCGCCTGCCAGGTCAAGGTCAAGCGCGACCTGAAGATCGAGATCGCGCCCGAAGTGTTCAACGTGCGCAAGTGGAAGTGCCGCGTGGTGAGCAACCGCAACGTCGCGACCTTCATCAAGGAGCTGAAGCTGGCGCTGCCGGAGGGCGAGGAAGTGCCGTTCCGGGCCGGCGGCTACGTGCAGATCGAGTGCCCGCCGCATCGACTGCAGTTCCGGACCTTCGACATCGACCCGCAGTACCGCGCCGACTGGGACAAGTTCGAGCTGTGGCGCTTCGGGTCCGCGACCGACTCGGTCGTGACGCGCGCGTACTCGATGGCGAATTACCCGCTCGAGAAGGGCATCCTGCTGTTCACGATCCGCATCGCCTTCCCGCCCGGCTACCGCGAGGATCTGCCGCCGGGGATCATGAGCTCGTGGGTGTTCAACCTGAAGCCCGGCGACGAGGTGACGGTGTCCGGACCGTTTGGCGAGTTCTTCGCCCGCGAGACCGATGCCGAGATGTGCTTCATCGGCGGCGGCGCCGGCATGGCGCCGATGCGGTCGCACATCTTCGACCAGTTTCACCGCCTGCACACGAAACGCAAGGTCAGCTACTGGTACGGCGCACGCAGCCTGCGGGAGGCGTTCTACGTCGACGAGTTCGACCGCCTGCAGTCCGATCACAGGAACTTCCGCTGGCACCTGGCGCTGTCGGAGCCGCTGCCCGAAGATAAATGGACCGGACCGACCGGCTTCATCCACCAGGTGCTGTACGACAATTATCTGAAGGACCACCCGGCCCCCGAGGACATCGAGTACTACATGTGCGGACCGGGCCCGATGACGAAGGCCGTGATCTCGATGCTGCTCGACCTCGGCGTCGACCGTGAGAACATCCTGCTCGACGACTTCGGCTGAAAGGGCGGGCCGGGAAGGAGACGACATGCCGAACCTGACGATTGAAAGCGTGGTGCACGACAAGGGTGGCGATCACATGTTCGTGATCCCGGCGTCGGCCAGCGTGGCCGAGGCGGTCGAGATGATGGTTGCCAACGAGATCGGCGCCGTGCTGGTGATGACCGAGGATGGCCTCGTCGGCGGCATCTTCACCGAGCGCGACCTGCTGGTGCGCGTGGTCTTCCCCGGCCTGGATCCGCGCAAGACGCCGATCTCGCTGGTGATGACGCGCGACGTGCGGTTCGTGTCGCCCGGCACGACGATCGAAGCGGCGCTGGCGCTGATGCACGTGCAGCGGCACCGCCACCTGCTGGTGATGGACGGCCCTCGCGTGCACGGGCTGGTGTCGATACGCGACCTCGCCTATCACCTGATCCGGCACGGCGAGGGACGCTTCGAGGCCGCGGTGCGCGCGGCGGGCGCGGCGCAGGAATAGGAGCGACACGATGGACGTACTGCTTTCGAGGCGGCGACGCGCGCTGCTGGCCGGCGCGGTGGGCGCTGCGGCACTTGCCGCATGGAACCGCAGCGCGCCGACCGGGGCGCTGCACATGAGCGGCGAGACGATGGGCACCAGCTACAACGTGAAGATCGCCGGCCATCGCATCGACGATGAAGCGCGCAGCGCGCTGCATGAGGCGGTGCACGCGGCCTTCGACCGGGTCAACCGCGGCATGTCGTTGTACCGCGCGGATTCCGAGCTGGCGCGTTTCAATCGCCAGCAAGCCGACACTGCGTTCGCGATGTCGAGCGAGATGTTCGACGTGTTCGCCGCCGCCATGTCGGTGAGCGAACTGACCGGGGGCGCATTCGACGTCACGGTGGCGCCGCTGGTCGCGAGCTGGGGCTTCGGCCCCGACCGGCGGCAAGCGATTCCATCGCCGGACGCGCTGCGCGCGCAGCGGGCGGCGGTCGACTTTCGCGCGCTGCGACTTGATGCGGCCGAGCGCACGGTGACCAAGAGCCGCCTGCCGCTGACCGCGGACCTGAACGGGATCGCAAAGGGCTACGGCGTCGACCTCGCCGCGCGCGCGCTCGAGGTGCGCGGCATCGACAACTACCTGGTCGAGGCGGGCGGCGAGGTGCGCGCCCGAGGCGTCAACGCCGACGGCCGCCCGTGGCAGATCGGCATCGAGCAGCCCGATTCGGTGCCGCAGCGCGCCCGTTACATCTCGCCTGTCGTCAACGGAGCCGTGGCAACCTCGGGCGACTACCGGATCTTCATCGAGCGCGACGGCCGCCGCTACTGCCACGAGATCGATCCGGTGCGCGGCACGCCGATCGAGCACGGACTGGCCTCGGTGTCGGTCGTCGCCAGCGATTGCGTGCGTGCCGACGCGCTGGCCACCGCGCTGATCGTGCTGGGACTCGAACACGGCTACGCGCTGGCGGAGTCCCGCGGCATTGCCGCGTACTTCATCCAGCGTCGCGACGGCGGCCTGCAGGACCGCATGACGACGGCCTTCGCCGCACTCGGCGGGCAGCGCGCGACTGAGGGGTGATGAGTCTCGCCGCGCTGCTGCCGGTGCTCCTCGCGGTCGCCGCGCTGATCGGGCTGGCGCTCGGCGCCGTGATCCTGCTGCAACGCGTGTCGGGTCGCTGCCTGCAGGGCGGCACTTGCGGCAGCCGCGGTGTGCGCGGGCCGAACGGGGAGGACCTCGCGTGCGCGTCGTGCCCGAATCGCAAGCCCGACGCGACCACTTCTTAGGCCGCGCCGCCGGCGTCGGCCACCTGCCCCGAGCGGCGGCGCACGGCCGCCGCGTTCACATCATTCCCAGCGTGCGCGGCAGCCAGATCGACAGGCTTGGCCAGTAGGTGACGAGGAGCAGGAACACCAGCATCGACAGCAGCCATGGCCATACCGCGACCGTCAGCTCGGTGATCCCCATCTTGGTGATGCCGCTGGACACGTACAGGTTCAGCCCCACCGGCGGGTGGCACATGCCAACTTCCATGTTGACCACCATGATGATGCCGAAGTGCACCGGGTCGACGCCGAGCTTGGTCGCCACCGGGAACAGCAGCGGTGCGGTGATCAGCACGATCGACGACGGCTCCATCACATTGCCCGCGAGCAGCAGCAGCACGTTGACGAACAGCAGGAAGGCGATCACGCCCAGCCCCTTGTCGATCATCCACGCCGTCATCGCCTGCGGGATGTTCTCGCTCGTCATCAGGAACGAGAACAGCACCGCGTTGGTGATGATGTACAGCAGCATCGCGCTCATGTTCGCCGAGGACAGCAGCACGCGCGGCACGTCGCGCATCTGCAGATCCTTGTAGACGAACACCGCGACGACGAACGCGTACACCGCGCTCATCGCGGCGGCCTCGGTCGGCGTGAACAGGCCCGAGTAGATGCCACCCATCACGATCACGATCAGCAGCAGGCCCCAGACGCTGCGGCGGAACGCATTCCAGCGCTCCAGCCAGGTCGCACGCGGGTTGCGCGGGTACTTGAAGCGCCACGCGCGATACCAGGTGACCAGCCCCAGGGTGGCTGCCAACGCAATGCCCGGCAGCACGCCGGCCATGAACAGCGCGCCGACCGACGTGTTGGTCGCCACCGAGTACATGACCATCACGATGGAGGGCGGGATCAGGATGCCGAGCGCGCCCGAGGTAGTGATCACGCCGGCGCCGAAGCGCTTCGGGAATCCGGCCTTGACCATCGCCGGCATCAGGATCGAGCCGATCGCCACCACCGTCGCCGGCGACGATCCGGACACCGCGGCGAACAGCGCGCAGGCGACCACGCCCGCGAGCCCGAGTCCGCCCGCCCAGTGGCCGACCATCGACGTGGCGAAGTTGATCATCCGCCGCGCCACGCCGCCGTGGGTCAGGAAGTTGCCGGCGAGGATGAAGAACGGGATCGCCATGATCTCGAACTTCTCGATGCCGGTGAAAAGCTTCAGCGCGACCGACTCGACCGGCACCGTCGTCATCGTGAACAGGAAGGTGAGCACGGTCAGGCCGAGCGAGATCGAGATCGGCATGCCGGTGAGCATCAGCGCGATCAGCAGACCGAAGATGATGAGCGCGTTCATTTGCGTTCCCCCTCGTCGTCTTGATCGGTCTTCGCGGGCGGTTCCGCCACCTTCTTCGGATGCAGATCGTCATCCAGCTGGTACACGGTCTCCGCGGCCGGAGCCTCCTCGATACCCTCGACGTGCGAAACGTCGTGGTGCGGCAGCTCGCCGGTGCGATAGAAGCGGAACGCGACCTGGATGAAGCGGAAGCACATCAGGAACGAGCCGAGCGGCACGCACAGGTAGACGATCCACTTCGGCAGTTCCAAATCGGGCGAAGTCTGGTCGGTGAATGACAACTCGTATACGAACTTGGCGCCGAAGCTGCCGACGATGAAGGTGAAGAAGGCGCCGGCCAACAGGCCGAAGATGATGAGCCGGCCGCGCGAGCGATCCTGCATCCGGTTGATCAGCACGTCCACACCGACGTGGATGCCGGTGCGCACACCGTAGGCGGCGCCGAACTTGGCCATCCACACGAACATGTAGATGCACAGCTCCTGCGCCCATGACAGGTTGATCTTCAGCAGCCAGTCCTGCACCACCGGGATCGCGAAGCCGGACGCGTAGCGATGCACCACGGCGACGAAGATGATCAGCGTCGCCGCGCCCATCAGGAACGTGATGATCCATTCCTCGAGGTGATCGAGAAACCGGTTGATCACGGGCGGCCTCCTCTCTTGTCGTTGTCAGCCCTGCGCCCTACGCAAAAACGCCCGCGGCGAGCGGGCGTTGCCAAACCGACGAATCAGGCCTTGAAGCCTGTCTCCTTGTAGAACGCCTGAATCGTCTCGCGGCCGATGCGGCTCTCCATCTCCTTGTGCACCGGGACGAGCGCCTTCTTCCACGCATCCTTTTCCTGCGGCGTCGGCACGTAGACCGCGCACTTGCCGCTGGCCTTGATCTTCTCGAGCGCCTGGTCGTTCTCCTGCTTGGCGATCGAGTTGGCGTACTTGGTCGCCTCCTTCATCGCCGTCTCGAGCTGGCCGCGGACGTCAGCCGGCAATCCATCCCAGAACTTCTTGTTGGTGATAACCGCATATTCGATCACGCCGTGATCGGTCATGATCATGTGTTTCTGAACCTCGTGGAACTTCTGCGTGTAGATGTTCGACGGCGTGTTCTCCTGGCCGTCGACGACGCCCGTCTGCAGCGCCTGATAAACCTCGGAAAACGCCATCACCTGCGGGAGGCTTCCGGTCGCACGAATCTGCGCTTCCAGCACCTTGGACGACTGGATGCGGATCTTCTGTCCCTTCAGGTCGGTCGGCAGCCTCAGCATCCTGTTCGAGCTGTACTCCTTGAGGCCGTTGTCCCAGTAGGCCAGGCCATGGATGCCCTTGCTCTCGAGTTTCTTGAACAGCGCGGCGCCCGCGGAGCCTTCGGTCGCCTTGTGCAGTTCGTCGAAGTTGTCGAAGATGTATGGCAGGTCGAACACCTCGAATTCGCGCACCCCGAGCGGGCCGAACTTCGCCACTGACGGCGCCAGCATCTGCACGCTGCCGAGCGACAGCGCCTCCATCTCCTCGCCGTCCTTGAACAGGGTCGAGTTCGGATACACCTCGACCTTCACGCGGCCCTTGGTCCCCTCTTCCGCGAGTTTCTTGAACTGCTCGGCGCCCCGGCCCTTCGGGGTGTCGACCGCCACCACGTGGCTGAACTTGATCACGATCGGCGCCTGTGCGCGAGCGATCATCGGCACCGCAAGCGTGGCGGCCGTCGCGCCCGCTGTGGCGAGCACGCGGCGGCGATTGAACGTAGTCATGATGCGTCTCCAAAAGATTTGAACAAAACAACCCGTGACGGCAGCCGTCCGTAGCGGGGACTTCTAAACCTTGTCGCGCGGCGCGACTTGACGGCACGCAACCTACTATGACTTTCCCGGCCGGCGCCCGCTCATTCTGTGCCTGGCCGGTACCGCACCCAGCCGCCCCCTATTGTGTCGACGCATGACCGGCTGCGCAATGCGGGATTCCAAATACCGGGCCGGTGCCGGTTCCGACCGTCACGCGCAACCCCGATACTCCACGGTCGCTGCCGGCGCGAGCGTCGCAAGCGGCCCGTCGCGCGGTCAATAGCGGCCGTGCTGCTTGAAGATGTAATTCGACAGTTCGGTCTGCTGCATCCACAGTCGGCGCTGAACCGCGTGCACGATGCGGATGATCGCGCGCATCACCCGGTAAACGATCTCGCCATCCGACTGCAGCAGCGATTCGAGCTTTTCGCGTTCCAGCCCCAGCACGCGCGTCGGGCCCGAGGCCATCAGCGACGCATAGCGCTCCGCGCCATCCAGCCAGCTCATCTCGCCCGCCAGTTCCCCGGCCGACAGCGTGTTCAACGTGACGCGGTCCGGGCTGTTCGCCCCCTTGACCACGGCGAGGACGCCGCTTTCGATCATGTACAGATGGTTGTCCGGGGCGCCCTCGTGCACCAGAACGTCGCCGTCTTTCAGTTCATGCACCGTCATCACGGCGGCAAGCTTGCGGCACTGCGCCTCGTTCAGCTCGGCGGCGAGCTTCGATTTGCGCAGCGCTTCGAGCAGGGTGGAATCGGTCATGTCGGATGTCCCGGTTGCGGTCACAGGCGGCGGAATCGACTCGCTCCGCGGCAGGATTCGCTCGGCGCGCGCGACGTAGGCATCGACCATCGAATCGGCCATCCGCGCAAACACCGGTCCGGCCACGCGTTCGATCAATCCGTCGCCGATCTCGTAACTCAGAGTGAAATCGATCCGGCACGCCCATGCATTGAGCGGCGTCAAACGCCACTCGCCCTCGAAACGTCGCATCGGCCCGCGCACCATCTTCAGCTGCAGCCACTCCGGCCGCCGCTTGGAATTGCGGGTTTCGAGCGCAAGCTGAAGTCCCGCCACGCGCATCGACACGCGCGCCGCGACAATCTCGTCGGTCCGCTCCAGGATTTCAGCCGCGCTGCACCATGGAATGAACTGCGGGTAATGCTCGGCCTGTTCGATGATGTCGAACACCGATTCGGCCGGATACGGCAGCAGCACCGATTTGCGAACCTGCATGCGCGGATTGTGCCAAGCGCGGCCGGTGGACGGAAAAGGACGCGGGGCGCCGCTGGGCGTCAGCGCTCCCGTGCCATGCTGGACGTACCTATCGGGTCTGCACTTGGCCCGAAGCGGCGCGCGCGTGCCTGCGCGCGCCTGGGAGACGCGTCGGTTTCCGATCGCCGCGCGCTGCGCGCTTGCTCTCGGACCGATGCGTCACTTGGCCGTCGGCATCACGAACTCGGCGCCTTTGCCGATCGAGCCCGGCCAGCGCTGCATCACGGCCTTCAGCCGCGTGTAGAAACGCACGCCGTCCATGCCATACGCATGTGTGTCTCCGAACAGGCTGCGCTTCCAGCCGCCGAACGAGTAGAAGGCCATCGGCACCGGGATCGGAACGTTCACGCCGACCATTCCGACCTTGATGCGGCGGACGAATTCGCGCGCGGTGTTGCCGTCCGATGTGAAGACCGCAACGCCGTTGCCGTACTCGTGCGCGTTGATCAGATCGACCGCGGCCGCGAAGTCGGGCACGCGCACGATGCCGAGCACCGGGCCGAAGATCTCCTCCTTGTAGATCCGCATCGACGGCTGCACATGGTCGAACAGGCAGCCACCGATGAAGAAGCCGTTCTCGCGCCCGGGCACCTTGAGCGCGCGGCCGTCGGCGACGAGCTTCGCGCCTTCCTGCACGCCGAGGTCGACATAGCCCTTGACCTTCGCATGGTGCGCGCCGGTGACCAGCGGCCCCATCTCGGAGGTCTTGTCCATGCCGTCGCCGACCTTGAGCGATCTGGCGCGCGCGGCAAGCCGCTCGACCAGCGCATCGGCGATGCGACCGACCGCAATGGCCACCGAGATCGCCATGCAGCGCTCGCCGGCCGAGCCATATGCCGAGCCGATCAGCGCATCGACCGCCTGCTCGAGATCCGCGTCCGGCATCACGACCATGTGGTTCTTGGCGCCGCCAAGCGCCTGCACGCGCTTGCCGTGCCGCGTGCCTTCCTGCTGGATGTATTCGGCGATCGGCGTGGAGCCAACGAAGCTCACCGCCGCCACGTCGGGGTGCGTGAGCAGCGCGTCGACCGCGACCTTGTCGCCCTGCACGACGTTGAACACGCCGTCGGGCAGGCCCGCCTGCTTCAGCAGGTCGGCCATCATCAGCGACGCCGACGGATCGCGCTCCGACGGTTTCAGCACGAACGCGTTGCCGCACGCGAGCGCGATCGGATACATCCACATCGGCACCATCGCCGGGAAATTGAAAGGCGTGATGCCGGCCACCACGCCGAGCGGCTGCCGCAGCGAGAACTGGTCGATGCCCGTCGACACCTGCTCCGAGTAGTCGCCCTTCAACAGGTGCGGAATACCGCACGCGAATTCGACCACCTCGATGCCGCGCACCACCTCGCCCTTCGCGTCGTCGAACACCTTGCCGTGCTCGCGCGTGAGGATCGCCGCCAGCGCGTCCTGGTGCTTCTCCAGCAGTTCCTTGAACCTGAACATCACGCGCGCGCGCCGAAGTGCAGGCGTATCGGCCCAGGCCGGGAACGCGCGCTTCGCGGACTGCACCGCGGCGTCGACCGTCGCAGCGTCGGCAAAACGCACCAGGCCGGTCACCTCGCCGGTGGCGGGATTGAAGACTTCGCCGGTGCGCGAGGGCGGCCCGCCGACCCGACTGCCGTCGATCCAGTGGGTGATGTCATCAAGATTGGTTTCGCTCTTTCCCATGCTTTGCGTCCGTTTGCTGGCTCGTTGCTCAGTGCATGACCCGCCGGCTGATGCGGCCTCGGCGCGCGTCACGCGTCGTTGCGCGGAACTCCTCGCTCGTCATCCGCAGCAGCATTTCGTGATCGCCGGCCTCGAAGTAGACGTCGGGGTTGGCCTCGACCTCCTCGTCGACGACCGTTTCCATGCCCCAGGCCATGCCGATCGCCGGCACCGCTCCGAGGTCGCAATCGGCGAACAGCTCGGAGATGCGTGCCTCGTCGGACAGGTGCAGCGAGTCGCGGCCCAGCAGCCGCGCGATCGCGCCGACGCTGACGCGCGCGTCGCCCGGCACGACCGCCATCACGCAGCCCAGCTCGTCCTCGAGGATCACCGACTTCGCGAGCTGATGCGGCTCGACGTGTGCCGTGCGCGCAGTCTCGGCGCTGCTGCGGCTGTGCGCATGCGAGCGGATCTCGTAGCGAGCGCCGTGCTGGTCAAGAAAATGGGCAAGACGTGATGGCATCGACATGGCAGCCTCCTTCGACGCGCCGGATCGATCGGCGCAGTACTCCAAGTGTGCTCCGGGTGCGCCGCGTCGCGCCAGCGCGCCGATAGGCGCTATTCGATCGACTGCAGCGCGGTGCGAATCGTTTCGACCAGGCGCTCGATCTGCTCCTTTTCGACGATCAGCGGCGGGCTCAGCGCCAGGATGTCGCCGGTGAAGCGCACCAGCGCGCCGGCCTCGAAGCACTTGATGTGCGCCTCCAGCGCGCGCCGGCCCGCGGCCCCCGGGCGCGGCGCAAGTTCGATGCCGCCCACCAGGCCGAGATTGCGGATGTCGATCACATGCCGCGTGCCCTTCAGCGAATGCAGCGCCGCCTCGAACACCGGCTCCATCGCGCGGGCACGATCGAACAGCTTCTCTTCCGCGAACAGCTTCTGGGTCGCCACCGCCGCCGCGCAGGCGAGCGGATGCGCTGAATACGTGTATCCGTGCATGAATTCGATCTGGCCTTCGGGCGCCGCGCCGATGATCGCGTCATGGATCTCATTGCGCACGATCACCGCGCCCATCGGCACGGCGGCGTTGTTGATCGCCTTGGCGCAGTTCAGGATGTCGGGCTTGACGTTGAAGCGATGCGCGGCGAACGGCGCTCCGAGGCGGCCGAACCCGGTGATCACCTCGTCGAAGATCAGCAGCACGCCGTGCTTGTCACAGATCGCGCGCAGCTTCTCCAGGTAGCCCTTGGGCGGAATCAGCACACCGGCCGAACCCGCCATCGGCTCGACGATCACCGCCGCCACGTTGCTCGCGTCGTGGAAGGCGATCAGGCTCTCGAGGTCGTCGGCGAACTCGGCGCCGTGGGCGGGCTGGCCGCGCGAGAACGCGTTGCGCGCCAGATCATGCGTGGCGCGCATGTGGTCGACGCCGACCATCAGCGGGCCGTACACCTTGCGGTTGCCGGGAATGCCGCCGGCCATCGTGCCGCCGATGTTCACGCCGTGGTAGCCACGCTCGCGGCCGATGATGATGCGGCGGCTCGGCGCGCCCTTTGCGCGGTGATAGGCGAGCGCGATCTTGATCGACGTGTCGG
The DNA here is from genome assembly GCA_050258235.1 of Gemmatimonadota bacterium. Classification (GTDB taxonomy): domain Bacteria; phylum Pseudomonadota; class Gammaproteobacteria; order Burkholderiales; family Burkholderiaceae_F; genus JAKOQB01. The sequence continues at coordinate 16,396 of JBLMYK010000317.1, read as the reverse complement.
CCGACTCCGAACCGGAATTGGTGAAGAACACGCGCTGCATGCCTTCGGGGGCGACCGCGGCAACCGCGGTCGCCGCCTCGAAGCCGACCGGGTGGCCGAGATTGAACGGCGGCGCATAGTCCATCGTCGCCGCCTGCTTCTGCACCGCCTCGACGATCGGCTTGCGATTGTGACCCGCGTTCACGCACCACAGGCCGGCCGTGCCATCGAGGATCTGGCGGCCGTCCGGCGTCCAGTAGTACATGCCGTCGGACTTGGCGAGCAGCCGCGGCGCCGCCTTGAATTGCCGGTTCGCCGTGAAAGGCATCCACCATTCGTCGAGCGAAACCATCGAGCCGGTCAGAGGGTTTTCGAGTTTCATGCGGGCCTCCTTATTGGACGAGGCGAAACGAAGAAAAAAAGGTCTCGAGGGCGTCGGCGGTCAATTCGCCGTCGGCGCCGATCGCGACCATCTCATAAACGCGATCATCGACCACATGGAGCCGCGCGGCAAGTTGACCCGGGCGGCGATCCTTTCCGACGTGGCCGCGCGCCTCGATCGCCTGTCCGCCGCGCACCAGATGGCCGGCCGCGGCGTTCGGCGACAGTCGCGCCGGCTGAACGCTGGTGATCTTGCCATCGATATTGCGCACCACCGGATCCCGGAACCACGCCAATGTGGCATCGAGCCGCTCCGGCGTGATCGCCTCGGCAGGCAACTGCGCGAACCCGACTGCGAACAGCGTCGGCCCGACACCGGTCGAGATCATGGTCATGTGGATCGTGCCGCCGTCGAAGCCCAAATCGCGGGTGACGGTCTGCGGCTTGTCCGGCATCAGGACGCTGAAGCCCCCGGGCGCGGACCTGATTTCGCGCCAGTCGAACTTCGGGCTGCAGCCTGCGAGCGACAACGCACAGGCCAGGCTCAGCAGGACCGACGCAAACCGCAGCATGACGACGCCGGGCAACCCCCCGGCCACGCGGACTTGCGGCGTTACTTGCGCGGAGCCGAGGTACGCGGGGCAGCGGCCGCCTTCTTCCTGCCCTTGTGCAGCCGCTTCTTGCCGTAGCTGCCGTTGTAGATCTTGCCGCGCCGCGTGCGCAGATCGCCCTTGCCCATTCGTAGCTCCCGAAACCGGATTCGCCGCGGATTATAGGTAGTCGTGCCTAACGACCGGTCCGCACGCCGGGATCCCAGCCGTATCGCGCACTTCGGCCAGTTGCCGGCACGCCGGTCGGCGCAGAACCGACACATTCGCGAACAGACCGCCGTCGATCCGCGGAGCATGCGACGTGGCCGGCACCGAAGCGTTGCTGCCCGCCGATCGGGCAGGTACCCCGCGCGTTCGCGGACGATGCAGACGGCATCTCGCCGCCGGGATCCTCGGCAGTTCGAACGGATCGCGGCGACCGGGCCTAGAATTGGCGGGGCGCCGCGACCGTCGGGCGGCGTTCACGGAGATTCGCTGTGGCGCTCGTCGTCTTTCGATCGAAGGCCTCTGGCGAGATTTTCTATCTCGCGGAGAACGCACGCCGCCTGTTCGACATCATCGGCAAGGCGCCGGGCGAGCGCGGCGTGATTACCGCCGCGCAACTGCCCGATGCGATCGCCAAGCTGACCGCCGCCATCGACGAAGAAAAGGCGCAGCTGAAGGCGGCCGCGCAGAATGAAGATGCGGATGAGCGCGGCGGCGCGCAGCGCGCGGTGACGCTCGGGCAACGCGCGTATCCGTTGCTGGAAATGCTGCGCGCCGCAAACAAGAAGAGCGTCGATGTGACCTGGGGCATATAAGGGCCCGCCACCGATCTGTGGCCGCGTCGACCGAGCCGCCCCAAATCGACCCCGCCCCCAACCGGATCCTGAGGCGGCAGCTGTGGATCGGCCTGGCCACCGTCGTACTGATGGCCTGCAGCATCGCGCTGGCGCTCGCCGCGCTGACGATGGAACGCGCACTGCACGAGCGCTACGACGATGCGCTCGCGCTGGCGCAGGTGACACTCGAGATGCAGCAGGCCGCGGCCGACCTGCGCCGCCACCAGGTGCGATTCGCGCTGCGGCTTGCCAGCGACGGCGCGCAGTCAAAGGCCGCCGAAGCGGCCCTGCGCGCGGTCACCGACACGCGCGCGCAGCTTGACCGGCTGCTGCGCGGGCTGCGCGCCTTCGATGCCAGGCGCACCGGACCCGACCACATCGCGCGCATCGAGGCCGCGCTGGGCGCACTGGCGCAGACCGATCAAGATGTGCGCGAGGAGGTGTTTGCGCGGCGGATCGAGCCGGGCGCAGCGCGGGATCGGTTGTTCGAGGCAAGCGAGCGGGCCCTGGCGGAAATCGACACAGCCGCGCGGGATCTCGTCGCCGCCACGCACGAGCGGACGGACCAGGCGGCGGCACGGGCGCTCGAGTACGGCGAGATCGCCCGGCGCGGGCTGCTGGCGGTCGGCCCGCTGACCCTGGTGCTCTCCGGGCTGCTGGGCTACGTCGGATGGCGGGCGATGCGGTCGAACGAGCGGCTGCTCACGCAGTTGAATCAGCTGGCGCACGAGGACGCCCTCACCGGCGCGGTCAATCGCCGCGGCCTGGACGAGCGCCTGCCGGTCGAAATGGCGCGTGCCAGCCGGATCGCCTACCCGCTGGCCGTGGTGATGATCGACCTGGACCATTTCAAGCGCTTCAACGACCGGCGCGGACATCAGGCCGGCGACCAGTTGCTGCGCGGCGCAGTCGCGGCATGGCGCACCCGCCTGCGGCCGATGGACATGCTGGCGCGTTATGGCGGCGAGGAGTTCACACTGGTGCTGCCCGCGTGCGACGCGGAGCACGCCTGCGCTTTGATCGACCGGCTGCGCCCGCTGACCCCGGATCGGCAGACCTTCTCGGCCGGCGTAGCGAAGTGGAACGGTACCGATTCGGCCGAAGAACTGCTGCGCGGGGCCGACGCGGCGCTGCTGCAGGCGAAGAAAGGAGGCCGCAACCGCACCATCGTATGGGGCTACGAGCCACAGGTGACGCTGCCGTTGACGTCCCGGTGATCGGAAGTAACGGCTCGGCCGCCGCGGCGATGATGCGATGATCGCGCCACCGATGAGTACGCGCCCCCGCATCCTGGTCGTTGAAGACGAGCCGGCGATCGCCGACACGATCGTCTACGCACTGGGCACCGAAGGCTTCGACACCCAGTGGGTCGCGACCGGCGCCGACGCGTTGGCCGCGCTGCAGAAGCATTCCTGCGCGCTCGTCGTGCTCGACGTCGGGCTGCCCGACACCAACGGCTTCGAACTGTTCAAGCGCATCAGCCACCAGCACGCAGGCCTGCCGGCGATCTTCCTCACCGCGCGCACCGCCGAGATCGACCGCGTCGTCGGGCTCGAACTCGGCGCCGACGACTACGTGGCCAAGCCGTTCTCGCCGCGCGAACTGGTCGCGCGCGTGCGCGCGGTGCTGCGCCGGCTGGACAAGGCGTCCGCGCCGCCCGCGCCATCCCCGTCGGCCGCATTCGCCGTCGATGACGAACGGAAGGTCATCCGCTACCGCGGCGTGGCGCTCGAACTGCCGCGCATCGAATACCGCCTGCTCAAAGTGCTGATCGAGCGTCCCGGCCGCGTGTTCTCGCGCGACGAACTGATGAGCCGCGCGTGGGACGACCCCGGCGCAAGCTTCGATCGCACGGTCGACACGCACATCAAGTCGCTGCGCGCCAAGCTGCGCGCGATCGCTCCCGACGACGACCCGATCCAGACCCACCGCGGCATGGGCTATTCGCTGCGCGAGACCTGAAGCCGGATCACGGATCACCGATCACGGATCACGATCCAGTGTCCACCCGCTCGCGCATCTTCATCGGCATCTTCGTCGTCTACCTGGCCGCGGTCGGCGCGCTGCTGTATCGGGTCGCCGCGGACTTCGATCCGCGCTACCGCGAATCCGCCGAGGAATCGCTGGTCGACACCGCGAACCTGCTCGCCACGCTGCTCGAGCGCCGCACCTACGACGGCGTGATCCCGACCGACGAACTGGAGCGCACGCTGACCGAGCTGGCGCGGCGGCCGGTGTACGCGCGCATCTTCGACATCGAGAAGAGGAAGATCGACCTGCACGTGTACGTGACCGATCGCGACGGCACCGTGCTGTTCGATTCGCAGGGCAAGGACGTCGGCGCCAATTATCTCGACTGGCGCGACGTCAGCCGCACGCTGGAGGGTCACTACGGCGCACGCACCACGCTCGCGATACCGAACGACCCGACCTCGGCCGTGATGTACGTGGGCGCACCGATCCGCGAGCGCACCGCCGCGAGCCGCGATCCCGCCGGCGACATCGTCGGCATGGTGAGCGTCGGCAAGCCGATCGCGTCGATCCGGCCATTCATCGTCAACGCACGCGAAAAGCTCGCGCTGGTCGGCGTGATCTCGACCCTCGGCTTCGCCGTGCTGCTGCTGTTCGCCACCGTGTGGCTGGTGCGGCCGTTCGGTTTCGTGCGCGACGTCTGGCGAACGCTCGCACGCGAGCCCGGATCGATCGGCACGCTCGGGCGGCGCTTCGTGCACGCGGTGCGGACCGCCTTTGCCGACATGCGCGATGCGCTCGCCGGGCGCAGTTATGTGGACCAGTACGTGCAGACGCTGACCCATGAGCTGAAGAGTCCGCTTGCCGCGATCCGCGGTGCCGCGGAGCTGCTGCGCGAACGGATGCCGGAAGCCACGCGCGCGCACTTCGCCGGCAACATCGAGGAACAGGTGCAGCGCGCGCAGAAGCTGATCGACCGCCTGCTCGAGCTGTCAAGCCTCGAGCGCCGCGCGGCGCTCGATCACACCGAGGCCGTTTCGCTGGTGCAGGCGGCCTACGCGGCGCGCGACGAGCTCGCGACGCTGGCCGCGCAGAAGGACATCGAGGTCGCGATCACCGCCGATGCGAACGCGACCATCGAGGGCGACGCCTTCCTGCTGCAGCGGGCGGTCGCCAACCTGCTCGCCAATGCGATCGATTTCGCGCCCCGCGCATCGAGGATCGACATCGCGGTGCGGGCGGCGGACCGCCAGGTCGAGCTGATCGTGCGCGACCGCGGGCCGGGCCTGCCCGAATATGCGCGCGACCGCGCGTTCGAGAAGTTCTTCTCGCTCGCCCGGCCCGACACGGGCAAAAAGAGCACCGGTCTCGGCCTGGCGCTGGTGAAGGAAGTCGCGGCGTTGCACGGCGGCACCGCGAGGCTCGCCAACCATCCCGACGGCGGCGCGGTCGCGACGCTGATACTGCCTCGACCGAAGCTGCGTTGAGCGCCGCCGTCGCTCAGCGGCGCATACCGCGCGTCCGGCTCAGTTGGCCGCCAGCCCCGCGGAACCGGCCGGCATGCCGCCCACCGATCCGAGCGGAGCGAGCGTGCCGTCCGACGCGATCGTGTAGGAGGCGATCTGCAGCCCGCGGTTGGCGAACACGTGCAGTTGCGTGCCGCTGCGTGACACGGCGAGGTCGAGCGCACCGGCATTCGCGCCGGTGACCGCGGCCGCCCCGGCCACCAGCGAAAGCCCGCCGTCGCCGGCGATGCTGAAGCTGCTGACGCTGCTGGTCGTCGCATTGGCCGAGAACGCAAACTTGCCGTTCGGCGTGACGGCAACCCAGCAGGCCGCTCCCTGCGTGGTGGGCAGCGACGCGGTCACCACCTGCGGCACCGCCGAGGCGTCGGCAAAGCGGTAAGACGACACCGTGCTGGCGACGGCTTCGGACACGATCAGCACGTCGCGCTTGTTGAACGCGAAGCCGAACGGCACCGCGCCCGCCGACGGCGTGACGGTCTTGCCGTCGAGCGTGCCGTCCGACTTCACCAGAAAACTCGTCAGGCGGTTGGTCGTGCGTTCGCTGACCACCAGCAGGTCGCCACTGTCGCTGAACCCGACCTGGGCCGGCGCAGTGCCGGTGTTTGCCGACAGCGAGCCCACCGCACCGGGTATCTGCTGCAGCACGCCATCGTCGTTGCGGAAACCGGTGACGTTGCCGCTGCCGCCGGCGTTCAGCACGTACACGAGTCCGCCGTATTCGGTGACGCTGGTCGGCGTCAGGCCGCCGCTGTCGACCACCGATTTCAGCTCGAGCCCGCGGCCCCCGACCTCGAAGGTCGTCACGGTGTTCGAAGCGGCGTTGACCACGAACAGCCAGCGGCCGTTGCGGCTGAGCGTGACCGCTCCCTGCGAGCCGAGGCCCGCGCCGGTTCCCAGCCCCTGCGTCGGCACGCCGCCGAGCAGGACCGCAGGCCCGGTCTGGGAGCGTTCATAGACGAGCACCGCATTGCCCGCCGGCGAGTTCGTGCTGATGAACAGCTTGCCGCTGCGAAAGCCGTCATCCGACGCGAAGGCAGGCCCGGCGGTTGCGGCGACGGCCAGCGCGGTGGCGATCAGCCGCAAGGCACGGCGGCGGGTGGGGATCGGGTTCATGGCATCTCCTTGGGGTTCGTTGAGGGGCGCGACGGCTCGGCCTTGCGGAGGATCGAAGGCGGCGCGGCGACCTGCGTCTGTCGTTCCAGGTGGCGCGGCATTACACGCCAGGCGTCGGGCGGCGCTCCACAGTCCGACCGTGACGTGACTTCACGTCCCTTTCACACAGCGCGCACGCGCAGTTCGAACGCCGCTCACCAGCGACCCCGACAGTCCTGACCGCACGCTCGCGCAGTCCACGGGATGCACGAAAGGAGAAATAGATGCTCGGTCAGATCGTGTTGGACGGCGCCGCCCGCGCGGCGCAACTGGTTCCCCTGCTGTTCGCCCTGAATAACGCCACGCCCGCGTGCGCGCAGCTGCCACGCGCAACGACCCCGGCGGCCGAACCGCCGTTTGCGAGCGTCGCCGATGAGCCCGCTCCACTCACGCTGACCGCGCACCACCTCGATGTGCGCATCGAAGGCAGCCGCGCGCGCATCCGCTCGCTGCTGACGTATCGCAACGAACGCACCGTTCCGGTCTCGACCAGCTTCGCGTTTCCGTTCCCGACGCTGCTCGGGCAGGGCGGCGCCTGGCGCGCGATCGGGACCGAATCGATCGATCCGGGCGGAGACGAATCCCCCGCGGAGGCGGAGTTCGCCGAGGTCGGCGAACCGGTTCCGCCGCGCATCGACGTGGGCCATGTGACCGTCGCGCCGGGCGAAGAAATCCGCATCGAAACGCTGCGCGAAGTCGACCTGACGGCGAACGGCAGCAGCTATCGACTGGCACTGCCGCTGCCGGTCGACCGCAGTGCGCCCTACGTGCCGCAGTTTTCCGCCGACGTCACCGTCGACGAAGTGCCGACGGTCACGCGACTGGCATCGACGACGCACGCGGGTACCGCGACCGGCATCGGGAGTGGGCGCGCGCGTTTCGAGGTGCCCGCCGGCCGCGCCTATCTCGGTACGCAATTCGTGGTCGAAATCGGCGTCGGCGCCGCGCACGACATCGCGCTGTGGGGCGGCGAGGCGCGCCTGCGGTAGGCGCGAAACGATCATGCTGAACATCCTTCGCGCGCTGTTTCTGCTGCTGGCCGCCGGCGCCGTTTCTGCCCAGCCTGCCGGCGACGCCACACACACGCTGTCGCCCTACTTCGTTGTCACCGGTGCACTGCCCGGCGTCGATGCGTTGCCGCTGAAATCCACCCGTGCCGACGTCACCATCAGCGGCGTGATCGCGGACGTCCGCGTCACCCAGCTGTATCGCAACGAAGGCGCGACGCCGATCGAGGCGCGTTACGTGTTCCCCGCCTCCACCCGCGCCGCGGTGTACGCGTTGCGACTGCGCGTGGGCGACCGTGTGGTCGACGCCGAGGTGCGCGAGAGGCAGCAGGCGCGGCGCGACTATGAGAAGGCGAAGCAGCAAGGCAGGAGCGCCGCGCTGCTCGAGCAGCAGCGGCCGAACGTCTTCAGCATGGCGGTCGCCAACGTGATGCCGGGCGACGAGATCGCAGTCGATCTGCGCTACACGGAGACGATCGTCCCCGACGAAGGCACCTATCGCTTCGTGTTCCCGACCGCGGTCGGTCCGCGCTACAACGGCGGCACGCAACCGGACGGCACGCCGAGCGAGAGCCGGAAGAACGAACCGTGGGTCGCGCAGCCGACGCTGCGTGCGGGTCAGTCGGCGCCTCACACGTTCGAAATGAACGCGACCGTGCTGGCACCGATGCCGGTGAAGATGCTGATGTCTCCGTCGCATGCGTTCGACGTCGATGGCGTCGACGAGAAGCGCGCGACCGCGCGCCTGGAGCCGGATCGCGGGCACGCCAACCGCGACGTGGTGCTCGAGTATCGGCTCGCCGGCGCGGCGATCGAAAGCGGCGTGCTGCTGCAGCCGGGAAGCGACGAGAACTTCTTCCTGCTGCTGGCGGAGCCGCCCGCGCGCGTCGAAGCGAACATGCTGCCGCCGCGCGAGTACGTGTTCATCGTCGACATCTCCGGCTCGATGCACGGCTTTCCGCTCGCCACGGCGAAGTCGCTGCTGCGTGAACTGGTACAGCGGCTGCGCCCGGGCGACACCTTCAACGTGATCCCGTTCGCCGGCGGCTCCTCGCTGCTGGCGCCGCAGTCGCTGCCGGCGACCGGGGACAACATCGCGGCGGCGCTGCGCTTCATCGACAAGCAGACCGGCGGCGGCGGCACCGAACTGCTGCCCGCGCTGCGGCGCGCGCTCGCGTTGCCGAGCGATCCGGGCCGCGCGCGCATGTTCGCGGTGATCACCGACGGCTACGTGACGATCGAGAAGGAGGCGTTCGAACTGGTTCGCGCGAACCTCGGAGCCGCCAACGTGTTCGCGTTCGGAATCGGCACGTCGGTCAACCGCTTCCTGATCGAGGGGCTGGCGCGCGCCGGCAAGGGCGAGCCGTTCTTCGTGCTCAACGCCGCGGGCGCCGAGCGCGAGGCGGTACGCTTCCGCCAGGTGATCGAGCAGCCCGTGCTGACGCACATCCGCGTGAAGTTCCCCGCGGGCTTCGACGCCTACGACCTCGACGTTCCGCAGGTGCCGGATCTTTTCGCGCAGCGCCCGGTCGTGCTGATGGGCAAGTACCGCGGCACGCCGGCCGGAACGATCGAGGTCGAAGGGCTTGCGGCCGGCGGCGCGGTGAAACTGCCGATCGATCTGGGGCGCACCACGCGCAGCGACGACACGCAGGCGCTGAAGTACCTGTGGGCGCGCAGCCGAATTGCGGAACTCGGCGACTATCAGAAGCTTGCGCGCGATGACGACACCCGGCAGGCGATCACCGCGCTCGGGCTGAAGTACAACCTGCTGACCGAGTACACGTCGTTCATCGCGATCGACAAGGTCGTGCGCAATGCGGGCGGCGCTTCGACGAGCGTCGACCAGCCGCAGCCGCTGCCTGAGGGCGTGAGCGAACTCGCGCTCGCCGCCGCACCGGCCACCCCGGAGCCGGAGTTCGCGCTGCTCGCGCTTCTCGCCGGCGGGCTGACCTGGTGGCTGCGGCGCCGCCGTCCTGCGACCGAGATTCGCCATGCATGACGCGCCGCTGAACGCGCGCATCGGGCGCACGTTGCCGGGACCGATGTTCGGCGCGACGGCGACATTGAGCCGTCCGCGCGGCTCGATTCCGGCGGCGTGGCCGCCGCTCGCGCTGCTGCTCGCCGCGCTGTGGCCGCACTGGGCCTGGATGGCGCGCCGGCTTACCGACGGCTCCGACGAGCCGTGGGGCATCGTCGCCGTCATCACCGTACTGGTGCTGGTGGCGCGCGACCGGCAGCGCCTTGTCGTGCCGTCGCGGCGCGCGCTCGCCGTCAGCGGCGCGCTCGCGATCCTGGCCGCGATCACGCAGTTCTTCGTGCCGCCGATCTTCGCCGCCGGCGTGGCGATGCTGTCCCTGGCGACCTTCCTGTCGTCTGCGCTGCCGCAGCGTCCTGCCGCGCCGCTTGCCACGCTGTTGCTGCTCGCGCTGCCGGTGATCGCGTCTCTGCAGTTCTATCTCGGCTATCCGCTGCGCGCGCTGACCGCGCATTCGGCCGCACCCCTGCTGCAGCTCTTCGGCTTCGACGTACTCGCGGCCGGCGCGTCACTGCAGTGGCACGACACCACGGTGCTGGTCGATCCGCCGTGCGCCGGCATCGGCATGCTGTGGGTCGGCAGTTTCGTCGCTGCGCTGCTCTCGTATCTGAACGGCGCGCACGCCAAACGCACGCTGCTCAATGGCATGGTGGCCGCCGCGCTGGTGCTCGCCGCCAACGTGCTGCGCAACGCGGCGCTGTTCTTTCCCGAGGCGGAGCTCGTGCACTGGCCCGAAGGCGCGCACCGCGCGATCGGGCTGGGCGCATTCGCGCTGGCGATCGCGCCGCTGGTCGTCTTCACGCATTGGAACTCGAAATGAAAGTCCGCAGCTTCTTCGTCGGCGCCTGCCTGGCCGCGGCGGTGCTGTCGGTGTTCGCTTCGGTCGTCGCGCGCCGCGCAGCGCGCGCCGCCGAGGCGGACGCCGCGGTCGCCACTCGTTCCTCCATCGAGTGGCCGACCCACTACCGCGGCCGGCCGCTGACCCAACTCGCGCTCTCGCCGCTCGATGCGCGTTTCGCGCACCGCTTCCCCGGCGCGATCGCGCGGTTCACCGACGGCGCGCAGACGCTGATCGTGCGCCGGGTCGACGTGGCCACCCGCACGCTGCATCCGGCAGGCGACTGCTTTCGCGCCGCCGGATACTCGACCTCCGCCGCAAGCGCCCGGATCGATGCGGACGGCACGCACTGGCGCTGCTTCGTCGCCATCCGCGCCGGCGCGCGCCTGCGCGTTTGCGAACGCATCAATGCGGGCGGCTTCGATTCGCCGCAGGGCGACACCGACGTGTCGGCGTGGTACTGGAAGGCGCTCACGTCGACCGGGCCGTGGTGGGCGATCACCGTGATCTCGCCTCTCGACGAGAGGGACGCATGAAACGACTGCTGCTGCCGCTGGCCACGGGCGCACTCCTCGGGCTGCTCGCGCTCGTCACCCTTGCCGCGGTCGCGATCGCCGCCAGCGGGGTGCTGGCGCCGCGCGCCGGCGCGTGGACCGCGCGCGTGACGCTCGCGCCGCACGCGGGGCTCGATGTCAGCGTGCCGGGACTGCTGCGGCTCGCCACCACGCCGCTCGGCCTGCGCGTGCTCGACGGACAGGTACGCAACACCGCGCTCGGGCGGCTGCAGTTCCGCCGTGCAGAGCAGACGCTGGTCGTGCGCTGCGCGCCCTGCGTGGTCGACGACCGCCGCCTGCATACGCAGCCGGTCACGATCGACGCGATCGATCTGCGGCTGACCGCGCGCGACTCATCGCTGATCGAAGGCTGGCTCGCCAGCGGCGGCGTGCAGTTGCCGTTCAGCGCGCGATTGCGCGACGACGGCATCGACATCGACTGGTCGCTCGCACCGACCGACATCTCTGCGATCTACCGCATGTTCGCCGATGCCATCCCCGAGGCCGCGATGGCGACGATCGAGGGTCGCGTCGAGGCCAGCGGTTTGCTGCGTCTTCCCGCCGCGACCGCATCGACGCGATTGGCGCTCGACGGCTTCACGGTCGACGGGCTCGGCACGGAGCGGCTGCAGTACGGCGCATTCACCTTCCGCTGCAGCGGCACGGCGGTCCCGCTGCGCAGCGGCGACGGCCAGCCGCACTGGCTCGCCGCCGACCGGGTCGGCGCGCTGCTGCCGGCCGCGGTGCGTGCAGCAGAAGACCAGCGGTTCGGCCGGCATGCGGGCTTCGACGCAGACGAGATTGCCCATGCGTTGGAAGGATCGTCCTTCGCCGGGCCGGCGCGCGGTGCCAGCACGATCACGCAGCAGCTCGCGCGCACGCTGTTCACCGGCGCCGACCGCACCGCAGTGCGCAAGCTGCGCGAACTGCTGTACGCGGTGGAAATGGAGCGCACGCTCGGCAAGGCCCGCGTCTTCGAGCTGTACCTGAACACGGTCGACTGGGGCCCGGGGATCTGCGGCGCACAGGCAGCCGCGCGCACCTACTTCAACAAGGCGCCGTCGAAGCTGACCGCGCTCGAAGCCGCCTGGCTCGCGAGCATCCTGCGCAATCCGCATTCGGCGTACCGGCAACAGTTCGTCGCGCGCAGGCCGGACGTGGAACGCGCGACGGCCGTGCTGATGCAGATGCGGACGATGCCGCGCCGCACGCGCGAACGCGCCGCGCTGCAGGCGCTGGCCTTCGCGCCTCCAGCCGCGGCCAGGCCCGCGCCGCGCTTAGCGTCACGCTGACGCCTGGACCGCCAGTGCGCGCACCGCATCCCCCACGCGGATCGGACCCGATTCGAGGATGCGCGCGGTCATGCCGCCGTGGCCGCGCATCGCAGCAACGCCGCCGCGTCCGATTGCCTCTTCCATCCGCGAGCAGGGCTGGCACGGACCGACGATCTCCAGCACCGCATCGCCGACGCGCAACCGCGCATTCCTCAGCGCCGCGAGGTTGATGCCGGAGACCACGAGGTTGCGCCGCAGCCCGACCGGGTCGACCGCAGTGACGCGGGCGAGCGCAGCGATCACCGGAAGGTGCTCGTGCTGGATCAGCGTGACCTGGCGCGTGGTCAGCTCCGGCTCGCCACGGATGCCGAGCCGGTCGTCGGCGAGCCCGACGCCGGCAATCGCGCGTGTCGCTTCGATCACACGCGCGGCTTCGCGCGAGGCGCCGCGCACGATGATCGACTCGACGCGGCCCACCAAGCCCGGCGGCGCATTCAGGTCATGCATCCGCATGCGGCCACGTCACCATTGCCCGTAGAACACGCCGGCACGCTTGTAGGCGGCGGTCCCCTCTTCGACCTGGGCAAGCGTCACGGTGGTACGCCGCTTCAGCCGCACGAACCAGTCGAGCAGGCGCCGCCTCATTTCGTCGCGACGGGGCTCGCATCCGGGCGCGCGCCCGAGATCGTGCAGCTCCTGCGGGTCGTTGCGCAGGTCGAACAACTGCGGCGGCAGGTCCAGCCAGTGCACGTATTTCCAGTCGGCGGTGCGGACCATCCACGCGTAGCCGCGGTCCGGCGCCAGCCCGAGCGTGCGGCGCGCTTCGCGGTAGCTGAAATCGAGTTCCGCGAAGACGGCCTCGCGCCATTCGGCGGGCGTCGCGCCGGCGAGCCAGGGAGCGAGCGAGCGACCTTCGACGCGATGCTCCGCCGGCGCCATGCCAAGCGCGTCGAGCACGGTCGGGACCACGTCGATCGCTTCGACGAAGTCCGCGATGCGGCGGCCGCTCGCGCCGCCGGGCGCGGCCGCGATCAGCGGCACGCGCGTGACGGCATCGAAGAAATGCTCCTTCTCGCCGAGCCAGTGGTCGCCGAGGAAGTCGCCGTGATCGGAAGTGAACACCACCAGCGTGTCGCGCCAGCGGCCGAGTTCTTCCAGCAGTCGCCACAGGCGTCCAAGGTGATCATCGATCTGCCTGACGAGCCCCATGTAGGCGGGCCGCACGACCTCGATCACCTCGTCGCGCATGAAGTTCACGCACTCCTCCTGCCGGCGATACGCGGCGAGCACCGGATGCGGGTCGTCGAGTTCGGCGGCAGCGCGCTGAACCGGCAGCGCATCGGCCGACGAATACAGCGCGTGGTACGGCGCCGGCGCGACGTACGGCCAGTGCGGCTTCACGTACGAAAGGTGCAGCGCCCAGGGTGAATCGCCCTGCGCGCGGATGAACTCGAGCGCGCGGTCGGTCGTGTAGGCGGTTTCCGAGTGTTCCTCGCGCACCCGCGCCGGCCAGCGACAGTTGCGCATGTGCCAGCCCGATTGCGCACGGCCGGCATCGTCGGTCACGCTGATCACGTATTCGGTCCAGGGGTCGTCGCCCGCGTAGCCCTGCGCGCGCAGCCAGTCGGCGTACGAAGCCGCCGGCTCAGCGTGATGGCCGTCATGGCGCAGCGCCTCATTGAAGCTGCCGCGCGCCAGCAGCGCGCCCAGTTCGCTCGTGCCATCCAGCGCGAAGCGCGCCAGACCTGCGCGGTCCGGCATCACATGCGTCTTGCCGACCAGCGTCAATGCGCGACCGGCGGCACGCAGATAATCGCCGAGCGTCAGCTCGGCGACCGACAGCGGCACGCGGTTCCAGGTCGCGCCGTGCGACGACACGTAGCGGCCGGTGTAGAAGCTCATCCGCGACGGTCCGCACACGCCCGATTGCACGAACGCGTTGTCGAATTGCACGCCGCGCGCGGCGAGTGCGTCGAGGTTCGGCGTATTCAGGCGCGGGTGTCCGTAGCACGACAGGTGATCCGCGCGCAGCTGATCGCACATGATGAACAGCAGGTTGCGCGCCTCGATCCGCACCTTCAGAGCCCCTCGCGCCACTCGGCGTTGAAGACCCGCCATCTGCCGCCCTCGCGGCGCCATGCCGAATCGAATTCCCAGGTCTGGCCCCGTTCGGGCAGCAGGCCGGAGCCGCCGGTCGCGGCCACCCGCACGCGTGCACGGGCGCGCTCGCCGTCGATCTTCACCTCGCTGACGACGGCCACCAGGTGGATCTTCTCGTTGCGCAGGTAGATGCCGGCGAGGATCCGCTTCGCGTCCTGCTTGCCGAAGGCGCCGGATTCGCGCGTGAAGTCCTCGGCCACCGCATCGAGAAACGCGCCCGGCTCGCGGTCCTCGATCGCGCGCGCCATGCCCGCGACCGTTTCGCGCAGCTCGCGTTCCGGGTCGGAACGAGCACACGCGCCCAGCGCCAGTGCGCCCAGCATGCCCAGCAGCCTTCGCCGCGCGGCGTGGCCGCCGAAAGCGGGTGGCCGGTCCTGGATCAGCCCAGGTTCGGCGCCAGCCATCGCTCCAGCTCGTCGACGGACTCCTGCCTGCGCCGCGCCAGATCCTCCAGCTGATCGCGACCGATGCGGCCGACGTTGAAGTATTTCGCCTGCGGGTGCGAGAAGTAAAAGCCGCTGACCGACGAGGGTGGCGTCATCGCGTAGTTCTCGGTCAAGCCCATGCCGATCTCGCTGCAGCCGAGCACGTCGAACATCCTCGCCTTCACCGCATGCTCGGGACAGGCCGGATAGCCCGGCGCCGGCCGGATGCCGCGGTACTGCTCGCGGATCAGCTCGTCGCTGGTCAGCGCCTCGCCCGCCGCGTAACCCCACAGGTCGCGGCGCACGCGCTCGTGCATCAGTTCGGCGAAGGCTTCCGCCAGCCGGTCGGCGATGGCTTTCAGCATGATCGCGCCGTAGTCGTCGTGCTTGCCGAGGAACATCGCCTCGCGCCTGTCCAGCCCGATGCCGCTCGTGACCGCGAACATCCCTAGGTAGTCGGCGATGCCGGTCGACTTCGGCGCGATGAAATCCGCCAGGCACTGGTTCGGATTCGGTACGCCGTCGATGACCGGCTTCCTGGTCTGCTGGCGCAGGCCGTGCCAGGTGAAGAGCACTTCGCGCCGTGAATCGTCGGTGTAGATCTCGATGTCGTCGCCGACCGCGTTGGCCGGAAAAAACGCGACCGCGCCGTTGGCGGTCAACCAGCGCTCGGCGACGATGCGCTCGAGCATCTTCTCGCCCTCGGCAAAGACCTGGCGCGCGTGCTCGCCGACCACCTCGTCGGCGAGGATCGCCGGAAACGGACCGTGCAGGTCCCAGGTGCGGAAGAACGGACCCCAGTCGATGTACTTGGCGATCATCGCCAGGTCGAAATTGCGGAACGCGCGGCGGCCGATGAACTTCGGCTTCGGCGGCAGGTATCCGCTCCAGCCGATGCGGGTCGCGTTGGCGCGCGCGTCCGCCAGCGAGATCAGCTCCGGGCCCTTCTTCGCGGCGTGTTGCGCGCGCACCCTGTCGTATTCGGCCTCGAGCTCCGCGATGAAGCGCTTTGCGCCATCGTCCGATGCCAGGCTCTGGCACACACCGACCGAGCGCGATGCATCCGACACGTACACCACCGGTCCGTTTCGGTAGTGCGGCGCGATCTTGACCGCCGTGTGCACGCGGCTGGTGGTCGCGCCGCCGATCAGCAGCGGCATCGTGAAGCCCTGCCGCTGCATCTCGCGCGCGACATGCTGCATCTCCTCCAGCGACGGCGTGATCAGGCCGGAGAGCCCGATCATGTCGGCCGCCTCGTCGCGCGCCGTCTGCAGGATCTTCTCCGCCGGCACCATCACGCCGAGGTTGACGACCTCGAAGTTGTTGCACTGGAGCACGACCGACACGATGTTCTTGCCGATGTCGTGCACGTCGCCCTTGACGGTGGCGATCACGATCCGACCCTTGGCCGCCGCGCCGGTGCGCAGCTTTTCGGCGTCGATGTACGGTACGAGATGGGCGACCGCCTGCTTCATGACGCGCGCCGACTTCACCACCTGCGGCAGGAACATCTTGCCCGCGCCGAACAGGTCGCCGACGGCATTCATGCCGGCCATTAGCGGGCCCTCGATGACGTGCAGGGGCGGCTTGCCCGCGGCAGCCAGCGCGGCGCGGCACTCCTCGGTGTCGGCAACGACGTATTCGGTGATGCCGCGCACC
>JBLMYK010000316.1:0-2653 GCA_050258235.1 Gemmatimonadota bacterium | reverse complement strand
AGGTCGCCGGATTTTTCGCCAATACCGGCACGGTCTGGTGCCTGGTGGAGCTTGCGCACGTGCCGGCCTGGGCCGCCAAGGTGGCGGCGATCGCGGTCAGCTTCGCGGTCAACTTCTCGCTTTCGCACCTCATCGTGTTCCGCGCGCGCAAGCCCTGAACGCTTCAGGGCCTCGCGCCACATTGCGCGAAAAGCACGTAATGTTCGAGGGTTTGCCGGCGATAGCCAGTGACGGTCAGTCCGGCCTGCGTGCACCAGTCCTGCACCTGCTCGGGCGTGAAGCGATGCTCGCGCGGCGGCCCGCTGGCGCAGGGGCCGTCGGGGTGGAATTCGCCGATCACGACCGGGGCGCCGGCCGGCAGGCAGCGGGCAACACCGCGCAGAATTGCGGCCGGATCGTCGGCGTGGTGCAGCACCATGGTGATCAACGCCGAATCCGTCCGTAGGCTGGCCGGCTCCAGCGCGGCCGCGTCGCCGACGATCCGCTCGATCTGCGTGATACCGCGTTCGGCTTGCAGGCGTTCGAGGTGGGCGAGCGCGTCGGCGGAGCGGTCGAGCGCGTAGACGGTGCCCGTCGGTCCGACCCGCTCGGCCAGCGCAAAACTGACATAGCCGGGGCCGGCGCCGATTTCGAGCACGCGGTCGCCGGCCGCGAGGCGCAGGCCCTCGATCCAGTCGCCGATCAGCGCCGTGCGTTTGGCCTGGCGCGCATAGACCTCGTCCCAGTTCAGATGGCTGAGGTCTTTCTTGAAAGTTGTGTCCATGGCCGCCGCCTCAGAAGCCGAAGTTCAGGACAATCCATCCCGCCAGACCGAGCGTGACGACAATGGAGAGCGTCCCGGCCACGCGCATGCGCATCGGACGGTGCGGCCGCGTGATCTGATGGGCGATTATCGCGGCCATGACGAGCGACATGACTAGCATGACTTCGCGGATGCGCGGGAATTCCCCCATCACGCTCATGCCGGCATTGCCGAGCCCGACTGCAAACAGCAGCATCATTAGGTTGTGATGCTGCGTACCCAGGAACGCCAGCACCACGGCGCCGATCGACAGCAGCCATTCCCGTCGCATGATCTTGACCTCCATGACCGGCAACCGCCAAGCCGCCGGCACGCTAGCCTAGAGGCCGCCGCGACCCTATGATCCCGATCATATTGGCGGAGCCCCATATGGCCGCACCCGCTTGGCTTTCTTCATCCGTTCGCGCCGCCGCGAGGGAGCGGCACCTGAAGGCGGGCCAGACCTTGTTCCATGCCGGCAGCAAGTCGGCCGGACTCTACGAGATCGTCAGTGGCACGGTGCGGCTGGTGCGCGTCGACCGCGGCGGGCGCGAGGCGGTGCTTCAGGCGGCCGGCGTCGGCGAAACCCTGGCGGAGGCCTCGCTGTTCTCCCCCACCTACCATTGCGACGCGGTTGCCACGACCGAGGCGGTGGTCCGGCTATACCCGAAGGCGGCGCTGCTCGCGGAACTGCAGCGCGATCCGAAATTCGCGAGGTCGTTTGCCGCCATGCTCGCGCATCAGGTGATGTCGCTGCGCACGCGGCTGGAACGGTGCAACATCCATTCCGCGCGCGACCGCGTGCGGCATTATCTCACCGTCAATGCCGGCGCCGCCGGGCGGACGGTCGTGTTGCCGGGAACGCTCAAGGCGCTCGCCGCCGATCTCGGGCTGACGCACGAGGCGCTGTACCGGACGCTGGCGGGCATGCAGGCCGACGGCGATATCGCGCGCCAAGGCACCGTGATCAAGATCGAACGCCGGTGAGCGCGACCGTGGGCTACAGCCCCGCCTCCAGCTTGGCGTAGAGCGGATTGTCGCGCGAGAACACGTAGTCGAGGTCGGCGACCGCCACGGCCTCCGCCCCGTTCTCGCGCAGGAAACTGGTGAGCGCGTAGACTTGCGCCGGCGGGCAATGCAACGTCAGCATGCCGGACGAAGTCGGCCCGCCGAATGGCGTCGTCACGCCAAACTTCTCCTGCGCCTGGCTCACCAGCTTGGCGTCGCAGGCGGCAAAGCGCGCGCGCACCTCGCGAAACGAACGGGCGCGCGCCTGCGCGGCGATGCGGTCGAGGATGACGCGCGCGGTCTCGCGCGCCGCGCTGTCCCAGGTGGCGCCGCGCGCGGCGACGAGGTTCGCCTGCGAACGCAGGATGACGCCGTCCTCCACCACCTTCAGCGCGTTGGCTGTGAGCGTCGCGCCCGTCGTAGTGATGTCAATGATCAGCTCTGCCGTGCCGGCCGCCGGCGCGCCTTCGGTGGCGCCCGAGCTTTCCACGATGCGGTAGTCGATGATGCCGTGCTGCGAGAAGAACGCGCGCGTGAGGTTGACATATTTGGTCGCCACCCGCAGCCGGCGATCGTGCTTGTGGCGGAACGAGGTGGCGACGTCATCGAGATCGGCCATGGTGCGCACGTCGATCCAGGCCTGCGGCACTGCCACCACGACGTTGGCGTAGCCAAAGCCGAGGCCCTCGATCAGCACCACCTTGCTGTCGGCGTCGGGAATCATCTCGCGCACCAGGTCCTCGCCGGTGACGCCGAGATGCACCGCGCCCTGCGCCAGTTGCCCGGTGATTTCGGACGCCGACAGGTAAGCGACCTCGATGCTGTCGAGGCCCGCGACGGCGCCGCGATAGTCGCGCGCCCCGC
>JBLMYK010000315.1:0-9452 GCA_050258235.1 Gemmatimonadota bacterium | reverse complement strand
GCGCGCGCGACGATCGCCGGCGGCATCGAGGACGTGCAGTCGCGCATGAACCTGCGCAACCTCGTGGGGCTCGACGGCAAGGTCTCCATCGTTGAACTGGAAGCGCTGCGCCGGCTGTGCAATCTGCTTTCGCTGCCGAGCGCCACCGCCGACCTGATCGCGGTGGCGATGCTGCAGTCACGGGTGCCGCCGGCCGCTCCGAACACGAATGCGTCGCCGGACGACGGCTCGAACGTAGAACGGCCGCTGCCGCTGATGCTGCCGCAGGACCTCTACGGCGTCGCCGGGCTCGACCCGCAGGCAGCGGCGGTGCTGATTCCGTACGTGACGGTCCTGCCCGAGGCGCCAACCCCGGTCAACGTGAATACCGCATCCGCCGAGGTCATCGCGGCCCGCGTCGGGATGTCGCTGTCGGCGGCACGCGCGCTGGTTGCCGAGCGCGACCGCATCGGCTATTTCACCAACGTCGACAACTTCCGCACCCGCTTGCCGAACCAGGGGGTTGATCTGGATACTCAGCAGATTTCCACGCAATCGCGCTACTTTCTGGTCCGCGGCCAGGTCAGGCTCGACCGCGCGACCACGCGCATGGAGGCGCTGGTGCGGCGGCCGGCGGTCAACCAGGTTGTCCAGGTTCTATGGGAACGCGAACTGTGAAAGAGCGCCAGTATCAGCGGCTGCTGGTGCTGCTGCCCCCGCATCGAACTGTCGCGGGCAGCAGCGCTCGGCCCCAGCTGTCGTCATCGACGGTCGTGCGCTACGTGACGCTCGACGCCACCGGCAAGACCGAGCGTGGCGATGCCCCGTTCCCGCTGCTGCCGAAGGCGCGCCAGGTCGATCTGGTGTTCGACTGCGCGGATGTCTTCTCGGCGCAGATCGACGCACCGAAGATCTCCGCTGCCAAGCTGCAGCAGGCGCTGCCCAACCTGCTCGAAGACCGACTGCTGACCGAGCCGGCAGACTGCCACTTCGCACTCGGCGCGCGCGACGCAAGCTCCAGATTGCCCGTCGCCGTCATCCACCGGGCGCTGCTGACGCGCGCACTCGATGTGCTGAGTGAAAGCGGCGTGCGGCCGCGCGCCGCGTATGCCGACCTGTACACGGTGCCGGCCCCTGCCGACGGCACGCTGTCGATCCGCATCGACCACGGCCGCGGCGTGGCGCGCGTAGGCGCTCACGAAGGCTTCGCATTCGAATTCGACGGCACGGTCCCGAGCGCATTGCTGCTCGCGATCCGTCGCCTCGCGACCAGGCGCGTGCGCGCATATGGTCATGAAGCGAGCCGGCTCGCGGCGCTGTCCGATGCGCTTGGCGCACCGGTCGAGATCGCGGGAAGCGACGTCGACGCCAATGCGAGCCACGACGCGGTCAACCTGCTGCAGGGCAGTTTTGCGGTCGGCGGCGTCCTGCCCGGTATGCCACGCATCACGGCGCGCTCGCTGCGTGCGCCGGCGATCTGGCTCGGTATCGCCGGGCTCGTGTGGATCATCGGCATGAATGCCTACTGGTTCAAACTCGAGAGGGAACGGCAGTCGATCCAGGAATCGATGCGCACTGCATTCCGCAGCGCGTTTCCGAACCTGGATCCGGACCCGAGCCTGGCGGTCGAGCAGACGCGCCGCGAACTGCGCAGCCTGCGCGCGCGCGCCGGGCTGGCATCGCGCAGCGATTTTTCGGCGCTCAACGCGCAGGCGGCGCAGCTGGTTTCGGCTGCGCCGCTCGGCGTGCTCGCCGGGCTCGAATACCGCGACGGATCACTGCGCCTGAAGTTCAAGGCGGGAGCCGCCGACCCGACGCTGCAGAACCTGCTGCGCGCGCAGGCCGGACCCCTCGGGTTGAGCATCCGCTTCGATGCGGACGGCTCGGCTCGCATCGAACCGGCGGGAGCCAGCTGATGGAATCGCTGCTGCGCTTCTGGTCCGAGCGCGCCCCGCGCGAGAAGGCGATCCTCGCCGCCGGCGGCATCGTCGTCCTGGCGACGTTGATCTATCTGATACTGATCGAACCGGCATGGTCCGGCATCGCGCGCCTCGAGCGGGGCCTTCCGGCCACCCGCGCGCAGGCCGCCCAGCTGCAGAGCCTGCTGGGCGAGGTCGAGGCGCTGAAAGCGAGGCCGCAGGTCGCAACGCTGTCCGGGTCCGAGGTGCGCGAAACGATCGACAAGACGCTGGCCACGGTGGGACTGAAGCCCACGCGAATTCAGGCGCTTTCGGAGTCCGACATTCAGCTTTCGTTCACCGACGTGCCGTATGCGGGCTGGACGAGCTGGCTCACTGTAGCCGAGCGTACGCTCGGCGCGCGCGCGCATTCGGTCAACGCGACGCGCGTGACGAAGGCCGGAAACGCAGATATCGAAATGGTGCTGCGGATTGCCCGACGTTGATGCTGCGATGGATTGCCTTCGCCCTGGTCGCGCTAGTCTCGACAGTGACGACGATCGTCGTCGTGGCGCCGGCGCAGTGGCTGGCCTTCGAGATCCGCAAGGCCTCCGGGGGGCAGGTCGAGCTGGCCGACGCGACGGGGTCCGTGTGGTCGGGCCGGGCGATTGTCGTGATCGGCAGCGGGGAACTCGGCACGGCACCGGTAAGCCTCGCGGGACCATTGTCGTGGAAGCTTTCTGCCTGGCCGCTGCTGGCCGGGGTGATCGACCTGACGCTGTCGCATCCGACCGTGCTCGCCCAGCCGCTCACGGTGCGAGCGACCTTCAGGCAACACGTGGATCTGGGCGCGGACACGCTGCGCCTGCCGGCTTCGCTGCTGGCAGCGCTCGGCGCGCCATGGAACACGATTCGACCGGGCGGCATCATCATGCTGTCGTGGGATCGCCTAAGCATCGAACCGGGACACATCGTGGGCAACCTGAGCGCCGAGTGGCAGTTCGCCTCCAGCGGACTGACGGCCGTGTCGCCGTTCGGCCACTATCGATTGCAGACCAACGGCATCTACCCGGGCACGCAACTGCAGCTCACGACGCTCTCCGGGCCCCTGGAACTGAGCGGCAATGGCACAATCGGCGAGGGTGCGCGCGTACGCTTCCAGGGGGTGGCCAGGGTAGTACCCGGCGCCGACCCGGCTGTCAAAGTCCAGCTCGCCGGACTGATTGCGTTGCTGGGTCGCCGCGAGGGCGACACCGCCATACTGAGTTTCGGAAACTGAGAGATCGATGATGCGCACGCTGCCAGGCACCCTTGCCAAGGCGTCGGCCACGATGGCGGCCGCCGTGACTGCGGCCCTGCTGACCTTCACGACGGCGCCCGGCGCGCTGGCGCAGGAACAGGCCAAGAGTTCCGACGAATCCGTCTACCTCAACTTCCCCAACGCCGACCTCGAAACCGTAGTGCGCGCGGTCGGGCAGTTCACCGGTCGAACCTTCGTGATCGACCCGCGTGTCAAGGGGACGCTGAATCTCGTCACCGAGCGTCCGGTCAACAAGCAGCAGGCCTACGAGCAGTTGCTGGCGGCGCTGCGCCTGAGCGGATTCACGATCGTCGAGTCTCCGCAGCCGGGCGGCATCGCGCGCATTCTTCCGGAGGCGGATGCGAAGCTGCAGGGCGGCCGGGTGGTGCCGCCGGGGGCCGCGGCGCCGCGTGGTGACCAGGTCGTCACCGAGGTGTTCCAGTTGAAATACGAATCCGCCACCACGATGGTCCCGGTGCTGCGGCCGCTGATCGCTCCCAACAACACGATTTCGGCGGTCCCTGCCAACAACGCGCTCGTCATCACCGACTACGCCGACAACCTGCGGCGCATTGCGCGGATCATCGAGGCGCTCGATTCGCCGGTCAGCGCCGGAACCGAGATGGTGCCGCTGAAGTACGGCCTCGCGGTCGAGATCGCCACGATCGCCAATCGCGTGCTGGACGAAGGCGCGCGGGCCGCGGGCCAGGCCGTGGACGGCGGCCAGCGAGTGCAGGTGCTGGCGGAGCCGCGCACCAATACACTGATCATCCGCACTGGCAGCCCGGCGCGCGCCAAGCTTGCGCGGCAGTTGATCGAGCGCCTCGATCAGCCGAGCGTCACGCCCGGCAACATCAACGTCGTCTACCTGCGCAACGCGGAGGCGACCAAGCTGGCGCCGCTGCTGCGGGCGGTGCTTTCCTCCGATCCGAACTTCGTGCCGCAGACCGGCGGTGGCGGCCTGAGCCAGGCCACTCCGATGGCAACCGCCGGGGCGGCGGGCGCGACCGGCTTGCCGGGGCAGCCCTCGACGCAGTTCGCGCAGCCAAGTGCACCGGCGCCGGCAGCCGGCGGCGGGGGCGGCGCCTCGAGCGCGCTCGGCGGCATGATCCAGCCGGACGCCGCGACGAATTCGCTGATCATCTCCGCGCCGGAACCGCTGTACCGGAACATCCGCGCGATCATCGACAGGCTCGATGCGCGACGGGCGCAGGTGGTGATCGAATCGCTGATCGCGGAGGTCACCGCGGACAAGGCGGCCGAGTTCGGAATCCAGTGGCAGGACCTGTCCGGGCTGAATTCGGACAACACGCGCGTGATTTCCGGGACGAACTTCAATTCGACCGCCGGCGGCAGCAACATCATCGGCGCGGCACAGAACCTGACATCGCTCGGGCCGGGCCTGAATATCGGCGTGGTGCGGGGCCAGGTCAACATCCCCGGCATCGGCCAGGTCACCAACCTCGCCTTTCTGGCGCGCGCGCTGGAGACCAAGGCGCACGCCAACATCCTGTCGCAGCCGAACATCCAGACCCTGGACAACGAGGAAGCACGCTTCCTGGTCGGGCAGAACGTGCCCTTCATCACCGGCTCGTACTCCAACACAGGAACGACGAGCACCTCGGGCGCGGTCAATCCGTTCCAGACCTTCGAGCGCAAGGACGTCGGCCTGCAGTTGCGGGTGAAGCCGCAGATCTCCGAGGGCGGCACGATCAAGCTGGCGATCTATCTGGAGAACTCCTCGGTCGTGCCGGGGACATCCTCGGGCGGGCTGATCATCAACAAGCGCGCGTTCGAGTCGAACCTGCTGGTCGAGGACGGCGACTTCGTCGTGCTGAGCGGCCTGATCGAGGACAGTTCCAGCACCAGCGTCAGCAAGGTTCCACTGCTGGGCGATCTGCCGCTGATCGGCAACCTGTTCCGCTACGAGAACCGGGATCGCTCGAAGACCAACACGATGGTGTTCCTGCGGCCGACGATCATTCGCAGCGCGGCCACCGCGACCGCGCTGGCCGCCGACCGCTACGACTACATGAAGACCCAGATCGTGGACTCGAAGCAGCCCGAATCGCTGATCTTCCACGACTACAACGTCGACCCGTCCGCGGTCGTGCCGCCGCGGTCGACTGCACCGCAGGGCGCCGCGCCGGCCACCGACGCGAAATCCGCGGCGTCTTCGGCGCCCGCCGCCGCGGCATCAGCCATTCCGGTGCCGCGCACGCAGCTGATCCAGCTCGAGGCGGTGACTGACGTCGAGCGCGGGCGCCAGATCGTGAGCGAGCTGCGCGATGCCGGCTACGACGCATACTGGGAAGGCGTGAACACGGATCGCGGCGAGATCATCCGCATCCGGGTCGCGGTCGATCGCACGCGCCAGAACGCCGACCAGGTGATCGCCGACCTGAAGGCGCGCGGCCACCAGCCAATCCTCGTCGCGCAGTAGACGATGACTTCGGCCCAGCGCTTCGTCCCTTACGCGTTCGCGCGCGACAACGCGATCCTGCTGAAACCGGCCAGCGAGCGCGAGGCCGAGGTGTGGATCACCGATGCCACGCCGCTGGCCGCGCTGAACGAGGTGATGCGCGTGTTCCCCGGCCGTGTCACGCCGATCGTGGTGCCGCCGCAGCAGCTGACCGACGCGATCTCGCAGACCTACGCGCAGAGCGAAGGCTCGGCGCAGAAGATCGTCGGCGACATCGAGGGCGAGTTCGACATCTCGCGGATGATGCAGGAAGTACCCGACGTCGAGGACCTGCTCGAGACCGAGGACGACGCACCGATCATCCGCATGATCAACGCACTGCTGACGCAGGCGGCGCGCGACGGCGCGAGCGACATCCACATCGAGCCGTTCGAGACCTATTCGACGGTGCGGTTCCGCGTCGACGGCACGCTGCGCGACGTGGTGCGGCCCAAGCGCGCGCTGCACGCGGCGCTGGTGTCGCGCATCAAGATCATGGCCGCGCTCGACATCGCCGAGAAGCGGCTGCCGCAGGACGGCCGCATCACGCTGCGCGTCGGCGGACGCGCGGTCGACGTGCGCGTGTCGACGCTGCCGACCGGGCACGGTGAACGCGTGGTGCTGCGGCTGCTGGAAAAGGATCTGTCGCGGCTCGAGCTGACCAAGCTCGGCATGTCGGACCAGACGCTCGCGCAGTTCGACACGCTGATCCAGCAGCCGCACGGGATCATCCTCGTCACCGGCCCGACCGGTTCCGGCAAGACGACGACGCTGTACGCGGCGATCCGTCGCCTCGACCACACGACCACCAACATCATGACGGTCGAGGACCCGATCGAGTACGACCTCGAGGGGATCGGCCAGACGCAGGTCAATCCGAAGATCGACATGACTTTCGCGCGCGCGCTGCGCGCGATCCTGCGTCAGGACCCGGACGTGGTGATGGTCGGCGAGATCCGCGATCTGGAGACCGCGCAGATCGCCGTGCAGTCGTCGCTGACCGGTCACCTGGTGCTGGCCACCGTGCACACCAACGATGCCGCATCTTCCGTCACGCGCCTGATCGACATGGGAATCGAGCCGTTCCTGCTGTCGTCGTCGCTGCTCGGCGTGCTGGCGCAGCGGCTGGTGCGCAAGCTGTGCCCGCACTGCAAGAAGCCGGAGCCCGACGGCAGGAGCTACCGCGCCGCCGCCTGCGAGCGCTGCAGCTTTTCCGGCTACATGGGCCGTACCGGCATCTACGAGCTGCTCACCGTCGACGACGAGATGCGGCTCCTGATCCACAACGGCGCCAACGAGGCCGACATCAAGCGCGTCGCCGAGCGGCGCGGCATGACCGCGCTGCGCAGCGACGCGATGCGCTGGGTCGGCGCAGGCGTCACGTCGCTGGAAGAAGTGTTGCGCGTGACGCGCGAGTAGCTGCCGCCACCGCTTCGAACCGTGATGTTTCCCGCCTCGTTGAATTTGCTGTCGCGCACGGCGCGTACACCGGGCGGGTAGTGGCTGCGTTCAGGTACGCGGCAGTCGACGCCGCCGGCAAGGAGCTGTCGGGCCTGCTCGAGGCCGACAGCGCGCGCCTGGCGCGCCAGCTGCTGCGCGGCCGCGGCCTGGTTCCGCTGACGGTCGAGCCGGTGATCAGCGAAGCGCAGCGCACCAGCCTGTCGCTTTCGCTCGGCCGGCGCCTGTCGCAGACGGAACTGGCAGTGCTGACGCGGCAGCTGGCAAGCCTGCTCGGCGCGCAACTGCCGGTGGCCGATGCCCTGACGGTGATGGTCGAACAGAGCGAGAAGCAGCAGGTGCGCGAGCTGATGGCCGCCATCCGCACCGACGTGCTCTCCGGCAGTTCATTGTCGAAGGCGCTCGCACGTCACCCGCGCCAGTTCCCGGACATCTTCCGTGCGCTGATCGCGGCGGGCGAAGAATCCGGCAAGCTCGGCTCCGTGCTCGGCAGCCTGGCCGACTACGTCGAAGAGCGCGCGCGGCTGCAGCAGAAGATCACGCTCGCCTTCATCTATCCGGTGATCGTCACACTGGTGGCGCTGGCCGTCGTGATCGGGCTGCTGACCTACGTGGTGCCGCAGGTGGTGCAGGTATTTGCGCAGACCAAGCAGGCGCTGCCGGTGTTGACGCGCGCGCTGATCGCGCTGTCGGATTTCGTGCGCAACTACGGCTGGATCGTCGCCGCGGTCGTCGTCGCGATCGGCCTCGGCATCAACCGCGCGCTGCGCGTCGAGGCGATCCGGTTGCGCTGGCACCGGCGCATCCTGACGCTGCCGGTGCTGAACGTGCTGTCGCGCACGCTGAACACCGCGCGCTTCGCCAGCACGCTGTCGATCCTGGTCGGCAGCGGCGTGCCGATGCTGCGTGCGCTGCAGGCGGCCGGTGAAACCGTCACCAACCTCGCGATGCGTGCGCGCGTGGTCGAGGCGACCGCCCGCGTACGCGAGGGTTACTCGCTGGCGCGCGCGCTGCGCCAGGACAGCGACGAGGAAAAGAAGGTGGGTCACGCGCGCCTGTTCCCGCCGGTGCTGATCCACCTGATCGCATCCGGCGAAGCGACCGGCAAGCTGCCCGAAATGCTGGCGCGCGCGGCGGACATCCACGCGCGCGAGGCCGAGCGCCGCGCGCTGTTCTTCACGTCCCTGCTCGAGCCGCTGCTGATCCTGACGATGGGCGTGGTGGTGATGCTGATCGTGCTCGCGGTGCTGCTGCCGATCATCGAGATCAATCAGCTGGTGCGCTGATCCCGCGGCGCGGCGCAGGCCCGACCTGTCGTCGCACGCGCCATTGCCCTCAGGCCTGACGTTGCCGAAGAGAATCTTCTTCGCCTCTGCGCTACATCGTCCGCTTACGGAACGTCAGAATCGCGGGAGCAGCGATAATCGGCAGATGCTGCGCCCGTCCCTCGACTCCCTGCCCGCCTCGCGGATTCGCGAGGTTGCGAACCACTACGCAAACGAAGCCGCGCTCGGCCGCGCGAAGGACCTGGTCAAGTTCTGGTTCGGCGAAGGTGACCTGCCGACGCCGGAATTCATCCGCGATGCCGCCAAGGCATCGATCGACGCTGGCGAGACCTTCTACAACCACAACCTCGGCATCATCGAACTGCGCGAGGCGGTCGCCGGCTATGTTGACCGGCTGCACGCGCCGCGCACGCCGATCGGCGTCGATCGCATCGCGATCACCAGTGCCGGCGTCAATGCGCTGTCGCTGGTCTCGCAGGCGCTGATCGAACCGGGCGACCGCGTGCCGATCGTCACGCCGGTGTGGCCGAACGTGACCGCACAGCCGCAGATCGTGGGCGGCCAGGTGATCCGCGTGCCGCTGACGTGCACGCACGGGGCCTGGTCGCTCGACCTGCAGCGGCTGCTGGACGCGGCCGCGCCGGGCACGAAGATGGTCGTCGTCAACTCGCCGGGCAACCCGACCGGCTGGGTGATGCCGCAGGATCAGTGGAGCGTACTGCTCGCGCACTGCCGCCGGAACGGCATCTGGCTCGTCGCCGACGACGCGTACGAGCGGATCATCTTCGACGGGTCCGCGCACGCGCCCGGCGTGCTGGGTGAGGTCGATCCCGACGAGCGCTTCATCAGCGCGAACACGTTCTCGAAGACGTGGACGATGACCGGCTGGCGGCTCGGCTGGCTGGTGGCGCCGCGCGCGTTCATCGCCAACTTCGCCAAGATGGTCGAATTCAACACCTCGTGCGCGCCGACCTTCGTGCAGCGCGCGGGCATCGTGGCGATCCGCGACGGCGACGAGCTGATCGCGCAGACCGTGGCACGGCTGAAGAGCGCGCGCGACCTGCTCGTGC
>JBLMYK010000314.1:0-35436 GCA_050258235.1 Gemmatimonadota bacterium | reverse complement strand
ATGCAGTCGCTTGCGGCCGAGATGAACTATAGCGAGACAACCTTCGTGCTGCCGCCGAGCGATCCGTCGAACACCGCGCGCGTGCGCATCTTCAACCGGACGTCGGAAATGCCTTTTGCCGGACACCCGAACGTCGGCACCGGCTGCGTGCTCGCGGCGCAGGGCCGCGCGAGCGGCGATGTGCTGCGATTCGAGGAGATTGCCGGCTTGGTCGAGGTGCGCGTCACGCGGGACGCGCGCGGCGGGATCGCAGGCACGCACATCGCCGCGCCACAGCCGCTGTCGACCGGGCCCGACCTGCCGGTCGACGGGGTCGCCGCGTGCGCAGGCCTGTCTGCGCACGATCTCGTCCTGCATGCGCATCCGCCGCGCATCGCCTCGGTCGGCCTGCCGTTCTGCTTCGTCGAGGTCACCAGCGATGCATTGACGCGCGCGGCGCCCGACCTCGGCGCGTTCCGTCGCCTCGCGCAGGGCCTCGACCAGCCGCCAGATCGCCTGTCGCTGCACCTGTACGCACGCACTGACGCCAAGACGCACGATCGCCTGCGCGCGCGCATGTTCGCGCCGCTGTCCGGCACCGTTGAGGATCCGGCGACCGGCAGCGCCAACGCGGCGCTCGCGGCATTCCTGCTTTCGCTCGGCGGCGCGGCCGAGGGGCAGTTCGAAATCGCGCAGGGTGTCGAGATGGGGCGGCCGAGCCTGCTGATCGCATCGGCGCGCCGCGGCGCGGATGGGATCCGCGCTACCGTCGGCGGCGGCTGCGTGGACGTTCTGCGGGGCGAGGCGGTTCTGGACTGATCCGACGCACAACCGGGCAGCGCCGGCACCGGCAGCGATGCCGGCTACCATTCGACCGCAACGGATCCGATATGCGCATCCTGCTGGTTGAAGACGAAAGTGAGCTGGCGAACTGGCTGATCCGCGCGATGGCGCAGAGCGGATTTGTCGTGGACTGGGTGCACGAAGGCCGGCTGGTTGCCAACGCCTTGCGCGAAACGCGTTACGACGCGCTCATCCTCGATCTTGGTCTTCCCGACCGCGATGGCCATGACGTGCTGGCAGAACTGCGGCGGGCCGACATGCGGCTGCCGATCCTGATCCTGACCGCGCGCGATTCGCTGATCGAACGCGTCAGTACGCTGCATGAAGGGGCCGACGATTTCCTCGCCAAGCCATTCGAGGTGCCGGAGCTCGAGGCGCGGCTGCTGGCCCTGATCCGCCGCGCGCGCGGCACCGATCATCCCCGTTTCTCCTGCGGCCCGCTCGTCTTTGACGCGGGCAACCGCCAGTTCCGGCTGCGTGACGAACCGCTGGCGCTATCGCCGCGCGAGCACGCGGTGCTGCGCGCGCTGATCCAGCGCAGCGGAGAGCCGCTTTCCAAGCGCGAGATTCACGAGCGGGTGTTCTCCGACGAGAAGGACGTCCAGCCCGAGGCGATCGAGGTGCTGATACACCGACTGCGCCGGCGACTGGAGTCGTCCGACGTGCGCATCGTCACGCTGCGCGGGCTCGGTTACGTGCTTGAAGCACCGGCGCGCTGATGAAGCCAGCGTTCCGCCACCGGCTCGGCCTGCGCCGCACGCTCCTGGTGGTCCTGTTGCCGAGCATGCTCGCGGTCGCCGGTGCCGAAATGTGGCTCACCTGGCGTGCCGCGGTTGGAGCGGCCAACGCGGCATATGACCGCTCGCTGTACGGCGCAGTCAAGGCGATCGACGCCAACGTCTCCACCGACAGCGGCGGCCTCGGGGTCGAACTGCCGTACCGGTTGCTCGAGTTCTTCCAGCTCACCGCCAGCGGCGAGGTGTATTACCGCGTCGCCACCGAGGACGGCCTGGTTGAGCTGGGCAACACGGACCTTCCGCGCCCCAGGCTGCCGCTTGCCAGCGGTCGTCCCCAGTTTGCGGACGCCGTGTATTACGGCGAGCACGTACGCATCGCGTCGTACGCACGGCCGCTCGCCAGACCGATCAGCACTGCCGGTGGCGAACAGCGCATCGTGATCCAGGTCGCCGAAAGCATCGCCTCGCGCACCGACTTCACGCGCACGCTGGTGCTCGAGGCGGTCAGCCGCGACGTGCTGCTGATCAGTGTTGGCGCGGCACTGCTGACGCTGCTCGTCAGCTGGGTGCTGCGCCCGCTGCAGCGCGTGAGGAACGAAGTGCTGGCGCGCCGGCCCGACGATCTCGCGCCGATCGATGTCACCAACGTACCACGCGATGTGGCCCCGCTGGTGGAGGCGATCAACCACCATGTGCTGCGCAACCGGGAACTGACCGAGCAACGGCGCCGCTTCGTCGACGACGCCTCACACCAGCTGCGCACGCCGCTCGCCACCCTTGCGGCGCAGGTTGCGTATGCATTGCGCGAGTCCGACCCGGTGCGCGTGCGCGATGCGCTGCAGGCGATCAAGGCGCAGCTCGATGACACCGTGCACCGGACCAACCAGATGCTTGCGCTCGGTCGGGCCGATTCGGCGCCAGTGGAATTGGGTCCGGTCGACCTCAACGCGCTGGCGGAGGATGTAA
Source organism: Gemmatimonadota bacterium (assembly GCA_050258235.1). Classification (GTDB taxonomy): domain Bacteria; phylum Pseudomonadota; class Gammaproteobacteria; order Burkholderiales; family Burkholderiaceae_F; genus JAKOQB01. Next base: position 32,911 of record JBLMYK010000314.1, on the reverse strand, counting down.
CGCGGGAGCATTGGAACGAGGCTCGCGACCGGCGCATCGACCTGGGCTTCGAGGCGGCGGCTGTGGCGCCGATCGTGGACGGGCATGACGGCCTGCTGCGTGAAGCGCTGCGCAACCTGCTGCTGAACGCACTCAAGTTCACACCGCCGGCTGGGCACATCACGGTGCGCGTGCTGCAGGACACGGACCACGCCGACCTGGTCGTCGTCGATGACGGACCCGGCATCCCGGCGGCCGAGCGTGCGCGTGCCGGCGAACGGTTCTTCCGCGCCAGCAACGTCAGCGCATCGGGCTCGGGCCTTGGCCTGGCGATCGTCAGTTCGGTCGCACACCGACTCGGCGGCCAGATGCGAGTCCAGGCGGGTCCCGGCGAGCGCGGCTGTGCCGTGGTGGTTCGCCTGCCGTTGCACGCGCCGGCCGGCGCCGCCCCGCTGAAAGCTGACTGAAAGCCTGCGGTCGATACAGTGGTCGGCGTCTGGCGCACTCCGCGGGCGCAGCTGCGGGGCCGGATGCGCCGACTGACGATCACTCATTCTCAAGGTTTGGAGACCTCATGAAACGCTCATTGCTCGCACTTGCCTTCACGTGCGCCGCCGCATCGGTGGCCGCCGGGCCGCTGGACAAGACCGAATGCATCGCGCCGGCCAAGCCCGGCGGCGGCTTCGATCTGACCTGCAAGCTGGCGCAGTCGGCCCTGCTGAACGGCAAGTTCATCAAGGACCCGATGCGCGTGACCTACATGCCGGGCGGGATCGGCGCGGTCGCGTACAACGCAATCGTTGCACAGCGTCCGGCCGAGGAGAACACGATCATCGCGTTCTCGGGCGGCTCGCTGCTGAACCTGGCGCAGGGCAAGTTCGGGCGCTACAACGAAAACGAAGTCAGATGGCTCGCCGGCGTCGGCGCCGACTACGGCATGGTCGCGGTCAAAGCCGACTCACCGTACAAGACGCTGAAGGAACTGATGGCGGCGGTTAAGGCCGATCCTTCCAAGGTCGTGTTCGGTGCTGGCGGCACCGTGGGCAGTCAGGACTGGATGAAGGCAGCCCTGGTCGCCCGCGCGGCCGGCATCGACTACAAGGGCATGCGCTTCGTCGCGTTCGAAGGCGGCGGCGAGGCCACGACCGCGCTGCTCGGCGGCCACATCAGCGTGTATTCGGGCGATGCGTCCGAGGCGGCCGAGAAGATCGCCGCCGGTTCGCCGATCCGCGTCCTCGCGGTGCTGGCCGACAAGCGCCTGACCGGTTCGCTGTCGAACGTGCCGACGGCGAAGGAACAGGGTTTCGACATCGAATGGCCGATCATCCGCGGCTTCTACATGGGACCAAAGGTGAGCGACGCCGACTACAACGCCTGGGTCGAAACGTTCAACAGGGCGATGGCGACCAAGGAGTTCGAGAAGCTGCGCGAAGAGCGCGGACTGTTCCCCTTCTCGATGACCGGGGCGGAATTCGACAAGTACGTCAAACAGCGGGTCGCCATGTACCGCAAGCTGGTCGACGACTTCGGGCTGGCCAAGAAGTAGACCGGGACGCGCCATGACGAGCGACCGCATTCTCGGCGGCGTGTGCGTGGCCGCGGCCATCGCAATGGCGGTGGCCGCACGCCAGTACGTGCCGCCGATTTCGTACGAGCCGGTCGGGCCGCGCGCTTTCCCGACCCTGCTCGCCGTGCTGATCGGGCTGGCCGGCGCGTGGCTGGTGATCCGGCCATCGGCGCACTCGGCGGCAATAGCGCCAGCGCGTCTGCCGGCACTGGCTGGCTGCGTGGCGGCGATCCTCGTCTATACGTTCCTGTTCCAGTGGCTTGGCTTTGCGCTGGCCACCGCGCTGATGGCCGTTCCCGTCGGCATCGCGTTTGGCGGCAACTGGAAGCAATCACTGGCGGGCGGCATCGGCATGGGCGTGGGCTTCTACCTGCTTTTCGACAAGGTGCTCGACGTCGTCCTGCCGACCGGACTGCTGGCGTTCATCTTCGGAGGACGATGATGGACACGCTGGGCTATCTCGGGACCGGATTCTCGGTTGCGGCACAACCCACCAATCTGGTGGTGGCGGCCATCGGCTCATTCATCGGCACCGTCGTCGGGATGTTGCCGGGACTCGGCCCGATCAATGGCGTTGCAATCCTGATGCCGCTCGCGTTCGCGATGAAACTGCCGCCGGAGACGTCGCTGATCCTGCTGGCGGCCGTCTATCTGGGCTGTGAGTTCGGTGGCCGCATCTCATCGATCCTGCTGAACGTTCCGGGCGATGCGGGCGCGATCATGACCGCGCTCGACGGCAACCCGATGGCGCGCAAGGGCGAGGCTGGCGTCGCCCTGTCGATCTCGGCCTGGGCCTCGTTCGTCGGCACGATGTTCGCGACGATCGGCATCACGCTGTTCGCGCCGCTGCTGGCCCGCTGGGCGCTGGCGTTTGGACCCGCCGAGTACTTCGCGCTGATGTGTTTCGCGTTCGCGTGCCTGACCGGGCTGATGGGCAGCCGGCCGATGAAGGCATTGCTCGCGGCCCTGATCGGGCTGGCGCTGTCCACCGTCGGCGTCGATTCGAACTCGGGTGTGTATCGCTACACGTTCGACTCGGTGCATCTGTCCGACGGCATCCAGTTCATCGTCGTCGTGATCGGCTTGTTCTCGGTCAGCGAGATCCTGCTGATGCTGGAGCACCTGGTTTCGAGCGGTGGCATGGTCAAGGCCACCGGCCGCACGCTGTTCAACCTGAGAGAACTCGGGCTCACCTGGTGGGGAACCGTGCGTTCTTCGCTGCTCGGATTCGTGGTCGGCGTGCTGCCGGGCGCCGGCGCAACGATCGCGAGCGCGATCGCCTATGCGATGGAAAAGCGCCTGAACGACAAGGACGGGAACTTCGGCAAGGGCGACATCCGTGGTGTGTCTGCGCCGGAGGCGGCGAACAACGCGTCGGCATGCGGCTCGTTCGTGCCGATGCTGACGCTGGGCGTGCCGGGCTCGGGAACCACGGCCGTGATGGTCGGCGCGCTGACGCTTTACAACATCACGCCCGGCCCGGCCTTGTTCGACCAGCAGCCGCAACTGGTGTGGGGGTTGATCGCCTCGCTCTTCATCGCAGCCGTCATGCTGCTGATCATGAACATTCCGATGGTGGGCGTCTTCACGCGCATGCTGAAGCTGCCGAACTGGATGCTGGTGCCCGGGATCCTCGCCATCAGCACGGTCGGTGTCTATGCGGTGCATGCGACGACGTTCGACCTCGTGCTGATGGCCGTGCTCGGCGTACTCGGTTACCTGCTGCGCAAGTGCGACATGCCGATGGCGCCGCTGATCCTGGGCTTCGTGCTCGGCGACATGATGGAACAGAATCTGCGGCGCGCACTGTCGATCACCAACGGCGACCTGTCCATCCTGTGGGCGAGCCCGATCTCGATCGGCCTGTGGGTGCTTGCCGTGGCCATGGTGACCGTGCCTCTGGCAGTACGGCGGCTGAGCCGGCACCGCACCTCCGCGGCCGCCTGATCACGCCCGATGCAACCGGGTGAGGTTGCATTGACGTCAACCGTCCTCGAACGCCTGTGGCGCGACGCCGGCTGCGATGCCGACGCGCTCGGATCCGTCGAACTGACGGGACGTGAGCCCGCGCTGCCGTCCTCGTTTGCGGTCGGCACCGCGGCGCAGGCAAGCATCGCCGCTTCCGCGCTCGCTGCCGCAGAGCTGTGGCGACTGCGCAGCGGCGAGCGGCAGGAGGTCAGCGTCGACCTGCGCGCCGCCGCGATCGAGTTCCGCGGCGAACGCTACCTGCGCGTCGGCGACGGACCGGCAGTCGAATTCAGCGACACGATCACGGGGCTCTTCCGCTGCGGCGACGGGCGCTGGGTGCGCATTCACGCGAACTTTCCGCACCACCGCGACGGCGTGCTGGCGCTTCTTGGCTGCGCGCACGATCGCGACGCGGTGACACGCGCGCTCGCAAGCTGGGACGCGCTGCGGTTCGAGGATGCCGCCGCGGAGCGCGGCCTGGTCGTGACCGCGATGCGCACGTTCGGGCAATGGGATGCACACCCGCAAGGCGCCGCGGTCGCAGGACTTCCGCTGCTGACGATCGAGCGCATCGGCGATGCGCGCGCCCTGCCGCTGCGCGGCGGCACGCGGCCCTTGACAGGGGTGCGCGTGCTCGATCTGACGCGCGTGATCGCCGGGCCGGTGTGCGGCCGTACGCTCGCCGGTCACGGCGCCGACGTGCTGCTGGTCAGCGGTCCGCGCCTGCCGGCGATCGCGCCGCTGGTGATTGAAACCGGCCCCGGCAAGCTGTCCTGCTTCCTCGACCTGCGCGATGGGGCCGACCGCGCAACTTTCCGCGCGTTGCTGCGCGATGCCGACGTGATGGTGCAGGGTTACCGTCCCGGCGGGCTCGCCGCGCTCGGCTTCGGCCCCGACGACGCTGCGCAGCTGCGGCCGGGCATCATCTACGTTTCCCTCAGCGCCTATGGCCACTTGGGCCCGTGGGCCGGCCGGCGCGGCTACGACTCGCTGGTGCAGACAGCGACCGGCTTCAATGCCGCGGAAGCGGAGGCAGCCGGCGCCGACACGCCGAAGCCGCTGCCGGCGCAGGCGCTCGATCGCGCGACCGGCCACCTGATGGCGTTTGCCGTGATGGCAGCGTTGAAGCGCCGCGCGCTCGAGGGCGGAAGCTGGCACGTGCGCTGCTCGCTCGCGCAGACCGGCAAGTGGCTGCGCGATCTCGGGCGCGTTGCCGGCGGCCTCGCCGTGCCGGATCCGACCTTCGACGACGTGCGCGACCTTCTTGAAACGCTGCCTTCGGGCTTCGGACGTCTGACGCTCGTTCGCCACGCGGCTAGTCTGACGCGAACGCCGTTTTCGTGGTCGCGGCCGTCGGTGCCGCTTGGCAGCGATCCGCCACGCTGGCCCTAAAGCAGCACGCGCCCCAGCGTTGCGACCGCGATGGTCGCAACGCCCAGCACCAGGTTGAGCGCGACCTCCTTGCGGATGCGGTCGAGACTCGCGGCTGCCGCCGGCCAGTCCCGCATGACGACCGCCGCGCGCAGGCGCGGAAACGGCGCGAGGCGGATGTGCGCGAAGATCGCCATCATCACGATGCCGATGCCGAACATCAGATGCACCGATGGGTGCATCGCGCTGAAGCCGCCGGCGACGAAGATGATCGCGATGCCTGACGCGAGCATCACCAGCACGGCGGCCGCGACCCAGTTGAAGAAGCGGCGCAGGATCTCGGCCAGCAGCGGCAGGCGCTGCGGCGGGTCCAGATGCGCCGCGCAGGCGGGTCGAACCGCGAAATGCATCAGGAACATGCCGCCGATCCAGATCACCATCGCGACGAGGTGCAGGAACAGCATCAACGCGTAGGTCTTCATGTTCTCTTCCTAGTCAATGAACCGCCGCGTCTCGCCGTGGCGCAGCACGAAGAACTGGCGCTCGGTCAGGCCGTGTCTCCGCAAGGCCGCATCCAGGTCGGTGACCGCCTGGTCGAGCGGCTCGTCGGTCAGCTGGAATGTCCCCCAGTGGATCCCGAGCGAACGCCGTGCCTTGAGGTCGAGCGCGATCTGCACCGCCTCCTCCGGATTCACGTGCATCTTCGACATGAACCAGCGCGGCTCGTAACCGCCGATCGGAATCAGCGCGAGATCGATCGGCCCGAGGCGCTCGCCGATCTGCCTGAAGATCACCGGCGAATAGCCGGTGTCTCCGGCGAAGAACGCGCGCTTGCCGCCACCGTCGATCACATAGCCGCCCCACAGCGTCTGCATGCGATCGCCGAAGCCGCGCGCACTCCAGTGCTGGACGGGGACCAGGTGCACGTGCGCACCGCGGAACTCGATAGAGTCCCACCAATCGAGCGCCTTCGCGTTGGTGATGCCCTCGCTCGCCAGCCAGCGCTCGACGCCGAGCGGAACCACGAACAGCGGCGGGCCGCCCGCCTGCGCGTTGAGCGCCTTGACCGAATCCGCGTCGAGATGGTCGTAGTGGTTGTGCGAGATCACGACGACGTCGATGTGCGGCAATTCCCGCAGCAGCACACCGGGAGGCTGCCAGCGCTTCGGTCCCAGCCACTGCACCGGAGACGCGCGCTCGGAAAAGATCGGATCGGTAAGCACGTTCAGGCCGCCGATCTGGACCAGCGCGGTCGCGTGCCCGATCCAGGTGACCGCGAACTCGCTGCGATTGCGCGTGATGTAGCCGAGGTCGGGGACGATCGCCGACAGGTCCATCTTCGGCGGTGCGATCTCGAGTCCGATGCGCTCGCGCCGCCAGCGCAGGAAGTCGCTGAACGGACGCGGCACTGCGGTCGGATCGATGTTCTGGAATCCGCCCGGCTGGTGATGGGCCTTGCTCTGCTCGTAGTAGGGATTCACGGTCACGCAACCCGGCACGATCGTCGCTGCAACGGCCAGCGCCGCGGCCGCGACGACCGCCAGCACTGTGAAGGCAGCCCTGCGCTTCACGACCGCTACGCGCGCCGCAGACCGGCCACCTGAAGCTTCGATTTCGCGAGCGAGCCCTTGCGCGCGCGATGGCCGGTGTGCGCTTCGAGATCGGCGCCGGCGATCGTGACTTCGACCGGCTTGCCGCCGCGTCCCGTGCCAGAGACAACGACACCCGCCTTCGAGCAGGGCTGCGCGCAGATCAGCGCTTCGCCATCGTCCAGCCCCATCAGGGTCACGCCGCGACCGCCGCCCGATTGCGCCTTGATCTCGCTTGCGGCAAAAACCAGCAGCCGGCCCTTGGCTGACAGGCACGCAATGCGGTCGTCGACGCCGGCACCCACCAGCACCGGCCGCAGCGGCGTTGCGCCCTCGTCGACGGTGACGAACTGCTTGCCGCCCTTCTGGCGCGTGATCATGTCGCCGAGCTGGCACGCAAATCCGTAGCCGTTGCTGGTCGCCATCAGCAGCGGCTGCGTCGCCGCGCCAGCGCAGAACGCGACGATGCGCGTGCCGGCTTCCAGCTCGATCATCGATGTGACCGGCGCTCCGTCGCCGCGCGCCGACGGCAGCTGCGCGACCGGCACCGAGTACGCACGGCCGTTGGAGCCGATCGCGATCAGGTGGTCCACGGTGCGGCACTCGACCGCGTCGTACAGCGCATCGCCCGGCTTGAAGGCGAACTGCGACGCGTCATGGCCATGGCCGGTGCGCGCGCGCACGAAGCCCTGCTCGGAGATGATCACCGTGACCGGCTCGTCGACCACCTTTGCTTCGACGCTGGCGCGCTCGGCCGCCTCGATCAGCGTGCGGCGCGGGTCTTTATCCAATGAGCCGAACTTCTTCGCGTCGTCGTCGAACTCCTTGCCGACCTGCTTGCGCAGCGCGGAGTCCGAGCCGAGCAGCTTCTGCAGGCCGGCCTGATCCTTGCGAAGCTCCGCCAGTTCCTGCTCAATCTTGATTCCTTCCAGCCGTGCCAGCTGCCGCAGGCGCAGATCGAGGATGTCGTCGGCCTGCCGCTCGGTGAGCTTGAACGCCTTGATCAGCTCGGGCTTCGGATCGTCGGAGTTGCGGATCAGCCTGATCACCTTGTCGATGTTCAGCAGGACCGCCTGCCGGCCTTCGAGGATGTGAATCCGGTCTTCGACCCTGGTGAGCCGATGCTGCGTGCGACGGCGCACGGTTTCGACGCGGAACTCGATCCACTCGGAAAGTATCTCCGTCAGCGTCTTCTGGCGCGGCTTGCCGTCGCGGCCGATCATCACCAGGTTGATCGGCACGCTGGTCTCGAGGCTGGTATTGGCCAGCAGCACGTTGACGAATTCGTCGCGGTCGATCCGCGAAGTGCGCGGTTCGAACACGAGCCGGACCGCCGCCTCCTTGCCGCTCTCGTCACGCTGCGCATCGAGCACCGACAGCACCAGCTGCTTCAGCTGCTGCTGCTCGGCCGAGAGCGATTTCTTGCCCGCCTTGGGCTGCGGATTGGTCAGTTCGCCGATCTCTTCCTGCACCTTGCGCGCCGACACGCCGGGCGGCAGCTCATGCACCACGAGCTGCCACTGGCCGCGCGCCAGTTCCTCGAAGACATACCGAGCGCGCACCTTGAGGCTGCCACGGCCGCTCGCATAGACCTCGCGGATGTCCTGCCCGGGCGAAATGATCTGCCCACCGCCGGGAAAGTCGGGCCCCGGCATCGCCTCCAGCAGTTCGTCGAGCGGCGCCCTCGGATTCCTCAGCACGATCTGCAGCGCGGCGACCACCTCGCGCAGGTTGTGCGACGGGATTTCGGTCGCCATGCCGACCGCGATGCCGCTGGCGCCGTTGAGCAGCGTGAACGGCAACCGCGCGGGCAGGAGTTTCGGCTCCTGCATCGTACCGTCGTAGTTGGGCGCGAAGTCGGTCGTGCCTTCGTCGATCTCATCGAGCAGCAGCCGCGCGATCGGTGTCAGGCGCGCCTCTGTGTAGCGCATCGCCGCCGCGCCATCGCCGTCGCGCGAGCCGAAGTTGCCCTGCCCATCGATCAGCGGATAGCGCAGCGAGAAGTCCTGCGCCATCCGCACCATCGCGTCGTACGCGGCCTGGTCGCCGTGCGGATGGAACTTGCCGAGCACGTCGCCGACCACGCGCGCACTCTTCACCGGCTTGGCGCTCGCCGCCAGCCCCATCTCGTTCATCGCGTACAGGATCCGCCGCTGCACCGGCTTCTGCCCGTCGGCCACGTCGGGCAGTGCGCGGCCCTTGACGACGGAGATCGCGTAATCGAGATAGGCACGGCTCGCGAAATGCGCGAGCGTCAGCGCGTCGGGCGATTCGTTCGGAGGACTGAAGAGGGTCTGCTGTTCGGGCATGAGAACCGCGCGGAGAGGGCAAGCGCGAGGCGAGCGAGTTTACCGAAGGCGACTGCGCACTCCGGCCGCGGGTGGTCTCCAGCGTTGAACTCGACCCGCGGCGGCGGGCGCCGAAATCAACCGGCGTGGCTGAGCGCCGAGGCCATCGCCTCGGCTGGCGGTTCCGTCGCCGCCGCTTCCGCGCCCCACTCCATCCAGTCCTCTCCGAACAGCTCGACCGGATGCTGGGTCCGCTCCGACCCATTGCCGCACATCATCGACTTCGCCGAGCAGTACTTGTCGCACCCCCAGCAGTTGCGCTCGGGATGTTTCGGGTTCACGGGGAATTTCTTGGCCATGATGGCGTGTCGCCTATTAGGGCTGCTGCGGGCACCAACGGAGTCTGCCTGCCAAGATGCCCCGATGGCCTTGACTCGCATCAATCGGCGGCGCCATGCTTCGAGCCATCGGTGATGGTGGTTGTCCCGGGCAGCCGCTGTCGAACAAGGAGGAACAATGAACAACAAACTCTCGACATTGCTGTGCGTCCTCGCGCTCTTCGTCGCGCCGTGCGCGTGGGCGCAGGACAAGATCGGCGACGGGACCGACATGCAGGCACTGAAGAGTGCGGTCGCCGCCGACAAGAAGGGGCTGGTGGCGTCGACGCTGGATCTGACGCCCGCGGAGGCGAAGAAGTTCTGGCCGCTGTACGACGCCTATCAGCGCAGCCTCGACGCCACCAACCGCCGTCGCTCGGCCGCGCTCGAAGGCGTGATCGGGATGAACAAGCCGATGACCAATCTTTATGCGCGCAACCTGTCCAACGAACTGACTGCAGCCGACGAGGCCGAGATCAAGGCGCGCCGGACGATGCAGAACCGCCTGCTGAAAGCATTGCCGGCGAAGAAAGCGGCGCGCTACCTGCAGCTCGAAGCAAAGATCCAGGCGGTGCAGGCGTATGACATCGCAGCCGCGATTCCGCTGATCAGGTAGCCGGGCGGCCTGTTCTTCCGGTCGGGAAATGGGTGTCCGGGCGAAGACGACGTGCGCTCGCCTCAGACATCCGCTTCGACCTCGTCGCCGTGCTCCTCGATCCAGGTGCGGCGGCTCTGCGCCTCGGTGCGGCCCATCAGCATCGTCATCGTCGAGCGCGTCTGCGCGAGATCGACATCGCCCAGACCGATCGGCAGCAGCCGGCGCGTATCCGGACTCATCGTCGTCTCCCATAGCTGTTCCGCGCTCATCTCGCCCAGCCCCTTGAAGCGCGCGATGCTCCAGCTACCCTCGCGCACGCCCTCGTCGACCAGCTTCTCCAGCGTGGTGTCGAGTTCGTCGTCGTCGAGGCAGTAGACGCGCCGCGCGGGCCGTCGGCCGTGCGCCGGCACGTCGACTCGAAACAGCGGCGGCCGCGCGACGTACACGTGGCCGTGCTCGATGAGCCGCGGGAAGTGGCGGAAGAAGAGCGTCAGCAGCAGGACCTGGATATGCGCGCCGTCGACGTCAGCGTCGGCGAGGATGCAGACCTTGCCGTAGCGCAGCGAGGAAAGATCCACTTCGTCGTCGGGCCCGTGCGGATCCACGCCGATCGCCACCGAGATGTCGTGGACCTCGGCGTTGGCGAACAGGCGGTCGCGCTCGACCTCCCAGGTGTTCAGCACCTTGCCGCGCAGCGGCAGGATCGCCTGGAACTCCTTGTCGCGCCCCATCTTGGCCGACCCGCCGGCGGAATCGCCCTCGACCAGGAACAGTTCGTTGCGCTCGATGTCGGTCGACTCGCAGTCGGTGAGCTTGCCCGGCAGCACCGCCACCGCCGAGCCCTTCTTCTTCTCGATCTTCTGCGATGCGCGCGCCCGCGCCTGCGCCTGGCGGATCACGAGATCCGCCAGCCTGCGGCCGTATTCCGGATTCTGGTTGAGCCAGAACTCGAGCTGCGGCCGCACGAACGACGCCACCAGCCGCACCGCGTCGCGGCTGTTCAGGCGCTCCTTGATCTGGCCCTGGAACTGCGGATCGAGCACCTTGGCGGTCAGCACGTAGCTCGCGCGCGAGTACACGTCCTCGGGCAACAGCTTCACGCCCTTCGGAAGCAGGTTGTGCGCGTCGATGAAGGCACGCATCGCGTTGAACATGCCTTCGCGCAGTCCGGATTCGTGCGTGCCGCCCGCCGTCGTCGGAATCAGGTTCACATACGACTCGCGCGCCACCGCGCCTTCCTCGCTCCACGCCAGCACCCAGCGCGCGCCCTCGCCCTCGGCAAACGTCTGGTCGTCCGCGCCTGCATAGCCTTCGGACTCGAACAACGGCAGCAGCGGCTCGGCGCCGAGGCAGGCAAGCAGGTACTCCTGCAGCCCGCCGTTGTAGCGCCAGCGCTGCTCCGCACCGGTCTTTTCGATCCTCAGCGTCACTTCGGTGCCTGGCAGCAGCACGGCCTTGCTGCGCAGCAGGCGCTCGAGTTCGTCGACCGGCACCGCGGCGGTGTCGAAGTACTTCGGATTCGGCCACACGGTCACGCGGGTGCCGGTCGCTTTGTCGCCCGCCTTGCGTGCGCGCGAGCGCAGCGGCTCGTGCACATCGCCGTCCGCGAACCCGATCGCATGCACCTTGCCGTCACGCCACACGGTGACGTCGAGCCTCGACGCGAGCGCGTTGGTGACCGACACGCCGACACCGTGCAGGCCGCCGGAAAACGAATACGCGCCGCCGGCGCGCTTGTCGAACTTGCCGCCGGCGTGCAGGCGTGTGAAGACGATCTCCACCACCGGCGCCTTCTCCTCCGGGTGCAGTCCGACCGGAATGCCGCGGCCGTCGTCTTCGACGCTGACCGCGCCGTCCGCATGCACCGTGACGTCGATGTGTGCGCCGAATCCCGCCAGGATCTCGTCGGCGGCGTTGTCGATCGCTTCCTGAACGATGTGCAGCGGGCTATCGGTGCGCGTGTACATGCCCGGCCGCTGCTTGACCGGTTCGAGCCCGCGCAGCACGCGGATCGATGCTTCTACGTACTCGGCGCTGCGGCCGGAGCGCGAACGGGGTGACGTCGTCATGCGGAAATCGTGGACAGAGAGCGCCTTCGGTTATCCACAGAATCTGTGGAAAAGTCGGTGATCAAGTTGCGCCAAGCAAGAAGCCATGCGGTCCGCGCCGGTTTGCACCGACGGCACGCACTCCTTCGCAATGCTCGACTGCGGCGCGCGGATTCTACGAGGCTGCGCCGTATACTGCGCGCCCACGCTCGCCGTAGTTCAATGGACAGAACGGGGTCCTCCTAAGACTCAGATCCAGGTTCGATTCCTGGCGGCGGGACCATGGCCGGGAGCGAAACGGGAAATCGCGGTGCGGAGACTGCCGCGGCGCGCCGTAACGGCGGCGCCGGCTTCGGCTCAGCAGTTCAGCATCTGCGCCCGATAGTGCTTCAGTTCCTCGATCGATTCGTAGATGTCGGCAAGCGCCTCGTGCCGGCTCTTCTTCTCGAATGACCGATACACGGCCGGGGCCCAGCGCCGCGCGAGCTCCTTGAACGAACTGACGTCCAGATTGCGGTAGTGGAAGAACCCCTCGAGCTGCGGCATCCAGCGGGCCATGAAGCGCCGGTCCTGGCAGATCGAATTGCCGGCCATCGGCGACTTGCGCGGCGGCACATAGCGCGACAGGAAATCGATCAGCGTTCTCTCCGCCATCGCCTCGTCGATCGTCGATTCGCGCACGCGCGCGGTCAGTCCGGAGCGGCCGTGCGTGGTGCGGTTCCACTCGTCCATGGCATCGAGCACCGAATCGGGCTGGTGTACCGCGATCACCGGACCCTCGGCGATCACCGCCAGCTGCGAATCGGTGACCACGACGGCGATCTCGATCACGCGATCCGAGTCGGGATTGAGCCCGCTCATTTCCATGTCGACCCAGACGATGTTGCTTTCGTCGAAGCGTTCGGCGCGGGCAGCCCCAGCACCGTTGCCGGGCATCGGCTGTGACATAATTTTTTGCTCGTTCATGGCGTGCTCACCGCGCCGGATTGTCTCACGCACCTGGAGGCGGCAGCGGCCGCCCGGCACGCCCATTCCCGATGGCGGTTCAGTTCACCTTCGTTTTCGTCGCCATGCTGGCGCTGATGCTCGGCCTGAAGTACTGGCTGGCGCTGCGGCAGATACGCCATGTGGCTGCGCACGCCGACGCCGTGCCGGCGCAGTTCGCTGACCGCGTCAGCCTGGATGCGCACCGCAAGGCTGCCTCTTACACGATCGCCAAGCAGCGCCTCGGCCTGATCGAGACGACGGTTGGCGCGGCACTGTTGATCGCCTTCACTCTGCTGGGTGGAATCGACCTGATCGCGGCCGCGATTGCGCGCATGGTCGGGCACGGTTTTCTGTTCCAGGTCCTGATCGTGGCGGCCGTGGTGGTGCTGAGCGGACTCGTCGACCTGCCGTTTTCCTGGTACCGGCAGTTCTCCCTCGAACAGGCCTACGGATTCAACCGCATGACGCCCCGCCTGTTCCTGATCGACCTCGCGAAGTCGATCGCGCTCGCCACGCTGCTCGGCCTGCCGATCCTGGCGATCGTACTTTGGCTGATGCAGAAGGCCGGCGCATGGTGGTGGTTCTACGCGTGGCTGGTGTGGGCCGGATTCAGCCTGCTGATCCTGGTGCTGTACCCGACGCTGATCGCTCCGTGGTTCAACAAATTCGAGCCGCTGCGCGATGCGTCGCTGGCCGAACGCGTGCAGCAGTTGCTGACCCGCACGGGGTTCTCGAGCAAGGGCGTGTTCGTGATGGACGGTTCGCGCCGGTCCAGCCATGGCAATGCATATTTCACGGGCCTGGGGCGCGCAAAGCGCGTGGTGTTCTTCGACACGCTGGTGCGCCGCCTGACCGGGCCCGAGATCGAGGCGGTCCTGGCGCACGAACTGGGCCATTTCAAGCTCAGGCACATCACCAAGCGGCTGATCGTGACCTTTGCCTCGAGCCTGGCGCTGCTCGCGCTGCTCGGCTGGCTCGCCAACCGGACCTGGTTCTACCAGGGGCTTGGCGTGACTCCGCTGCTCGACGCCCGCAACGACGGGCTTGCGCTGGTGCTGTTCATCCTCGTGCTGCCGGTGTTCACCTTCGTGCTGGCGCCGCTGGCGAGCCTGTTTTCGCGCAAGCACGAGTTCGAGGCCGACGCATTCGCGACCCGGCACGCTTCCGCGACGGACCTGGTCGCGGCGCTGGTCAAGCTGTACGAGGACAACGCCGCCACGTTGACACCCGATCCGGTGCACTCCGCCTTCTACGACTCGCACCCGCCCGCGACGATCCGGATCCAGCGCCTGCTCGCGGGCGGCGCGAACTGAACGCACGGCGAACCAACGCGCCCGACCGATGCTTACACGCGCCGAACTCGTCGCTCGCCACTGCCGCCCGCTGCAAAGCGGCGCGCTGACCGACGCGCAGGTGCGCGAACAGCTGGCGGCATTGCCCGAGTGGAGCCTGCGCGAAGGCAGCATCGTGCGCACCTACCGCTTCGGCGACTATCACGAGACGATCGCCTTCGTGAACGCGCTGGCCTGGATGATCCACCATGAGGATCACCACCCGGACCTGATCGTCGGATACAACCGATGCGAGGTGCGCTTCAACACGCATTCCGTCAGCGGCATCTCGGAGAACGATTTCATCTGCGCCGCCAAGGCGGATGCCGTGTTCGAGCAGCAGTACGGCCACGCCGCATGAATGCGCCGGCGCGCTCCGATGCCGATCAGGCAGCGCGCGTCGTGGCAAGTTTCGGCAGGCACTATCTGATCGCCGGCGCCTCCGGCCGGATTCTCACCGCCAGCCGGCGCGGCAAGCGCGGTGACGTCATCGTCGGCGACATGGTGCGCTATCGCAATACCGGCGACAGCCAGGCGGTGATCGACGAGGTAATGCCGCGCCACGGCGTGCTGTTCCGCGCCGATCAGCAGCGCACCAAACCGATGGCAGCCAACGTCGACCAGGTGGCGGTCGTGTTCGCGGCGCAGCCGGCGTTCAACCTGCGCTTCGTGTGGCGCGCGCTGGTGGCCGCGGACGCGGCCGGCATCGCCAGCCTGGCGATCCTGAACAAGATCGACCTGCCGGGAAGCCAGGAGGCGATCCAGCGCCTCGAACAGATAAGCTCGCTTGGCTACCGCACGGCGGCAATCAGCGCCAAGCGCGATCCTGTGCATGCCCGCGACGCACTGCGGCCGATCCTGGTTCGGCGCGCCACCCTGCTGATCGGACAATCCGGAATGGGCAAATCGACACTGCTGAATCTGCTGGTGCCGGGCGCCGACATGCGCACGCAGGAGTTCTCGCGCCATCTGAACCTCGGCCGGCAGACGACCACGCTGTCGCGCTGGTTTGCTCTCGAGGCAGGCGGAGCGCTGATCGACACGCCCGGCTTCCAGGCATTCGGCCTGGCGCACCTCGACGCGCCCGGAGTCGTCGCGGCATTCCCCGAGTTCCAGCCATATCTTGGCCGCTGCCGCTTTCTGGACTGCCGCCACGCGGCGGAGCCCGACTGCGCGATCCGCGTTGCGGTCGATGCTCACCGCATCGATTCGCAGCGCTACGATTTCTATCGTGAACTGATTGTCGAGTGCGTACGATGAAGCTGCTTGTCCGTTGCGATCAGACGCTGCAGGCGGCGCACATCGCCAATGCACTGCGGGCGGCGGGGATCCGCTGCGAGGTGCGAAATACCACGCTTTCGAGTGCGATCGGCGACATCCCGTGGCTGGAATGCGCGCCGCAGGTCTGGATCCTGGACGATCTGGATGAGCCTCGCGCGCGACAGTTGCTGCGCGAACTGATGCAGCCGGCCGGCGGCCCGACCTGGCGTTGCGCCAACTGCGGCGAGGAGCTCGAGCCGCAGTTCGGCGCCTGCTGGGCGTGCGGTACGCAGCGGGCCTGACCGCGGGCTAAGTAATCCAGCTCGCCAGCGTGAGCGCGAACAGCAGGATCAGCCACAGGGCGAGCCCGCGCCAAACGAGCCCGACCACCGAGCGCGGCGTGTTCTTGTCGGGCTCGCGCAGCCCCGCGCCTTCCTGTCCGGGTTCGTCGAAATAACGAGCGGATTCCGCAGTGCTCATGATGCGCGTGCCGAGCGCGCCGCTCGCCGCACCGAGCACGACGGCGCGTGCCTCGACGCCCGGAAAGCCGCCCACCCCCTTGACCTTGCGCCAGCAGTAAATCGCGCCTTCGAAGTCGCCGACGACCGCGAATCCGAGCGCCGTCATTCGTGCCGGCGCCCAGTCGATCCAGGCGAACGCCTTGCGGGCGAAGCTGCCGAACTCATCGGCGGGCAGCGGGCCCGGCGCGCGCCGGTTCCACCGCCGCGCCACGTAGTCGGCGAGGCGATAGAAAACCGGTCCCATCGGTCCGGGCAGCACGACGAACCAGAAGAACACCCCGAACACGTGGCGATGCGCGAGCAGCAGCCCGTGCTCGATCGCCTGACGCACGACCTCATGCTCTTCGAGATCGGCCGCGCTGTATCCCTCTTCGGACTGGCCCTTCCAGGCAGTCAGTTCGCGCCGTGCCGCCGCAAGATCGCCGTTGGCGATCGCGATCTGGATTTCGGTGGATGGATGGCTGAATTGACGGAAGCCAAGCGTGAAATACAGCACGACGAGGTTCAGCGCCAGCGCCAGCAGCCATGAAACCGAAATCGCGAACGCGTACAGGATTGCGGTGATGAGCGTGGCGCCACCCACCACCAGCAGCCACGCATATACGCCATGCCTTGGCAAACCGGCATTCAGATTCCGCGCGGCGCCGTCGGCGATCCAGGCCGCCCCGGCGTATACCGGATTGCGCGCTGGAACCGGGCGGACCTGTTCCAGCAGCAGGACGAGCAGCAGCGAAAGCCAGCCCACGTCGA
Source organism: Gemmatimonadota bacterium (assembly GCA_050258235.1). Taxonomy (GTDB): domain Bacteria; phylum Pseudomonadota; class Gammaproteobacteria; order Burkholderiales; family Burkholderiaceae_F; genus JAKOQB01. The sequence goes on along the minus strand of JBLMYK010000314.1, from coordinate 16,277 downwards.
CCTCCGTCAGGATTCTGCGGCGAGCAGGTGGTAGAAATTGCGCAGCATCGCTGCCGTCGCGCCCCAGATGAAATAACGCTTCGCCGCCTGCGGGTCGGAATACGGCATCGCATAGAAGGTTCGGCTCGCGCCGCCGCCGACCTCGATGCGCCGTCGCTCGTGGTTTGCCGGATCCATCAGGAACGACAGTGGCACTTCGAATGCCTCTTCGACCTCGAAATCGTCGAGCGTCAGACTGAATTCGCGTTCGATCAGTGCCACTACCGGCGTGACCCGGTAGCCGGTGATCGTCAGGTACAGCGGCAGCGTGCCGATGACGTCGACGACGTCGGGTGCGAGCCCGATTTCCTCCTGCGATTCGCGCAATGCGGTGGCGACCGCGTCGGCATCGGCATCGTCCATCCGTCCGCCGGGAAAGCTGATCTGGCCCGCATGGTCGTGCAGGTGCGAAGTGCGCCGGGTCAACAGCACCGACACCTGCGACGGACGAACCACGAGCGGGATCAGCACCGATGCCGGCCGCGGCGGCTCGGCCAGCATCGCGAGTTTCTCGTCGCCCGTCATCTCCGGCCGCCATGCCGGCGGAGCCGCCAGCCGAGTGCGCAGTGCCTCCGGACGCAGGCGATCGAGCGGAACCGCCAAACCGCGCGCGCCGACATCGACGAACGCGGCGTCGAGCGGCACCGCCTCGGGATCGAGCACCGGACGCCACCGCACGGCAGGAGCGGGACGCGACGTCAGGTCGGACATGCGGGCAGCCGGCGGCGCCGCGAAGCGTCGCCGAGAAAGATCACTCCTCGCCGCGGCTTTCGAGCTTTTCGCGGATGCGGGCGGACTTGCCGGAACGATCGCGCAGGTAGTACAGCTTGGCACGGCGAACGTCGCCACGGCGCTTGACCTCGATCGACGCGATCGACGGCGAATAGGTCTGGAACGTGCGCTCCACGCCCTCGCCGCTGGAGATCTTGCGCACCACGAACGAGCTGTTCAGCCCGCGATTGCGCTTGGCAATCACCACGCCTTCGTACGCCTGCACGCGCTTGCGGGTGCCTTCGACGACGTTCACGTTGACGATCACCGTATCTCCCGGCCCGAACGTGGGGATTGTCTTGTTTGCGGTGACGCGCGCGATTTCCTCTTTCTCAAGCTGCTGGATCACGTCCATCTTTTCTCTCCTATGACCATCTTGTGACGGCTGTTGTGTGCGGCAGGTTCCGCCATTATTGCCGTCCCAGAGGATGGGACTCAGAACGTGTGAGTCTTTCTACTGCGCGTCCCGATCTCGCACCTGCGCTGCTCGCTGTACAACCCTGTACAGGTCCGCTGCTCGGCGCGACCTCAGGCCGCTCGCAACGAAATCTTCACACCTTCTCACTCGTCCCGGCCGTCAGGCCCGGACACCCTGCGCGAGGTCAGGCATCTGTGCGTCGACCCCACGCAAAAACTCTTCGTCGGCCACGCCAAGGCCGTTTCCCCGGCGCGCCGCTTCGATCAACTCCGGCCGCTGCCGCGCCGTGGCCAGCAATGCCTGCTCGCGGCGCCAGCGCGTGATCTGCGCATGATGCCCTGACAGCAGGACTGCCGGCACGGTCCGTCCGCGCCACTGCTCGGGCCGCGTGTAGTGCGGCCCGTCCACCAACCCGGCAGCGAACGACTCGTCCGCCGTCGATGCCTCCTTCAGCGCGCCGGGAAGCTGCCGCACGACCGCGTCGATCAGCGCCATTGCCGCGATCTCGCCGCCCGACATCACGAAGTCGCCGATCGACACCACCTGATCGACGCAGGCATCGAGAAAGCGCTGATCAATGCCTTCGTACCTTCCACACACCAGCGTCAGCGCGCTGCCGGTCGACCACTCGCGCACCAGTGCGTCGGTCAGCGGACGACCCGCGGGCGCAAATGCGATCACCTTTCCCGCCGCGCCGGTCCGCGCCGCGTCGCCACTCGCCGCCTCGACCGCCAGCGCCAGCGGCTCGGCAAGCATCACCATTCCGGGGCCGCCGCCGAAGGGCCGGTCGTCCACGGTTCGATGCGCATCGGACGTGAAATCGCGCGGATTCCAGGTCCGCAGCGACCAACGCCCCTGCTCATGCGCGCGCCGCGTAATGCCGAATTCGGCCAACACCCGAAACATCTCCGGGAACAGCGTGATCACGTCGAATCGCACGCACCCTCCCGGTCACTTCCCTACCAATCCCGCTGCCAGTCCACGGTGATCGTCTTCGCGTCGACATCAATCCGGTCGACGTAGGTCGCGATCATCGGCACCAGGCGTACGGTCTCATCTTCCACCACTTCCAGCAGATCCTGCGCGCCGTTGTTGCTCAGTCCCCGCACCCGTCCCAATTCCTCGCCGGCCCGGTTCACCACCTTCGCACCGACCAGATCGGCCCAGTAATACATTCCCTGCGGTGGCGCCGGAAAATCGCTGCGCGCCACCCCGACCGTCGCACCTCTAAGCGCTTCCGCCGCCTCCGGCGTTTCACAGCCTGACCACTTGGCAAGCAGTTGTCCTGCATGCCGTCGCAGGCCGGTCACCTCGATCTGTTCCGCCGCTCCATCACGCTGCAGCCACCAGCTGCGATTCGACCGAAGAACTTCTGCGTCCGCGCTGTACGGAACGACGCGGACCCAACCCCTGATTCCATGGGCGCCGCGTACCGCTCCGAGTTCGATCAGGTCCGAAGGCGGCGTGCGGCGGCCTTCATGCGCCGGCTCAGGCGGCTGGCGCACCTTGCGCCGGAGCATTGCCGAATTCCTTCAGCAAGCGCGCGACCGTGGGACTCACTTGCGCCCCGACGCCCTTCCAGTAGGTCAGACGGTCGTCCGCAACGCGAAAGCGGGGCTCGTTTTCCGCCGCGACCGGGTTGTAGAAACCGACGCGCTCGATGAAACGTCCGTCCCGCGCATTGCGTGAGTCGGTCGCGACGATGTTGAAGAACGGGCGCTTCTTGGCACCGCCCCGGGCCAGTCGGATGACGACCATCAGAAATCCTTAAGAATCCAGAACTTGCATTTTGGGAAAGCCGCGGATTGTAGCGCCCGGCGGCGACCCGGAGCAACCCGGCACATGCACTCCGTATCATCCGCTCCGGTCCCGCACTGCAGACGAAAGGATTTCGGAATGTTTCGGCGCAAATCCGTCGCCGCGCTGCTGGCGTTCGCGCTGGGCGCGCTGGGAGCACATCGCGTCTACCTCGGCCAGCGCCTGTGGTGGCTGCCATTGAGCGTCACGGTGTTGAGCGCGCCCCTGCTGATCGGCGTGAAGAACTGGTACGAGACGCCCGCCTTCTTCGTCGCTGTGGTTCCGTTCATCGCCGGCTGCATCGAGGCGCTCGTGCTGGCGTTGATGGCCGACACCAAGTTCGACGCGCGTTTCAATCCCGGTTCGGAGAAGAGCAACCACAGCGGATGGGACGCCGTGCTGGTTGCGATCGCCACCCTGGTGGTCGGAGCCATCGTGCTGATGACCGCAATCACGCTTTTCTTCCAGACCCTGCTGGGGCGCTAGAAGAGATCGATCTGGCGCTCATCGCGCGCCGGCGGTTCAAACAGGTCGGCGCGAAGGTCGAAGCGCTTGAACTGCAGATTCAGGCGCGCGCAGGCCTTGTCGAAGCGCTGGCGAATCAGGTCCGCCCACACCCCCTCTCCCTTCATGCGCGTCCGGAACGCGGCGTCGTAGTCCTTGCCGCCGCGCATGTCGCGCACGCGGTTCAGCACGCGTTCGGCGCGGTCGGGATAGTGCCTGGCGAGCCAGTCCTGGAACAGCGGATTCACCTCCCACGGCAGGCGCAGCACGGTATAGAACGCAGCGGCGGCGCCGGCATCGGCAGCTGCCTTCATGATGCGCTCCATGTCGGGTTCGGTCAGGAACGGGATGATCGGCGCGACATTGACGCAAACCGGAACGCCGGCGCGCGCGAGCGTTTCGATCGTCCGCAGCCGCCGCGCCGGGCTCGCCGCGCGCGGCTCCAGCCGGCGCGACAACGCTGCATCGAGCGTGGTGATGCTGACGTAGACCGCCACCAGGTGCCGTTGCGCCATCGGCGCCAGCAGATCGAGATCGCGTTCGACGAGGCTCGACTTCGTGACGATCGCGACCGGATGCCGCACGGCAGACAGGACTTCGAGGATCTGGCGGGTAATGCGCAGATCGCGCTCGACCGGCTGATAGGCATCGGTGGCCGAGCCGAGGTTGATCACGTCGGCGCGATAACCCGGTGTCGAGAGTTCGCGCCTGAGCGCCTCGGCCGCGTTGATCTTCGCCACCAGCCTGGTTTCGAAGTCGAGCCCTGGAGAAAGCCCCAGATAGCTGTGCGTCGGCCGCGCGTAGCAGTACACGCAGCCGTGCTCGCAGCCCCGATACGGGTTGATCGACCGGTCGAAATAGATGTCGGGCGAATCGTTCCAGGCCAGGATCGATCTGGCCTGTTCGAACGTGACCTCGGTCGCGAGCGGCGGCAGCTCTTCGCCGGAGTCCGCCCAGCGCGCGGCGTCGAGCGCGTCACCGTCAGCTTCGCGGTCGACACGCTCGAAGCGGTGCGCGACGTTGAAAGTCGCGCCGCGCCCCTTGCGCGGCACCACGTGGACCGGAGCCTTGATGACCGGCTTGCGCTGCATGCGAAATGATCGCACGCGGCACGACGGACCTACGCGAAGTCCCGCGCCAGTGCCGCCTGCACCTGCGGCGCAATCTCGTCGACCCGCGCGCGGTATTGGGGATGATCGATCCCCATCGCCACCGCTCCACCGCCCTTGAACGTCGCGATCATCGCAGGGGTGAATTCGAAGCGCAGGAAGTGCACCGACGAGGTCTTCTCGTCGTTCTCCCGCTGCAGGTCCTCGTCGGCGATCGCGCTCACCCGCGCGTGACCGTCGACCTCGACGTAGACGGCGCCTTCGATGCCCTTCAGCTTCGCCAGCTCGCGCGCGCGGACGACCGGGTCCTCGTACTCGATCATCATCGTCGCCTTCAGGTTCGTGCCGTCGGGGATCAGCGGATTGTAGGCATCGAGTTCGTCCTGGATGCCCTCTTCCTCGAACGTCTTCTCGATCCGCAGCATTTCCTGGATCTGATAGCGGATGGTCAGCTCATCCTCGAAGATCAGCGTCACGTGATCACCCAGATGCACGGTGCGATTCTTCTTGTGCGCGATGACCCGGGCCCGGAAGTCGTTGCGTTGCCTTGCGTAAGCCTCCAGCGTCAGCAGGCTGCTACGTTCGATGCGGGGCATGTTCACACTCTCCATGGCTTTCCTTAGAGCCCATAGGCGATGCGCACCAGCGTGATCGGATGCGCCAGGGTCGGGCGTTTGCCTTCGAGGGATTCGCGGGCGAACTGCTCGATTCCCTGTTCAAGATGGTGCCCGGCAAGCTGGCAGTCGGAGCTGATGTAGTCGGGCTTGGCGCCCGCCATCGATCTGAACACCGGCTTGCCGATCTTCATCGCCATCGCGTGGAATTGCTTGCGGGTTCCCCACAGCCCGGAGTGGCCCGAGCAGCGCTCGACCGTGTTGACCGTGGTCTGCGGCACCAGCTTCAGCAGTTCTTCGGTCTTGCGGCCGATGTTCTGCACGCGGCCGTGGCAGGGCACGTGATACGACACGGTTCCCAGCGGATGACGAAAGTCGGTCTTCAGCAGTCCGTCCTTGTTGCGCGCGACGAGGTACTCGAAGGGATCCCACATCGCATCGCTGACCGCCTTCACGTCGGCATCGCCGGGAAAGAAGAGCGGCAGCTCCTGCTTGTACATCAGCGTGCACGACGGGATCGCGCTCATGATCGCGTAACCCTCGCGCGCCAGCCGCGCGAGCTGCGGGATGTTGACGTTCTTCAGTTCCTCGACCGCGTCGAGGTCCCCGATCTCCAGCTTCGGCATGCCGCAGCAGGCTTCCTTTTCCGCCAGCACGTAGGGAATGGCGTTGTGCTCGAGGATGCGAACCAGGTCGTGCCCGATGCCCGGTTCGTTGTAATTGACATAGCAGGTCGCGAAGATCGCCACTTTCCCCGGCGTCTTGGCGCCATCCCGCACCGGCGCCGTCACGTTCGATCGCGCCGCGGAGCGGAACTTCTTCGGAGCGAAATCGGGCCGCCACGCGCTGCGCTCGAGACCGAGCATGCTTTCCTGCGCCGCGCGCGCAGGGGCGGTTCGGTTCACTGCATTGATCGCCGGCGTGACGATCGGAATGCCGGCAAACATGCCGACCTTGTCGGTCGAGGTCATGAACCTGTCGACCGCGCTCGCGCCGTGCTTCTTGAAGTGAACCGCCTTGGCGCGCAGCATCAGGTGCGGGAAATCGAGGTTCCACGGATGCGGCGGCACGTACGGGCACTTCGTCATGAAGCACATGTCGCACAGATAGCACTGGTCGACGACATCGCGGTACCTTTCCTTCGGCACGCCGTCCAGTTCCATGGTCGGACTGTTGTCGACCAGATCGAACAACGTCGGGAACGCCCCGCACAGACTCACGCAGCGGCGGCAGCCATGGCAGATGTCGAAGACGCGGTGCAACTCCTTGTCGAGCGCGGCTTCGTCATAGAAATCGGCGTTCTTCCAGTCGAGCGGATGGCGCGTCGGCGCTTCCAGCGACCCTTCGCGAACCGACATCGGTTTTTCCTTTTCTCGAGGTTCAGCTCACAGCAGCAAGACGGGCCGCTTCTTCACAGATGGCGGCCCGCCTCGGCACGGCGATGATCCCGGCGCGCGGCGCGCCGGATCCGTCGCGTTCAGTCGACGATCGTATCGAGCGTCTTCTGGAACTTGTTCGCGTGCGAACGCTCGGCCTTGGCCAGCGTCTCGAACCAGTCGGCGATCTCATCGAAGCCTTCCTGGCGCGCGGTCTTTGCCATGCCCGGGTACATGTCCGTGTACTCGTGCGTCTCGCCCGCGATTGCGGCCTTCAGGTTCGACTTCGTGGGGCCGATCGGCAGCCCGGTGGCCGGATCGCCCACCTGCTCCAGGTACTCGAGGTGGCCGTGCGCGTGCCCGGTCTCGCCCTCGGCGGTCGAACGAAACACCGCGGCGACATCGTTGTAACCCTCGACGTCGGCCTTCGCGGCGAAGTACAGATAGCGGCGATTCGCCTGCGATTCGCCCGCAAATGCGGCCTTCAGATTGCCTTCGGTCTTCGAGCCTTTCAGTTGTGCCATAGGGAGTCTCCAGACTGGGTCATAGAAGGTAAGCCGGGCAGTCAGATCACGCCCGGATGGCCAAACTGTAAGCGCAACGGTCGCCGCGAACCAATGACTTCTCTCAATTCACGCGATAGGTCGACCCTATCGCGCGATGGCGCAAGCGCTCAGAACTGCTCGACCGGCATCGCGAGCGTCGGCTCGGCGCCCTCGATCGCGGCAGCGCGCAGGCCGCCCGACGTCGACAGGATGTGCTCTGCGTGGAAGCGCGCGGTCGCGATCTTGGCGCGGAGGAAGTCCGCGTCGTCGGCGCCGGTCGCGAGCGCGCGCTCCGCCGCCAGCGCGGCGCGAGCCATCTGCCAGCCCCCGTGGACCACGCCGGCCAGCTTCAGGAACGGCACCGAACCTGCGTACACGCCGCGGATATCGCCCTTGACATTGGCAACCACATGGTCGTTCACGGCCGCGTAATCGTCGATGGCGGTGTTCAACCTTCGGCCGATCGCGACAAGTCCCGCCGCCGCCGCGCGCGCCAGTTCTTCTTCGGTCGCACGCATCTGCGCGACGAATCCTTTCGCCACCGCTCCAGCGTCACGCAGGGTCTTGCGGCCGACGAAATCGTTGGCCTGGATCGCCGTGGTTCCTTCGTAGATCGTCAGGATGCGTGCATCGCGATAGAACTGCGCCGCGCCGGTTTCCTCGATGAAACCCATGCCGCCGTGGACCTGGATGCCGGTGGACGCCACGTCGATCGACATCTCGGTCGACCAGCCCTTGACGATCGGCACCAGGTACTCGTAGATCGAACGCGCCTGCTTGCGCATCGCTGCGTCGGGATGATGGTGCGCAGTGTCGCACCACGCCGCCGCCACGTACGCGATCGCACGCGACGCCTCGGTACTGGCGCGCATCATCATCAGCATGCGACGCACGTCCGGGTGGTGCACGATCGTCACCGCTGCACTCGATCCCTCGACGGCGCGGCTTTGCACGCGATCTTTCGCATAGGCGGCGGCCTGCTGGTATGCGCGCTCGGCGATCGCCACCCCCTGCACGCCCACCGCGAAGCGGGCCGCGTTCATCATGATGAACATGTATTCGAGGCCGCGGTTCTCCTCGCCGATCAGGTAGCCGATGGCACCCGGCCCAACCTCGCCCTTGCCGTCGCCGAACAGCAGGACCGCGGTCGGACTCGCCTTGATGCCGAGCTTGTGCTCGATCGAAGGGCACCACACGTCGTTGCGCTTGCCGAGCGTGCCGTCCGCGTTGATGAGGAACTTGGGCACGATGAAGAGCGAAATGCCCCTCACGCCCTCCGGCGCATCCGGCGTGCGAGCGAGAACGAGGTGGACGATGTTGTCCGCCATGTCGTGCTCGCCGTAGGTGATGAAGATCTTGGTGCCGGCCAGCCGATAGCTGCCGTCGCCCTGCCGCACCGCCTTGGTCCGCACCAGCGCAAGGTCGGAACCTGCCTGCGGCTCGGTGAGGTTCATCGTTCCGGTCCACGTGCCGTCGATCAGGCGCGGCACGTACAGCGTCTGCTGCGCCTCGGTGCCGGCGGTCATCAGAGCCTCGATCGCACCGTCGGTCAGCAGCGGGCACAGTGCGAAAGACAGGTTGGCCGAGTTCAGCATCTCCGTGCAGGGCGTGCCGACGAGCTTCGGCAGCCCCTGCCCGCCATACTGCGCAGGATGCTGCAGCCCCTGCCAACCCGCCTCGGCAAACTGCCGAAACGCTTCCTTGAACCCGGGCGTGGTGGTGACCCTGCCATCGCTCCACGTTGATGGCTTCTGATCGCCCGGCCAGTTCAGCGGCGCGATCACCTCGGTCATGAAGCGCGCGTTCTCCTCCAGGACCGCGGCCACCGTGTCGTCGGTCGCCTCCTCGAAGCCCGGCAACTTCTGGATCTGTGCGAGCCCGGCCAGCTCGCGCATCACGAACAGCATGTCCTTGACCGGCGCGCTGTAGCTCATGACCGACTCCGTGTCAGTAGATCAGCCGAGTTCCTTCATCAAGGCCGGCACCGCCTCGAACAGGTCGGCGACCAGTCCATAGTCCGCGACCGAGAAGATCGGCGCCTCCGGATCCTTGTTGATCGCGACGATGACCTTGCTGTCCTTCATGCCGGCGAGATGCTGAATCGCCCCCGAAATGCCCACCGCGATGTACAGCTGCGGCGCGACCACCTTGCCGGTCTGGCCGACCTGCCAGTCGTTCGGTGCGTAGCCGGCATCGACCGCGGCACGCGAGGCACCCAGCGCGGCACCGAGCTTGTCCGCGAGCGGCTCGAGCAGCTTGAAGTTCTCCGCCGAACCCATGCCGCGGCCTCCCGAAACGACCACCTTCGCGCCCTGCAGCTCCGGCCGGTCGCTCTTGGCGACGTCGCGCGACACGAACTTCGACATTCCGGTGTCCGCAACGGCAGCGATGTTCTCGATGGCGGCGTTGCCGCCTTCCCCGACCGCGTCGAAATTGGTCGGCCGTGCTGACACCACCTTGATCGGATCGGCCACCTGCACCGCCGCGATTGCGTTGCCCGCGTAGATCGGCCGCGTGAACGTGTCGGGCGATTCCACGCTGATGATGTCGGACACCATCGCCGCGTCCAGCTTGGCCGCGACGCGCGGCAGGATGTTCTTGCCGTAGGCCGTAGCCGGCGCAAAGACGTGCGAGTAACCCTTCGCGATCGCAAGTACCTGCGCGGCGACATTCTCGGCCAGCCCATCCGCAAAGTGCGGCGCGTCGGCCACCAGCACCTTGCTCACGCCGGCCAGCTTCGCCGCATGAGCCCCCGCGCCGGCACAGCCATGCCCGACCACGAGCACGTGCACGTCACCGCCCGCCTTGGCGGCCGCCGTGACGGTATTCAGCGTCGCCGCGCGCAGATGGACCTGATCGTGTTCCGCTACCACTAGAGCTGTCATCTGTTCCCCTGCGCTTAGATGCACTTCGCTTCGTTCTTGAGCTTGGCCACCAGCGTGGCCACGTCGGCCACCTTCACGCCGGCCTTGCGTGCTGGCGGATCGGTGACCTTCAGCGTCTTGATGCGCGGCGCGGGATCGACGCCGAGATCGGCCGGCTTCACGGTCTCCAGTGGCTTCTTCTTGGCCTTCATGATGTTCGGCAGCGTCACGTAGCGCGGCTCGTTCAGCCGCAGGTCGACCGTGACCACCGCAGGCAGCTTGAGCGCAATCGTCTCCAGGCCGCCGTCGACCTCGCGCGTCGCAGTCGCGGCGCCATCGGCGATCTTCAACTTCGAAACGAACGTCGCCTGCGGCAGATCGGCCAGCGCCGCCAGCATCTGCCCGGTCTGGTTGGCGTCGTCGTCGATCGCCTGCTTGCCGCACAGCACCAGCGCAGGCTTCTCCCTGTCGATGAGGGCCTTCAGGATCTTGGCCACCGCGAGCGGCTGCAGTTCGGCATCGGTTTCGACCAGGATCGAGCGATCGGCGCCGATCGCCATCGCGGTGCGCAGCGTCTCCTGGCATTGCGTGACGCCGCAGGACACGGCGACGATCTCGGTCGCGACGCCGGCCTCCTTCAGCCGCACCGCTTCCTCGACGGCGATCTCGTCGAACGGGTTCATCGACATCTTCACGTTGGCGATGTCGACCCCGGTCTGGTCCGACTTCACCCGGACCTTGACGTTGTAGTCGACGACGCGCTTGACCGGAACGAGCACCTTCATGGGTTCATCTTCTTCGACGGGAGGGGAATGCGCGGAAAGGAGCCAGACTTCGGATTATACGAACGCGCCGCGGCGCCTTCGTCGCGCCGGCACCGATCAGGTCAAGAATCGTGCATCGAACCACGCCCATCCTCCCGCAAGGAAACCGTAGCGGGCGAACTTGCCAAGCGCGAGCATCAACGCCGCCAGCCAGGGATTGAAGCGCAGCCACCCGGCGCCGACGCAAAGCGCGTCGCCGATCACGGGCAGCCATGACAGCAGCAGCGCCGCCTGCCCGTAGCGGCGGAGATGCAGGATCGCCTTGTGCTCGGCCCGGTTCGGGATCAGGCGCCCGATGAGATACGAGGTCATCCCGCCCGCCGTGTTGCCGACCGTGGCCACGGCGATCGCGCGCCAGAACGCCTCGGGAAACTTGTGCAGCAGCGCCAGCAGCACGATCTCCGAGTTGCCGGGCACGAGAGTGGCCGACACGAAACTGGAGATGAAAAGCCCGACGAAGCCGGCCTCTTCCGAGAACTGCAACGCTGTCATCGGATCGTCGGCATGGCGACAGAAAGTGGAATCGAATTGTATTCAGCACCGCCGATGCGGCTGCCGCGCAGTGATAGATTGCCGCCGCGTTCGTGGGCCCGGAGACAATCGATGAACGGAATCGAGGTTGCGGAATTCCTCGCCACGCTGGAACGGCTGCCCGACGTCGGCGATCCGACCGCCCAGGAGCGCCGCGAGATCGAGCAACTTTTCGCGGTCGTCCCGTCGGCGGACGTGCGCGGCGCCGCCCGCGCGCGCGCGCTGCGGTACATCGCTGCCGTGCGCGCCGCGGACGCCGGATGGCTGTCGGCGCAGAACCTGCTCGCCTCGTTTCCGCTCGCGAGCGCCGAAGGCATCGCGCTGCTGCGGCTGGCCGAGGCGCTGCTGCGCGCGCCCGATGCCGAGACGCAGACATGGCTGATTGCGGAGAAGCTCGCCGCCTTCCGCGCCGCGCCAAAGAACGACGGCGAGGGCCTGCTGCAGCGCGTGCTCAGCAGCGCTTTGAAGATTGCCGGCCACACCGCGAGCGATGCCGAGCTGCAGGCCGGCGCTGACGCGAGCGCGGTGCGCGCGTGGCTGGCGCGCACGACGCTGCGGCCGCTGGTGATCGAAGGCATCCGGCGCTTTGGCGAGCAGTTCGTGTTCGCGCCGAGTCTTTCGGCCGCGACCGCGCGTGCCGCGCGCCGGCCCGACGCGCGCGAAACCTACTCGTTCGACATGCTCGGCGAAGGCGTGCGCACCGCAGCCGATGCGCGCCGCAATTTCGACGCTTACACCGCGGCGGTCGCGGCGCTCAGGGCAACGCGCGGCGCGCGTCCCTGGTTCGAGCGCGACGGCATCTCGGTCAAGCTGTCTGCGATTCACCCGCGGCTGGAGACCTCCCAGTTCGATCGCATCGAGCGCGAGCTGTATCCGCAGCTGGTCGAACTCGCCCGGCTCGCGCGCGACGCCGACATCAATTTTGCAATCGATGCGGAAGAATCCGAACGGCTTGAACTGCAGATCGCGCTGGTCGAGCGCTTGATGCGCGAACCGCAGCTGAAGGACTGGCCGGGGCTCGGGCTCGCGCTGCAGGCGTACCTGCCGCGCGCCGGCCACGCGATCGACCACCTGCTCGCCTGTGCGCGCGAGATCGCGCGCCCGCTCGCGGTACGGCTGGTCAAGGGGGCGTACTGGGACGCCGAAATCAAGCACGCTCAGGAGCAGGGACTGGCGGGGTTTCCGGTGTTCACGCACAAGTGGGCGAGTGACATCGCCTACGCGGTGCTGGCCGAGCGCCTGCTGGCGGCCGGCGACCTGGTGTACTCGCAGTTCGCCACCCACAATGCACTCACCGCCGCGACGGTGGTCGAGCTCGGCAAGAGCCATCCGCTGTCGCGCTACGAGTTCCAGCGGCTGCACGGCATGGGCGCGCCGCTGTACGCCGCGCTGCTGGCCGAACAGCCCGACGCGCGCGTGCGCGTGTATGCACCGGTGGGCGAGTTTCGCGACCTGCTCGCGTACCTGGTACGGCGCCTGCTCGAGAACGGCGCCAACTCGTCCTTCGTACACCAGATCTCGGACAAGTCGGTGCCGCCCGAGAGCCTGGTCGAGGATCCGGTCGTCCTCGCCGAGCGTGCGGCGGCGCAGGGCTCGCTGGCCGAGGTCCTGAGCACCGGGGCGCGCCTGTTCGAGGACCGGCGCAACTCGCGCGGCATCGACCTTCAGCACGCGCCGACGCTGGCTTCGCTGGCGCGCCATGTCGCAGGCCTGCCGGCGGCCGCCGCCGCGCCCCTGATCCCGGACCTGGCTGCGCCACGGACGCCGTCCACCGTCCGCAATCCGGCGTGCCTGTCACAAGCGGTCGGTTCGATCGTGGAAGCAACGGCCGAAGAGGCGCAGGCCGCCGTCGCCGCCGCGGCCGCGGCCCAGCGCGACTGGGACGCGCTGCCGGTTGCTCAACGCGCCGGACTGCTGCGGCGCTGTGCCGATGCGTTCGAGACCGCACACGACGACCTCGTCGGGCGCCTGGTCAAGGAAGCCGGCAAGACGATGCTCGATGCGCACCTCGAGGTGCGCGAGGCAGTGGACTTCCTGCGCTACTACGCTGCACAGGCGGACCGGCACCTGATCGAGCAGCCGCTTCCCGGTCCGGTCGGCGAAGCCAACCGGCTTCGGCTGGCGGGGCGCGGCGTGTTCGTCTGCATCAGTCCGTGGAACTTTCCGCTCGCGATCTTCACCGGACAGATCGCCGCGGCGCTCGTCGCCGGAAACGCGGTGATCGCCAAGCCGGCCGAGCAGACACCGCTGATCGCATTCGACGCGGTGCGGCTGATGCATGCTGCCGGCATACCGCATGAAGTTCTGCAGCTCGTGCCAGGACGCGGAGAGACCGTCGGCGCGGCGCTGACGTCCGATCCGCGCGTCGCCGGGGTCGCGTTCACCGGTTCGACCGCCACCGCGCGCGCCATCAACCGGGCGCTGGCGGCACGCGACGCACCGATCGGCGTGCTGATCGCCGAAACCGGCGGCCAGAACGCGATGATCGTCGACTCGACCGCCCTTCCGGAGCAGGTCTGCGATGCAGTGGTCGCGAGCGCCTTCCGGTCCTGCGGCCAGCGCTGCAGCGCGCTGCGCGTGCTGTGCCTGCAGAGCGAGATCGCCGACTCGATGGTGGCGATGATCGGTGGCAGCATGCGCGAGCTGCGCATCGGCGACCCGGCCGATCCCCGCACCGACGTCGGGCCGGTGATCGACGCCGAGCAGCTGGCCGCGCTGCAGCACCATCGCGACTGGCTGCGCGCCAACGCGACGCGCATCCACGAATCCGAGCTGCCGGCCGGCCTCGACGGCCACTACTTCGCGCCGATCGCGTACGAGATCAGCTCGATCGCGCAGCTGACGCAGGAGCACTTCGGCCCGATCCTGCACGTGGTCCGTTTCGACAAGCTGAAGCTCGACGCGTTGCTCGACGAGATCAACGCGACCGGCTACGGGCTGACCTGCGGGCTGCACACGCGGCTCGATGCGCGGATCGATCAGGTCACCGCCCGCATCCGCGCCGGCAACCTCTACGTGAACCGCAACATGATCGGCGCCGTCGTCGGCGTGCAGCCGTTCGGCGGCGAGGGCCTGTCTGGCACCGGGCCGAAGGCCGGCGGCCCGCATTACCTGCTGCGCTTCTGCACCGAGCGCACGCTGACGGTCAACACCGCGGCAGCGGGCGGCAACGTCGAACTCGCTGCGGGGCTCGCCGGCTAGCTAGCGCAGATCCCGGATGATCTCGCGCGCCGCGTTGTGTCCGGGCGCGCCGCTGACGCCGCCGCCCGGATGAGCGCCGGCGCCGCAGTGGTACAGACCTTCGATCGGGCCCCGATAGCGCGCGTGGCCAATCAGCGGCCGCAGCGAAAAGATCTGGTCGAACGTCATCTGTCCGTGCAGGATGTCGCCCCCGACGAGGCCGAATTCGCGTTCCAGGTCCAGCGGTGACCAGGCGCGATAGCCGAGCAGCGCACGACGGAAGTTCGGGCAATAGGACTGCACGACGTCGAAGATCGCCTGCACCGCCACGCCCTTCAACCGATCCCAGTCCGCGTCGGGCCGGAACTGCTGCGCGAACAGGCTCGCCACATGCGCGCCGCGCGGCGCGAGCGTGTCGTCGACGACGCTCGGAAGCAGCATCTCGACGATTGGCGCGCCGGCAAAACCGTGCTCCTGCGCGTCGCGCCACGCGCGATCCATACAGGCGAGCGACGGTGCAAACACGATGCCGCTTGCATGATGCGGCTGCGCCTGCGTTCCCGGCTGGCACGCGAGGTCCGGCAGCTCGGACAGCGCCACGTTGATCCGGAGCGAACCGGAACCGCAGCGATAGCGACTGATCGCCGCTGCGAAATCGTCGGGCAATTCGGCGCGCTCGATTAGGCGCTGGTACAGAAGCTTTGGATTGACGTTCGCGGCGACGGCACGCGCCCGGATCTCGGTGCCGCCTTCGATCATCACTCCCGCTGCATGCCCGCGCTCGACCAGCACGCGCTCGACCGGCACATCGAGGTCGATCTGCACCCCGCGCGCCTGCGCCTCGTCGGCCATCAGTCCGGTGATGCGTCCCATGCCGCCTATCGCATGGCCCCATCGGCCCGGCCTGCCGTTGACTTCGCCGAGCGCAAAGTGCAGCAGCAGGAATGCCGATCCGGGCGCATACGGACTCGCGTAGTTGCCGACGACCGCGTCCCATCCGAGCACGCTCTTCAACGGCTCTGACTCGAACGTCGCCTCGAGCCAGTGGCCGGCGCTCTTGGTAACGATGTCGATCAGGTCACGCTGGCTTTCGCGTGGCAGGCGGCCAAGCTGCGCGAGCAGGCGGGCGGCGGCCAGCGCATCGCGCCAGTCTTGCACCAGCAGCGGGCCGCCGAGGTTCGGCGGCGCACGCAGCATCCAGCTCTTCGCCAGCGCTGCCGCCCGATCGAGACGCGCGTAATACGCCGGCAGTGCCGCGGCATCGCGGGCGGAGAACTGCGCGACAGCGGACGCGCTTTCCTCGGCGGAGCCGCCGAACTTCAGCGACCTGCCATCCGGCAGCGGCAGAAAGTTCGCGAACGGCCGCTCGACGATGCGCAGGCCGCGCTCGACGAGCCGCAGGTCGCGGATGATCTTTGGGTCGAGCAGGCTGACCGTGTAGCTGGCGCTCGAATTGCGGAAGCCGGGAAAGAACTCTTCGGTGACCGCCGCGCCACCCACGACCGATCGCCGCTCGACGATGCGGACTTTCAGCCCCGCCGCGGCCAGGTAACAGGCGCAGACGAGGCCGTTGTGCCCGGCACCGATGATCAGGACATCGAGTTCCCCGCGCGACATGCGCGGCGATCATACGCAGCCGCGGCTCAGCGAGAGCCGATTCGGTCCGTGAACCGGCTGGCCGCATCGACCGGCAGCACGACGCCGG
>JBLMYK010000313.1:0-4091 GCA_050258235.1 Gemmatimonadota bacterium | reverse complement strand
GCGCGCCAGTACGTGGCGATCAAGGACTACAGCTCGCTCGCCTATTCGCGCGTCGAACGGCGCCAGCTCGGCCCGGTGCATCGCTGGCTGGCGGTTGGCTTCCTTTCCGCACTGATGTTCGTGTCGTTCGTGCCGCAGGTCGGCGTCCTGTTTGCCGCGGTCGGCCGGGGCTGGGCGCTGACTCCGGTACCCCTGCACTACACGATCGAGTTCTTCGAGCAGGTGAGCGTCGAGACGCCGAAGTTCATCATGAACTCGCTGATGTTCTGCGCGCTTGCCGTCATCATGTGCCTGGTGATCGGCGTGCCGATGGCGTGGATCATGGGGCGCACCCAGGCGCCGGGGCGTGGCGCGATGGATGCGCTGACGACGCTGATGCTGGCGATTCCCGGCACGGCGGTCGGCATCGCGTACATCCGGGCATTCAACTTTCCGCTGCCGCTGATCGACGAGCCGTTGACCGGCCTGTGGGTCATCCTGCCGCTCGTGCTGGCGGTGCGGCGACTGCCGTACACCGTGCGCGGCAGCTACTCGTCGCTGCTGCTGGTGCACAAGTCGATGGAGGAGGCGGCGGAGAACGTCGGTGCCACCAAGCTTCGCACCTTCCGCGACATCACGGTGCCGCTGGTGTGGAAAGGGATCCTGGTCGGCGCGCTGTTCTCGTTCATCACGTCGATCCAGGAAGCGTCGTCGACGATCTTCCTCACCATGGGCGGCAAGGAAATGATTCCGTTCGGAATCTTCAGCTTCTACATCGCGGGATCGCAGAGCCAGGCCGCCGCGCTCGGCGTGATCCTGATCGCGTTGTGCGCGGCAAGCCTGTTCATCGTCAACCGCATTGCCGGCACGCGCGTCGGCGGCCTGTTCGGCTGATGCCGCGTCACAGGTTGACGACGTAGCCGACCAGCACGCCGGACAGCGCAGGCAGGATCAGCGCGCGCAGCCGCAGCGCAGCGCCGTCATCGGTGGCCGCCGCGTCGCTACCGGTCCTGTCGCCGGTGAGCATCGGCATGATCAGGTTGTCGCGCTTGACGACCAGGTGGTACGCAATCGCCGCCAAACAGGCGGGTCGGCAGGTCCCACACGCGGACGCGCAGTGGCTCGGGTTCGACGCTCACGCGGGAAGAACAGCCGATGGCGCGCCGGTGGTCCCGCGCGTCAAGGCACGATCTGCTGCGACTGGTCTTCCTTTTTCTGCGGCTTGACCAGGTCTTCGCGCTTCACGCCCAGGTAGCGCGCGATCGCGGCGGCGACGAACACCGACGAGTACACACCGAACATGATTCCGATCGTGAGCGCGAGCGCGAAGTAGTGCAGCGCCGGCCCGCCGAAGATCAGCATCGCGAGCGTCATCATCAGCGTGGAGCCGTGCGTGATGATCGTGCGCGAGATGGTCGCGGTGATCGCCGAGTCGATCACTTCGTCCACACTGGCCTTGCGCATCGTGCGGAAGTGCTCGCGCACCCGGTCGAAGATGATCACCGACTCGTTCACCGAATAGCCCAGCACGGCGAGCACCGCTGCCAGCACCGGCAGCGAGAACTCCCAGCGGAAGATCGCAAACATCCCGACCACCAGGATCACGTCGTGCAGGTTGGCGATGATCGCCGCGACCGAGAACTTCCACTCGAAGCGGAACGCCAGGTAGATCATGATGCCGATGCAGACCATCAGCAGCGCGACCGCGCCGTCGTGCGCGAGTTCGGCTCCCACCGACGGGCCGACGAACTCGACGCGGCGCAGCTCGACTCCGGCGTCCTGCTGCTTCAACGTCGCCATCACGCGCTCGGCCTGCTGCCCGGACGTGACGCCCTTCTCCAGCGGCAGGCGTATCAGCACGTCACGTGACGTGCCGAAGTTCTGCACCTGCGCGTCGTGCCACCCCTTGGCGTCGATCGTGTTGCGGATCTGCTCCAGGTTCGCCGCCTGCTTGTACGAAATCTCCATCACCGTGCCGCCGGTGAATTCGACCGACAGGTTCAGTCCGCGATGGAAGAGGAAGAAGACCGCAACGAGGAACGTGACGAACGAGATCGCGTTGAAGATCAACGCGTAGCGCATGAATGGAATCGTGCGGCGGATCCGGAAAAACTCCATCTGTCTGTCCCTCGTCGTGCTACGGAGTCTTCGGCGCCGGCGCGCGGGCACCCAGCGCCGGCTCCGACTCGATCCGGAATTCCATCGTCTGCGCGTTCATTCGGGTCCGCCTCAGCCCTTGGCCGCCGCCGGCTTCCACACCTGGCCGATGGAGATCCCGGAGAGCCTTCTGCGGTGGCCGTACATGACCGATACGAAGCCGCGCGAGACGAACACCGCCGAAAAGATCGACGTCATGATGCCGAGGCAGTGCACGACCGCGAAGCCGCGCACGGCGCCCGATCCGAGCAGGAACAGGAAGATGCCGGCGATCAGCGTCGTGATGTTGGAGTCGAGAATCGTCGCGAACGCCTTCTCATAGCCCTCGGCGATCGCCTGGTTCGGCGGGCGGCCCCGGCGCAGCTCCTCGCGGATGCGTTCGTTGATCAGCACGTTCGAGTCGATCGCCATGCCAAGCGTCAGCGCGATAGCGGCAATGCCGGGCAGCGTCAGCGTCGCCTGCAGCAGCGACAGCAGCGCCACCAGCAGCAGCAGGTTGACCGACAGCGAAAGCGCCGAGATGAAACCCATCACCAGGTAATACGACACCATGAAGATCGTGATCGCGATGAATCCGTACTTGGTGGAATTGAAGCCGGCGCGGATGTTGTCGGCGCCCAGGCTCGGTCCGATCGTGCGCTCCTCGATGATCTCCATCGGCGCCGCGAGCGCACCGGCACGCAGCAGCAGCGCCAGGTCGTTGGCCATCTGCGGGCTTTCCAGGCCGGTGATCTGGAATCGCGATCCGAACTCGGACTGGATGGTCGCAACGGTCAGCACCTCGCCCTTGCCCTTTTCGAACAGGACGACCGCCATCGGTTTCTTCAGGTTCTCGCGCGTGACCTTGCGCATGATGCGGCCGGCGGCCTCGTTCAGCTCAATCGACACCGCCGGGCGCTGGTTCTCGTCGAAGGTCGCCTGTGCCCCCTGCAGTTGCTGGCCGGAGAAGATCACGTCCTTCTTCAGCACCACCGGCGCGCCGCGCCCGACGGTGAAGCGCTCGGAACCGAACGGCACCGGCGCGTTGCCGAGCACCGCCGCCTGGCCTTCGGGGCTGATGTCGACCAGGCGTGCCTCCAGCGTGGCGGTCCGGCCGATGATGTCCTTGGCGCGCGCGGTGTCCTGCACGCCGGGCAACTCCACCACCACGCGGTCGGAGCCCTGCTGCTGGATCACCGGCTCGGCCACGCCGAGTTCGTTGATCCGGTTGTGCAGCGTGGTGATGTTCTGCCGCAGCGCATTCTCTGCAACGGACTGCGCGGCCGCCGGCGTCATTGTCGCGATCAGCAGCAGGTCGCCGCCGACGGTTTCCTCGCGTAGCGCAAGCTCGCGCAGATTGTCGGACAGCACGCCTTCCGCCTTGGCACGTGTCTCCGCGTCGCGGAAGCGGATCTCGATCTGCTGGTTGTTGCGCGTGATGCCGGCGTGGCGCACGTCCTTCTCGCGCAGCAGGGTGCGAATGTCGCCGACCAGCGCCTCCACACGCTTTTCAACTGCTTCCTTGGTGTCGACCTGCATCAGGAAGTGCACGCCGCCGCGCAGATCGAGGCCGAGGTACATTGGCAGCGCGTGCAGGCTCGCCATCCAGCGCGGCGAGCGCGACAGCAGGTTCAGGGCGACCACGTAGGTCGGGTCCTGCTTGTCCGGATTCAGTCCGGCCTCGAGCACGTCCTTCGCCTTCAGCTGCGTGTCGGTGTCGCGCAGGCGGACGCGGATGGTCGAACTCAGCCCGACCGAGTCGAGATATGCGGCTTCGGGTTCGATGCCGGCTGACTTCAGCAATCCCTCGACCCGGGCGAGCAGCGCTTCGTCGGCCTTGACCGTCACTTTCTGCGATGACACCTGCACGGCCGGCGCCTCGCCGAAGAAGTTCGGCGTGGTGTACAGCGCGCCGATCAGCAGCGCGACCACGATGATGATGTACTTCCAGAGCGGGTATCGGTTCATGCGCGTCG
>JBLMYK010000312.1:0-4776 GCA_050258235.1 Gemmatimonadota bacterium | reverse complement strand
TGCTCGATCGAAACGCGCGCCGGAAGCGGCCAGGCGATGCCGAGGGCTCGCGCCCGCCCGGCGAGCAGCGCCGCATCGCCGAGCAGCGTGCAGCGGATGTCGACCGCGAGTGCCGCGCGCAGCGAGATCTCCGGCCCGATGCCGGCCGGCTCGCCCGTCGTTATCGCAAGCGTCGGCTCACGGATCACGGATCACGAATCGTCCAACCGATACTCGACGTAGGTCCGGTCGCGCAACTGCCGGATCCACTCCTGGTAAGCCTCGTCGGACTTGCGATCGCGCAATGCCTGACGCGCGGCGAAGCGGTTGCGCTCCACCGGGGATGCCTCGGTGCGACGTTCGAGCACCTGGATCAGATGCCAGCCGAACGGGGTGTGCACCGGCTCGCTGATCTCGCCCGGCTTCAGGGCGTTCATCGCCCGCTCGAACTCCGGCACCGTGTCGCCGGGGTAGAGCCAGCCCAGATCGCCGCCGCGCGTCGCACTGCCGTCGACCGAGTGCAGGCGCGCGAGCTGGCCGAAATCCTGGCCGCCCTTGAGCACGCGATCGCGCAGGTCGTTCAGGCGGCGCTTCACTTCCGATTCGGGCGTCAGATCGGACACCCTCAGCAGGATGTGCCGCACATGCGTCTGCACGACCGGGCCGGTCGCGAGCTTGCCTTCGACCGCATCGCGCCGGCCAAGCAGCTTCAGGATATGGAAGCCGCCCGGGCTGCGCACGATCGGCGCCAGCTCGCCGGGCTTCAGTCCCTTCACCGCATCGAGAAAGATCGTCGGCAACCGCTCGGCGGTGCGCCAGCCCAGCTCGCCGCCCTGCAGCGCCTCCGGCGCGTTCGAATAGCTGGCCGCCATGCGGGCAAAGTCGGCGCCGGTGCGCAGCTGCTGTAGCAGGTCCTCGGCACGCTTGCGGGTCGCGTCGATGACATCGGTGGTCGCGTTGTCCGGCACGCGCAGCAGGATCTGGCCGATGTTGTATTCGACCGTACCCGCGTCGACGCCGGCCTGCGCGGCCAGGAAGTTGTCGATCTCGCCCTCGGACACCTGGATCTTGCTGTCGACCTCGCGATCGCGCAACCGCGACATGATGATCTCGTCGCGGATGTCTTCGCGGTAATGAGTGAACGTGATGCCCTCCGCCTCCAGCCGCTCCCGGAACACCGGCAGCGTGAGGTTGTTCTGCTCGGCAATGCGCGCGATCGCGGCGTTGACGGTGGCATCGTCGACCCTGACGCCCGTCTCGCGTGCGAGCTGCAGCTGGGCGCGGTCGATGATCATCCGCTCCAGCACCTGCCGGCGCAGCACGTCGGCGGCGGGTGGGGTGATGTTCTGGCGCCGCAACTGCTGCTCGACCAGCCGGACACGCCGCTGCAGCTCGTTCAGCGTGATCGCCTCGTCGTTGACCACCGCCACGATGCGATCCAGCAGCTTGGGCTGAGTCCGCGCGGGAGCTGCATTCTGTGCCAGCGCCGCACCGATCGACAGCAGGGCGAACAGGCACAAAGCGACGCTTCGCGCCGCGAATTTCAACTTCATCGGTTACTCGTAGATGTCGAAGCGCCCCGGCTCGCGGGGAGGTGGATTGATGACCTGATACCCCGGGATATTACGCCGCAGCTGCTCGATCGGACTGGTGCCGATCGAAGCCAGCCCATTTAACTGCAGCTGGAAGAAGAACGCCGTGGTCGCCGTCTGCGCGGTGGTCACGAACCGGTGCGCCACGAGCCGGAACACCCAGCAGTCCGCCTTGTATTCGAAGCCGCCCAGCAGTTCGACCCAGCGTGAATCCAGCCGCGAGTAGTTCGCGCGGCCCACCGCATACCAGCGTGGCGACAACGGCCACTGCCCGGCCACGTCGATCTGGTTCAGCTGGTCCGCCGTGTAGCGATAGGCGACGCTCAGCACCGAGGCCGGCCGGGGCTGCCAGCGCAGGGCGGCGTTGGCGTTGACCAGTGCGCCCTGTTCCGTCGAGTGATCGAGCGCGATGTCGGTGGTCCAGTGGCTGGTCAGGCGGCCGCTCAAGGCGAACAGGATGTCGGAGGCGCGCCCGGTGCGCACCACGCCGCCCGGCAGCGTGACGCGTTGCGACCCGAAGTAGAAGCGCTGTCCGATCAGCATGCGCAGCCGCTCGGCGCCCGAGTTCGGATCGAGCACGCGGCTGGCGAGCGCCGCGGTGATCTGGTTCGCCTCGGCGATGCGGTCGCCGCCGACGAACACGTTCTCGGTGAACAGCTGCGCAAAGTTGAAGTCGGCGAGCGCGCTGTCGAAGTTGGGCAGGTCCGACTGGTTGCGGAACGGAACGTACGCGTAGTACAGGCGCGGCTCGAGCGTCTGCACCGAAGGCGCGCCGAACCAGCGCAGGTCGCGCTCGAACACCAGCCCGGCGTCGACCGAAGCGATCGGCAGCGAACGCGTCGGATGCGCATCGCCCGGGTGCAGTGCCGGGTCGAGCGAATACATCGTCGTATTCCATTGCAGCTTGGGGATCACGAAATAAGCCGGCGCCAGCCACGGATACGAAACGCTCGGGTTGAAGATCACGCGCGAGCCGGTCTCGAGCGTCGGATGATCGAACTGCGTCGCGTCCACCGCCAGCGCAACATCGAACCCGCGCCAATCCGTGTCGCGCGCATTGAAGGCCAGCTGCGGCACCCGCTCGTACGGCTTGACCACCGGCGCCAGCGGATCCTGCAGCGTCTGGTTCTTGGTGATGCGCAGCGCAGTGTTCCAGTACGTGCGGTTGAAGCCGAGGTAGCCTTCCTGTGGCAGCACCGACTGCGACGCGGTCACGATGCTGCGCGAGAAATCGGCGAAGTAACGATCATCCGACACGCGGTTGTAATTGATGCCGCCGGTCAGGCCGACCGGATTCACGTACTCGTGCCGCAGCGACCCCAGCCAGCGCGACTGCCCGGTCACGCGGTCGTTGGGCAGGATCTCGTACTGGGCGGTGCCGCGAAACGTCGGTTCCAGATAACGGAACTCGTTTTCCAGCAGCAGGCCGCGCCGCTGCATCAGGCGCGGCGTGATCGTCGCATCGAGATTCGGCGCGATGTCCCAGTAGTAAGGCACCGAAGCCTCGGCGCCGAGCCTGGAGTTGATGCCGAAGCTCGGCGCAAGCAGGCCGCTGCGGCGCCGGTCGCCGAGCGGAAACTGAAAATAGGGCGAAGCGAAGATCGGCACGCCGAGAAAGTGAATCGACGTGCCGGTGCCGGTGGCCACCTCGTCGGCGCGATCGATGTCGAGCCGGTTTGCCTTGACCCACCAGGAGTCGTCGCCCGGCGCACAGGTGGTGTAGGTGGCGTCGGTCAGGCGCATCTTGTCTTCGCCCAGGAACTCGATCAGCGCGCAATGCCCGCGCCCGCCCTGCGGCGCGTAGGTGAAATTCGCGTCTGGCATGCGGCCGATCTGCGCCTCGACGCGCAGCTTCAGGCTCGGACCGGTGACGATCGTGCCGGCCCGAAAGACCCGCGCATGACCGGTGACGGTCACCTCATCGTCGGGCACCGAATAGTCGATGCGATCGCCACGCACGACCATGCCGCCGCGCCTCACCTCGGCATCTCCCACGAGAGCGACGCGTTCGTCGACTTCACCGGATATGCGGTCCGCGCGCGCATACGTTGCGCCGGGGCCCACCGCTGCGGCGCGCCCGGCGCCCAGCGCGCGTTCGATCCTGAGGACCGGCGTCGGGTCGATCGACGGCGCCTGTGCCGAGGCATCCGCCGTCACCAGCAGCGCCGCGGCGAAGATTCCTAACACGGACGCGCGCGGCGTTGGACGTGGCATCGAGGATGGATCGGATCGCGTGGCTATTATAGGAACGCACCGCGCTCGACATGATGCGCGGAAACTCGCCGATCGATGAACGCCCCCGCCCGCGACCCCCGCCTCGAACAGTTGCAGCACTGGCTCGAGTCGCTGCCCGCGACCCTGCGCCTCGTGCCCGAGTCGCTCCGCCCTGCCTCGGCCGACGCCAGTTTCCGCCGTTACTTCCGCCTCGACGCGGGCACGGCGACTGTCATTGCGATGGATGCGCCGCCGGACAAGGAGGACAGCGGGCCGTTCGTTCGCGTGGCCGCGCTGCTGCAGGCCGCCGGGCTGCACGCGCCGCGCGTCATCGCGCAGGACCTGGCGCAGGGTTTCGTGCTGCTGAGCGATCTCGGCACGACGACCTACCTGACCGCGCTCAACGACAACACGGCCGATGCGCTTTTCGCCGACGCGATCGACGCGCTGATCAGGTGGCAGCAGGCCAGCCGCAGCACAGTGCTGCCGCCGTACGACGAAGCGCTGCTGCGGCGCGAGCTGAACCTGTTCCCCGACTGGTACATCGCGCGCCATCTGTGCCGGACGCTGTCAGCTACGCAGCGGCAGGTGCTGGAGGACGCGTTCCGCGCGATCGTCGAGGCGTGCCTGTCACAGCCATGCGTATACGTGCATCGCGACTACATGCCGCGCAACCTGATGGTCAGCGATCCGAATCCGGGCGTGCTCGACTTCCAGGATGCGGTGTACGGCCCGATCACCTACGACGTCGCGTCGCTGTTCCGTGATGCCTTTGTCTCGTGGAGCGAGGAGCGCGTGCTCGACTGGACGATCCGCTACTGGGAGAAGGCGCGCCGCGCGCGGCTGCCGGTCGATGCGGATTTCGCGGATTTCTGGCGCGCGTTCGAGTGGATGGGCCTGCAGCGGCACCTGAAAGTGATGGGCATCTTCGCGCGCATCAACTATCGCGACGGCAAGCCGCAATATCTGGCCGATACGCCGCGCTTCGCCG
>JBLMYK010000311.1:0-11066 GCA_050258235.1 Gemmatimonadota bacterium | reverse complement strand
CCGTGGCGAAGCTGCGCACGAGGGCTTCCGTGATCCTTGCTCGGTCGTCGGGCAGATACTGAGCCCAGCCCAAGCGCAGACCCCGCTGCGTCAGGATTTCGATCACGCGGGTCAGATGCTTGTCCGCACGCTTGCCCGACAGGATCTCGTCGCCGACGATGATCAGCCCGAAACGCGACATCGCGTCTTTCATCTCTCAGAGTGGATCGCCAGCCGATCGAAGATGTCCTGAATTCAAACGCACTACCGCGCGAAAGGCGGATAACTGTCGGCAAATTCTATCGAGGCCGCGCACGTAACGCGGGATTGGCCGCCCGTTCGACCGATTGACCGAGGTCACCACTTGAACTGTGTCGAGTTGTTTCATGCGTACACGAAGAGTGTTCGGTGGTCGTTTTCACCATGGGAGCCGATCAAACGGCTGATCCCCGATTACTGAGGGACGATCGATATGAGTAAAGCCGGGTTGCATGGATTCAGGCGTCCTGTCCTCCGCTGCCTGCAGGCTGTCGTCACCCTGTTGCTGGCCCTGTTCGGCGCAGCCGCAATGGCGCAGGCAACTACGAATGAAATGGATCCACCCGGGCGGGTCGGGCGTATCAGCTACGTGTCAGGTCCGGTGCAACTGATGGATGTGCAGAGCGAACAGAGCGATCCGGCGACACTCAATTGGCCGATCACGTCCGGCTTCCGGCTGTCGACCGGCGCCCTTGGCCGCGCCGAGGTTCAGATCGGCTCGCTCACCGTGCGCCTGGATGACAACACCGAGATCGATTTCACGCGCATTGACGACGGGGCGATCCAGATGACCGCACTGCACGGCAGCGTGGCGCTGACGGCGCGTAATCGCGACATGCTGCGCGAGCTCGATCTGCTGACCCCGCGCGATCGAATCGTCGTCGAGGACGTCGGCCGTTATCGCATCGACGTCGATCGAACGCCCGGACTGACGAGCGTGACGGCGTACGCGGGTCAGGCAAGGATTCTGAGCGGGCGCCTGATCTTCACCGTAGCGAGCGGCCAGCGAGGCGACCTGGAGGCCGCGCCCGTCACCGGATTCAGGCTCGGCACGCCGGCGCCGGATCCGTTCGACGACTGGGTTGCCAGCCGCGATCGCTATGACGCCGCGCCGCGCTCCGCACAGTACGTGTCGCCGGAAATGACCGGGATGGAATCCCTGGACCAGTACGGCACGTGGCAACCGGTCGAGACCTACGGCCCGGTCTGGTTCCCGAGCTATGTACCCGCCGGCTGGGTGCCTTACCGGTTCGGTCATTGGGAATACATCCTGCCCTGGGGCTGGACATGGATCGACGACGCGCCGTGGGGATTCGCGCCTTTCCACTATGGCCGCTGGGTCGTAATTAACGGCGCCTGGGGCTGGTATCCGGGTGCGTTCGTGGCGCGGCCGGTGTTTGCGCCCGCGCTGGTTGCCTGGTTTGGCACCCCCGGCATTTCTGTCTCGATCGGCATCGGCGCGACCGTCGGATGGTTCCCGCTCGGACCGCATGAGGTCTTCGTCCCGAGCTACCCGTGCACGCGCCACTACGTGAACGTGGTCAACGTGGCGCAGGTGACGAACATCACGAACATCACGGTGATCAACCCGCCGCCGCACTACATCAATCGCGATCACGATCGAACGACCTGGGCACCGGGCAGCGCGTTCTTCAATCGTGGGCCGATACAGCGCGTCGTCGTGCCGCCGCCGTCGAACTGGAGAAACGAGGTGACGAGCCCGCGTCCGCCGGTCGAGCCACCGCGCGATATCAAGAAACGGCCGACACCCATTCCGATGCCAGGTCGCGAGATCCGCGAGCGACCCGCTCCGCGGACTGGGCAACCGACCCCTCCAGGTCGCGACATCCGCGAGCGGCCCGCTCCGCGGATCGTGCAACCGGCTCCTCCGTCCGTCGAGCCCAGGCCCAGGCCGACGGCTCCGACGCTTCCAGCGCAGCCCTCGCCGCGGCCGGACGAAACGCGGCAGCGCCCTGCCCGGCCTGAACGACCGGAGGAGCGTCGCGCGAGACCCTCGGCCCCGAGCGTGTCCGCGCCGAGCGCGCCCACTGCACCGTCTACGCCGGCGACGCCGCGCGCGACGCCGCCGCAGCCGCGGCCGCACGTGGCGCCGCCGAGCGAAGAAAGCCCGGCACGTGAACGCCGACCCATACCGGCGCCACAGCTGCGCACTCCGGCACCCGAAGCCGGAGCGCGCGCTCCGGAACGCGAGCGGGTTCCTGTGCGGCCTGCGCCACACCCTGTGGCGCCGACCGCTCCGCCGACGGCTCATCCGCCGTCGCCGCCATCGCCCCAGGTCAATCCGGCGCGAGCACGCGAGGAGCGCCCGGCGCCGGAGCGCCAGCGTGGGCAACCTGACAATCGTGGAGATCGCGCGGAACGCGGACCGCGCGAACCTGGAAAGCCGGGGCCGCGCGACTAACCGATTCCCCGCGCCCTTGCTCGCTCTCGCGGCGCATCGTCTCAAACGGCGATGCGCCCGACCGACCGCTGTGCTAAGAACGCTGCAGGTGCGGCGATCGAGTGGCGCAACCAGGGGGCGGCAAGATGCGATTCCGGCGACTCAACCACGCTGCGCGGATGCTGGCCGGCGCGGCGATATTCGCGATCCACGGCATTGCTCCGGCGATCGCGCAGGATCCCAGTGCGACTCCGCAGGCGCCTGCGCAGATCGAGGTGGTCTCCGCGCAATTCGGCGTGTTCGGCGCCGACGCGGAAGGTCGGCGCGTGCTGCTGGAGACGACGAAGTTTCCTGCGATCGTCTCGGCGCCGTATGGCTGGTACGTGATATTCAAGGCCAGCAAGCCCACGGTCATCTGGCGCGAGGAGTTCGAGCTGCCCGAAGCTCCGCCCACGTGGGGACCCGGGGAAGCGCTTGGCATCTTCTCCGTCTCTCCCGATCGCAGGACGGCGGTGACCGAGCGCATCGTTCCGACGCGCGTCGGATTCATCACCAACGAATGGCGCTACGCGCCGGGTGACCCGATCGGTGCGCATTCGATGCGCGTCTACATCGATGGCCAACTGATCCGCGAGTTCAAGTTCGAAATCGAACCCGGACCGACGCAGCAACGCAGACCGCGCAATCCATACGAAGAAGGCGCTCAGGGGACAACCTAGCCGGACCGAGCCGACCCATGCTGCGGGCCATCCTTGCGGCGCTCGGCGCCGCGCTGACGCTGCTGGCCGCGCACGCGCGGGCGACCGAGATCCACGAGCTGTGGAACTTCGGCGATCCGGCCGCCTCGGAGAAGATTTTTCGCGATCGGCTGGTGTCGACGAGCGGCGACCTGCGGCTCGAACTGCTCACGCAGATCGCCCGCACCTACAGTCTGCGCGGCCGCTTCGAGGACGCGCACAAGCTGCTCGACCAGATCGAGCCGCAACTGAAGGACGCTGGACCCGCGCCGCGGGTTCGGTTCCTGCTCGAACGCGGAAGGACGTTCCGCTCCTCGGGCGCGGCGGACCGTGCCCGGCCGCTGTTCGTCGATGCCTGGCAGCTGGCACTGGCAAGCGGCCTCGACGGACTGGCCGTCGACGCCGCGCACATGGTGGCGCTGGTCGAGCCCCGGACCGAGGATCAGCTCGCATGGAACCAGCGCGCGCTCGATCTGGCGCTGACATCGCCACAGCCTTATGCGCGCAGCTGGAAGGGATCCCTGTACAACAACATCGGCTGGACACTGCACGACGCGGGTCGCTTCGAGGAGGCGCTGGCGAACTTCCAGTCCGCACTGCGCGAGCGTGAAGCACAAGGGACCGATACGCGCGTCGCACGCTGGGCCGTCGCGCGCTGCCTGCGTTCACTGGGGCGCTATCACGAAGCCCTGCGAATGCAGCGGGCGCTCGAAAGCGAGTTTGCCGCTGCACACGAAACCGACGGCTACGTGTTCGAGGAACTGGCGGAACTGCTCGACGCCATGGGCAGGCCCGGGGAGGCGCGGCCGTATTTCCGCCGTGCCGCCGATGAACTCGGCAAGGACCGGGAGTTCGCAACCCACGAGCGCGCGCGACTCGATCGTCTGCGCGCCAAGGCGGGCCAATGAAGAAGCACGGCACCGCCGCCGCGGCGAACCCTGGGGCGCGGAAAGCGGCACCGACCGGCTGGTCGTGATCCATTACCGCTCAGCGCTCGGTCACCGGACGCGACGGAATCCGGTACATCCAGATCGCGAGTCCGAGGCCGAACAGCGCGAGTGCGATCTTCAGCCATGCCGGGCGCACGAAGAAGACGATCGACACCGTCAGCGTGACCGCCATCAGCGCGATCGCGGCAAACTTGGTCCGCTGCGGAATCGAGCGATGCCGCCGCCATTCGTGGATCAGCGGCCCGAAGGTGCGATTGGCCAGCAGCCAGTCGTGGAAGCGCCGCGACCCGCGCGCGAAGCATGCGGCGGCGAGCAGCATGAACGGCGTGGTCGGCAGCAGCGGCACGAAGATGCCGATCACACCGAGCGCGACGCACAGGAAGCCCGCCCCGATCAGGATGCCGCGCACCCACGGCGACGCGTGCTCGCGCACGTCGTCGGGCACCGTGTCGCGCGGCTCGCGCAGGCCAGGATCCATCGAGATGTTCAGGCGCTTCAGTCAGTCGGTAGACTGAACTGTATGTCAGGAGATGGCAGCGCGCCTTCGACCCGCCGCCTGGCGGCGGTGCTGATCGCCGACGTGGTCGGCTACAGCCGCCTGATGGAGCGCGACGAAGCCGGAACGCACGCGCGCCTGCGCGAAATACGTCATGACGTCACCGACCCCGCCGTGCTGCGCCACGGCGGCCGCATCGTGCGTACCGTCGGCGACGGCTTGCTGGTCGAATTCCCGAGTGCGATGTCCGCGTTGCAGGCGGCAATCGACATCCAACACGCGATGGCCGCGCGCAATGCCGGCCTGCCTGCCGCCGAGCGCATCGATCACCGCATCGGCATCAATCTCGGCGACATCCTGGTCGACGCCATCGACATCGCCGGCAACGGCGTCAACGTCGCGGCACGGCTGGAGGCGATTGCGCCGGCCGGCGGAATCGCGATCTCCGGCACCGTGTACGAGCAGGTCCGGCAGGATCTCGGCGTGAGCTTCGTCGACGCCGGCGAGCAGCAGATCAAGAACATCTCGCGCCCGGTTCGCGTCTACACGGTGCAGTTCGACGGCACCCCGGCCAGACAGGCGCGGCCGCAAGTCTTGCCCTGGTTGCGTCGGGCCGCCGCGCTCGTCCTGCTCGCGATCGTGGTCGCGGCCGGTGTCGCTTACTGGCTGCGCAACGCGCAGGTCGGCACCGCGAGCGCGCTGATCGTGGTGCCCTTCGACGCGGGCTCGGGCAGCGAACCCGTCGCGGCATCGCTGACGATGCAGCTCACCGCAGCGGTCTCGCGCATCTCGGGCCTTGCCGTGATTGCGCCGACGATCGCCACGCGCTTCAACGCGCAGACGATCGATCTGAAGAAGATCGGCCGCGAACTCGGCGTCCGGTACGCGCTCGAGGGCCGCGTTGAACTCGACGCCAACCGCGTGCATGTCGACGCTCAACTGATCGCGGCCGAATCCGGCGCGACGGTCTGGGCTGGCGGCTTCGATGCAGCGCGGCCGACCAGTGGCGAGGCACCGCTGGAGGTCGTGGGAAGGCTCGCCGAAACGGTGCGCTCCGAATATCGCGCCGCCGAGCTCAAGCGGCTTGGCGCCAGCGAGACCGCGCAGGTTCTCGCATTGCGCGCCACGGCGGATCTGGGCAACGCGGTGGATGTGCGCGAATTGCGGGCGGTGCGGGCGACTTTCGAGCGCGCCTTGCAGCTCGATCCGGCCGAGGTCCTCGCCCAGATCGGACTGGCCGACTCGCTTGCCTTCGAGTCGCAACGCATGCCGCTGGGCCCCGAGCGCGATGCCCTGCTCGCGCGCGCCGACACGGTGTCATTGCGCGCCACAAGCGCCGATCCCAACAACGCCGAAGCGTGGGGAACGCGAGCGCAGGTCCTGCTGTTCCGCGACCAGGTCGAGGCCGCTTCGCAGGCGGTCGAACGCGCGTTGAGCCTGAATCCATACGTGAGCGACCTGCATGCGTTGCGGGCCCAGGTTCTGATGGCGCGTGGCGATGCCGCCGATGCCGTCGCCGAGATCGATCGGGCGCTCGGGCTGAATCCGCGCGGCAACGCGACAGGCGTGCTGCTCAACGACCGCTGTCGCGCGCAGTTGATGCTGGGTCGCTACGACGCGGCAATCGAATCCTGCGAGCGGGGCCTGGCGTTCGTTCCCGACTGGCCCGACTACATGCTGCTGACCGCGGCCTATGCGCTGAAGAACGACATGCCGCGCGCCAGGGCCGCAAAGGCCGAGCTGATGCGATTGCAGCCCGGTTTCACCATTCGCTGGCACGCCGGCGTGTCGGGTCCGGATCGCGCGCAGCAGCTGGAGTCCACGGTGTACGCCGGCTTGCGCAAGGCCGGCGTGCCGGAGTAGCGCGTCAACGGCGCAGCGATTCCCACACCTTGGCGAGCCGCTTCACGCTGACCGGCACCGGCGTGCGCAGTTCCTGCGCGAACAACGACACGCGCAGCTCCTCCAGCATCCAGCGGAACTCGTCGAGTCTGGGATCGGCCACGCCCTTGCGCGCGGCGAGCTCGCGCAGGAAGGGCGTCTGCAGTGCACTGATCTCGTTCATCCGCTGCTGGTCCCGCGCGGGATCCGTCCTCACCCGGTCGAGGCGAGCGCCGATTGCCTTGAGGTAGCGCGGATAGTGCGCCAGCTGCATGGCCGGGGTGGCGACGACGAACCCCCGCGGAAACAGGCGCGCGAGCTGCTGCTCGACGTCGGCGACGGCGGCCGGAAATGCCTTCAGTCCGTGCAGCTTCTTCGGCAACGCAGCCGCCTCCTGCACGATCGTCGTCACCAGGCGCGCGACCTCCTGCGCGATCAGGCTGAGCTTTCCCCGTGCTTCGGTCTTGCGGGCCGCAAAGCTGGCGCGATCTTTCGGCCACGGCTCGACAAGACACACGCGATCGATCGCGGCCGTGACCACCTGGTCGCGCAGTTCCTCGAAGCCCGGCAGAGCCGCCGCAAGTGCCGGAACGGTGCGCGCCTGCATCTGCGTCGTCTGCAGCGAATTCAGGCCCTTTTCGAGGAACTTCACCTGCTCCCTGAGCTGCAGCCGGAACAGCCGCCGCAGCCCGTCGCGGTGCGCGGCACGGGCCTCGTCCGGATCGTCGAACACCTCGATTGCACAATGATCGCCGCTGTCGACGAGGGCGGGATGGCCGATCAGGGTCTGGCCGCCACGCCTGATCTCGAGCAGTTCCGGCAATTCATCGAAGTCCCAGTCGGTCACCGACTGGCTCAGCGCGGTAGCGACCCGCGCATCCTTCTGCGCCAGCGACTGGAAGGACTGCTGAGCCTGCACGCCCATTTCCGCGCGCAGCTGCGGCAGGCTGCGCCCCATCGCCAACTGTCGTCCGTTTTCGTCGACGACCTTGAAGTTCATCGTCAGGTGCGCCGGCAGCTGCTCGAGCTTGAAGTCCTCGGCGCGGCACACCGCCGTCGTCTGCTCGCGCACATCGGCGATCAGCGCGTCGAGCAACGGCCGATCCGGCTCGGTGACGCGCGCGCCCATGCGCCCGACGAATCCGGCCGCATACTCCGGGAGCGGCACGCAATGGCGGCGCAGCTTCTGCGGCAGCGATTTCAGCAGCAGGTGCACCTTTTCCTTCAGCATGCCGGGCACCAGCCATTCGCAGCGCTGCGGGTCGACCTGGTTCAGCGCAAATAGCGGAACCGTCAGCGTGACGCCGTCGCGCGGGCTGCCCGGCTCGAAGTGATAGGCGAGCGGCATCGCCGTGCCGCGCAGCGTCCACTGCTTCGGAAAGAGTTCGGTGGTCACGCCGGCCGCTTCGTGCCGCATCAGCTCGTCGCGCGACAGGTGGAGCAGCTTCGGTTTCGTCCTTTCCACCTCGACGCGCCAAGTCTCGAACCCGGCCGCCGAATGAACGTCGGCCGGGATCAGGCGGTCGTAGAAGGCAAAGATCATCTCGTCATTGACCAGCACGTCCTGGCGGCGCGCCCTGTGCTCCAGTTCGCGGATCTCGTGCACCAGTCGGCGGTTGTGCGCAAGGAACGAACCGCGCGTCTCGATCTCGCCCTCGACCAGCCCTTCGCGGATCAGCAGTTCGCGCGCCACCGCCGGATCCTTCGTGCCGAACGGCACGCGCCGCTGCGCGTACACGGTCATCCCGTACAGCGCGGCGCGCTCGAATGCCATCGCCTGGCCGGCGCGCTTCTCCCAGTGCGGATCGGTCCATGACTTCTTCAGCAGGTGCGCGCCGACCCGTTCGAGCCACTGCGGCTCGATGGTCGCGACACTCCGTCCGAACAGGCGCGAGGTTTCGACGAGCTCGGCCGCCATCACCCAGCGACCGGCCTTCTTCACCAGCGGCGAACCCGGCCAGATGAAGAACTTTATGCCGCGCGCGCCCACGTACGGCGGCTCGCGGTAATCCGCATCGAGCGTCTTGAAGCCGACGTTGCCGAGCAGCCCGGCGAGCAGTGCCAGATGCACCTGCTCGAACGTCGCCGGCGCCGTGTTGATCCGCCACCCGGCTTCAACGACGATCGCGTGCAGCTGTCCATGCACGTCCTTCCACTCGCGCACGCGGCGCGGCGAGATGAAGTTCGACTTCAGGTCGTCGGTCAGCTTGCGGTTCGACTTCTTGTGCTCGATGCGCTGGTTGACGAAGTGCCACAGCTTCACGAACGACAGGAAGTCGGACTTCTCGTCCGCATGCCGCCGGTGCGCCTGATCGGCCGCCTGCTGCGCCTCGATCGGCCGCTCGCGCGGGTCCTGCACCGAAAGGGCAGCGGCGATGATCAGCACCTCGACCAGCGCCTGGTTGTCGCGCGCGGCGAGCAGCATCCGGCCGATGCGCGGATCGAGCGGCAGGCGCGCCAGCTCGTGGCCGGTCGTGGTCAGCTCGTTGTCCTCGTCGATCGCGCCGAGCTCGGCCAGCAGGTCGTAGCCATCGGCAATCGCGCGCGCCGGCGGCGGCTCGACGAACGGGAACGCGCGCACGTCGCCGAGCCCGAGCGACTTCATGCGCAGGATCACGCCCGCGAGCGATGAACGCAGTATCTCCGGATCGGTGAAGCGCGGGCGCCGGGCGAAATCTGCCTCGTCGTATAGGCGGATGCAGATGCCGTTGGCGAGGCGGCCGCAGCGCCCGGCGCGCTGCTCGGCCGCCGCCTGCGAGATCGGCTCGACCTGCAGCTGCTCGACCTTGTTGCGGTACGAGTAGCGCTTCACCCGTGCCAGCCCGGCATCGACCACGTAGCGGATGCCCGGGACCGTCAGCGAGGTCTCGGCCACGTTGGTCGCCAGCACGATGCGCCGCGTCATCGACCCAAATGAGCCAGGCTTGAACACCCGATCCTGTTCGTCCGCCGACAGCCGCGCGAACAACGGCAGGATCTCGGTGCCGGGCGGGTGATGCTTCCTGAGCGCCTCGGCAGCCTCGCGGATCTCGCGCTCTCCCGGCAGGAACACCAGCACGTCGCCGCGGCCGGCGAGCGCGCATTCATCGACTGCGTCGACGATCGCGTCCATCAGCGTACGGTCGTCGGCGTCGTCTTCGTCCTGCGCCGGTCGCCAGCGGATCTCGACCGGATAGAGCCGCCCGGACACGTTTACGACCGGTGCGGGCCTGTCCCGGATCCCGAAATGCCGTGCAAAGCGCTCGGCGTCGATCGTCGCCGACGTGATGATGAGCTTCAGGTCCGGGCGCTGCGGCAGCAGCTGCTTCAGATACCCGAGCAGGAAATCGATGTTCAGCGAACGCTCGTGCGCCTCGTCGATGATGATCGTGTCGTACGCGGACAGGCGCGGGTCGGACTGCGACTCGGCCAGCAGGATGCCGTCGGTCATCAGCTTGATCGAGGCACCCGGCCGGGTCTGGTCAGTGAAGCGGACCTTGAACCCGACCACCGATCCCAGCGGCGTGCCGAGTTCCTGCGCGATGCGGCGCGCGATCGACGACGCCGCGATCCGGCGCGGTTGCGTATGGCCGATCAGCTTGCGCCGGCCGCGGCCGATCGACAGGCAGATCTTGGGCAGCTGCGTGGTCTTGCCCGAGCCGGTTTCGCCGCAGACGATCACGACCTGGTTCGCTTCGATCGCGCGCGCGATCTCGTCGCGCCGCGCCGAGACCGGCAGTTCTTCCGGGAAGGACACTGACCGCGGCGGCGCGACGTGAGTGCCTCGTTGTTGCATCAGCTCACCGCGATTCGAAAGGTCGCCGTCACCACAGAGATCACAGAGAAGACCGTTTCATTTTCCTCCGTGTTCTCTGTGCTCTCTGTGGTTGCTTCGTCTTTCCGTCGCCCAAGGGCGCGCAACTATACTGCGCGCATGAATGACGGCACGCCGGAAACCCAGCTCTCCCAGTCGAGCCAGGCGCAGTTTGTCCGCTGGCTGCGCGAGGTTGCCCCCTACGTGCATGCGCACCGCGGCCGCACTTTCGTGATCGGATTCGGCGGCGAACTGATCGAAGCCGGACGCCTGACGGCGCTGGTGCACGACCTGTCGCTGCTGCACGCGATGGGAATCAAGCTGGTGATCGTGCACGGATCGCGCCCGCAGGTGCAGGCGCAGCTGAAGCTGCGTGGCGTCGAAGCCCGCTTCGCGCTGGGTGTGCGCATCACGGACCCCGCGGCGCTCGAATGCGCGAAGGAGGCTTCCGGCGAGATCCGTCTCGACATCGAGGCGGCGTTTTCCCAGGGCCTGCCGAACACGCCGATGGCACATGCACAGGTGCGCGTGGTCAGCGGCAATTTCGTCACCGCGCGCCCGCTCGGCATCCTGGATGGCGTGGACTTCATGCACACCGGCGTGGTGCGCAAGGTCGATGCGGACGCGATCCGCTTCACGCTCGCCAACAATGCGATCGTGCTGGCTTCCCCGCTCGGCTTTTCGCCGACCGGCGAGGCGTTCAACCTGACGATGGAAGACGTCGCTACCAGCATCGCGATCGCGCTGAAGGCGGACAAGCTCATCTTCGTCGCCGACATCGACGGCGTGC
>JBLMYK010000310.1:0-6816 GCA_050258235.1 Gemmatimonadota bacterium | reverse complement strand
GCGGACTGGATCCTTTCGCTCTAGGACTCGAGGCGCGTCGGCGAGCGATGGCGCGTCGCCAGCGGGCGCTTGCATCCGGCATCTGATGCCGCCAAAGGAGGGGTTTGCCGCCGGCGACAGGCTGACGCGCGGGCAATGAATGAGATTGAGCCTGCCGGTCCGGCTGCGCGCGAGCCCTGCCATATGCTGCAGATAAGCGGGCGAGCGCGTCGCGACCCCTAACCCACACAATTGCCTCACCCCCAGAGACGCAACATGGCCGAGAACGCACCAAAACAATCGATGGGCAGGAAGCTGCGCGATTTCTTCTTCCGGCCGTCGTCGCTGTCCCTGACGACCGTCGTGGCGATCGGCATGGTGCTTGGGCTGATCTTCTGGGGCGGCTTCAACACCGGCATGGAGGCGACGAACTCGCTCGCGTTCTGCACTTCGTGCCACGAGATGCGGGACACGGTGTTCCAGGAGTACAAGGAAACGATCCATTACAAGAATCGTTCCGGCGTGCGCGCGATCTGTCCCGACTGCCACGTGCCCAAGGACTGGACGCACAAGTTCATCCGCAAGGTCGCGGCCAGCAAGGAGCTGTATGGCAAATTCATCTCCGGCTTCGTCTCCACGCCGGAGAAGTTCGAAGCCCATCGGATGGAGCTGGCGCAAAACGTATGGGACACGATGAAGGCAACCGACTCCCGCGAATGCCGCAACTGCCATTCGTGGGACGCGATGGACCCGAACAAGCAGCACCCGCGCGCGCGCAAGGAAATGGAAAAGGCGCAGAAAGAGGGCAAGACCTGCATCGATTGCCACAAAGGCATCGCGCATCTGCTGCCTAAGGAATACGTGCCGCCGGATGAAGAGTGACTTCCGGACACCAGCGGACACTACAAACGGGAGCTCCTGATGTCGACAGTCATCTGGACAGTTTTCGCGGCCGTCGCGATGCTGATGACCTTTGCCGCATGCGTCCTCGCGGTTGCGGCGGGGATTCGAATGTATGAAATTGTGCGGACGAAGCGGCCAAGGAAAGAGGCAACGTGAGGCTGGGGCGGAAGCACCAGTCAGCCTGGGGCACGACGTGCGTACCGCCAGCGAGGTCGACATGGAGATTCCAGCCATGGATGCTGTGGGAAGATTGATCCGGATCCTGGCCCTGATCGTGGGCTCACTCGTCATTGCGCGCCCCGCTTGGGCACTGGACGTTCTTGCCGCGCAGCGCCTTGCGCGGCAGAGCGGCTGCCTGGAGTGCCATTCGATCTACCAGAAGAAGGTCGGTCCGGCGTGGAAGGACGTGGCGACCAAATACCACGGTGCGCCGGACGCCGAGAAGAAGCTGTATCTGCATGTGACGACGGGGCGCAAGGCCAAGTTCGACGATGGCCACGAGGAGGACCATCCGATCGTGAAGACCAGCGATCCCAAGCGGATCAAAAATCTGGTGGACTGGATCCTCGCGCTGCCGATCGCGGCGCCGGTGGATATCCCTGCGGCGGAGACCCTGGCACGCCAGAGCGCGTGCATGAAGTGCCACGACGTCAACAAGAAGAAGATCGGCCCGGCCTGGAAGGACGTGGCGGCCAAGTACCTCGGTCAACTCGGCGCCGAGGACAAGCTGTACAAGCACGTGACGACGGGTCGCATGGCCAAGTTCCCCGACGGCCACGAAGAGCATCACCCGATCGTGAAGACCAGCGATCCGGACCGGATCAACAATCTGGTGAACTGGATCCTTTCGCTGAAGTGACGTGAACCCCGGTCGGCGGCGCGCCGTTTGCCGCGGCCGCGTTGGCCGAAGGCCGCCTGCGCATTCAGGGTCGGCCGTTCGACTCAAAGGCGCCGCGGCGCGGTAGCCGGCACGGTCCCGCAGGGCAATCGTTGGCCTGCATCAAGCCCCGTCGCTTGCTGGCCGGCGTCCGCTCGCTTACCCTTCGCCCGCCCGCGCGTCCGCCGACGCGCGTCTTTCCTCATGTTGCGAACCCTCGATCTCGAATGCACGCGCGGCGAACGCCTGCTGTTCGCGCACCTCGACTTCACGGTCGAGCCCGGCACGTGCCTGCACATCGCGGGCGAGAACGGCTCCGGCAAGACGAGCCTGCTGCGCATCCTGTGCGGCCTGCTGTCACCGACCGCGGGCGAGGTGCAGTGGGACGGAGAAAACATCCGCAAGCTGCGCGAGGATTACTGGCAGCAGCTCGCCTACGTCGGCCATCTGAATGGCGTCAAGGACGACCTGACCGCGCTGGAGAACGTGCGCTATGGCGCCGCGGTCACCGGGCGCGCGGCTCCGCTGCAGCGTGCCCGCGATGCGCTCGCCGAGCTGGCGCTGGGCGGATTCGAAGGCTCGCAGGCACGCTTCCTGTCGCAGGGGCAGAAGCGCCGCGTCGCGCTGGCGCGCCTGTTCCTCGCCGAAAGCGCGACGCTATGGATCCTCGACGAGCCGTTCACTGCGCTCGATGTGCGCGGCGTGGCGGTGCTGTCGACCCTGATCGGGGCGCACACCGCGCGCGGCGGAATCGTGGTGCTGACCACGCACCAGGACGTGCCGCTGCCGGGGCGCGTGGCGCGGCTCGATCTGCGCGCGACGGAGGCGGCGTGAACTCCACCTTCGTGGCGGTCGTCCGCCGCGACCTGCTGCTGGCGGTGCGGCAGCGTGCCGACGTCGCCAACACGCTGCTGTTCTTCATCGTCGTCGTCACCATGGTGCCGCTCGGCGTCGGGCCGGAGTTGAACACGCTGCGCACGATCGCGCCGGGGGTTGTATGGGTGGCGGCGCTGCTGGCGGCGATCCTGTCGCTGAACCGGCTGTTCGCGAACGACTATGCGGACGGTTCTCTGGAGCAGATGCTGCTGACCGGCGAACCCCTGCCGATCATCGTTCTGGCCAAGGCATTTGCGCATTGGCTGGTCACCGGCCTGCCGATCACGCTGATGGCTGCGTTATTAGGCATCATGTTCGACCTCGGCGTGGAACCGACCGCGATCCTGATGGTCTCTTTGCTGCTTGGCACGCCGGCGCTGTCGTTGATCGGTGCCGTCGGTGCGGGCCTGACTCTGGGGCTTCGCGGTGGCGGCGTCCTGATATCCCTACTGGTATTGCCGCTTTATGTCCCGGTTCTCATTTTCGGAGCGGGCGCAGTCGAGGCGGTCGCCGGTGGGCTGTCGCCACAGGGGCACCTGCTTCTGCTCGGCGCGCTTTCGCTGGGCGCCGGCGTATTGGCGCCATGGGCGATCGCCGCGGCACTGCGAATTTCTATGGAATGATCGCGATCAAACGTGCAGTAACCCGGCCCGTTACAGTGCGCGCTGTGGGTGGTGCCGGAGCGGCCGACCCCCTGGCAGACCCCCTCGGATGACAGCATGAATACCGCGACCGCGGCCTCTGATTTCAACATCTTTCGCTATTCGGCACCCAACCTGTTCTATCCGCTGGCGGGCCGGATGATCCCCTGGGCGGCGGCGATCGCGGTCGTCCTGTCCGCGATCGGCCTGTACCTCGGCTTCTTCGTCGCCCCGACCGATGCGACGCAGGGCGAGAGCTACCGGATCATCTTCATCCATGTGCCATCGGCGTGGATGGCGATGTTCCTTTACATCGTGATGGCGTTCTGGGCCGGGGTGGGGCTGGTGTTCAACACGCGCCTGTCGTCGATGATGGCTTCGGCGATCGCGCCGAGCGGTGCGCTGATGGCATTCATCGCGCTGTGGACCGGCGCGCTGTGGGGCCGCCCGACCTGGGGCGCCTACTGGGTGTGGGACGCGCGGCTGACGTCGACGCTGATCCTGCTGTTCCTCTACCTGGGCTTCATCGCGCTGCAGGCGGCGATCGACGATCCGCGCCGTGCCGACAAGGCGGCGGCCGTGCTGGCGCTGGTGGGCGCGGTCAACGTGCCGATCATCTATTTCTCGGTCAAGTGGTGGAACACGCTGCACCAGGGCGCATCGGTTAAGCTGACCGGCTCTTCGATGGCGGCCACGATGCTGGCGGCCATGCTGGTGATGGTGTTCGCGTTCTGGGCGTACTGCATCGCGGCCGTGCTGTATCGCGTGCGGACGATCATGCTGGAGCGCGAGCGCCGCAACGCGTGGGTGAAGGATGCAATAGCGAGCCGGGCGTGACGCGCTGCGGACGCAGGAGTGAAGTGAAATGAACTGGGGCAGTCTGGGCGATTTTCTGAACATGGGCGGCTATGCGTCC
Organism: Gemmatimonadota bacterium; assembly: GCA_050258235.1. Classification (GTDB taxonomy): domain Bacteria; phylum Pseudomonadota; class Gammaproteobacteria; order Burkholderiales; family Burkholderiaceae_F; genus JAKOQB01. The sequence goes on along the minus strand of JBLMYK010000310.1, from coordinate 2,624 downwards.
TATGTGTGGGGGTCTTATGGGATGTGCCTGGCGCTGATCGTCGCCGAACTGTGGTCGGCGCGGGCGCGCCGGCAGCGCGCGGTGGCAGAGGCGCTGCGCACGACTGCACGGGAGGGCGCATGAAGCCGCGGCAGAAGCGCCTGGCGCTGATCCTGGGCGGCGTGGCGGTCCTCGGCATCGCCGCGTATCTGATCCTGTCGGCGTTCCAGGAGAACCTGGTGTTCTTCTTCTCGCCGTCCGACGTGGTGGCGCAGAAGGCGCCGAGCGGGCGGGCGTTTCGCATCGGCGGGCTGGTCGAGCCCGGCAGCGTGAAGCGGGACGGCGTGATGGTGAGCTTCAAGGTCACCGACACCGCGAACACGATTCCCGTCGTCTACCAGGGCATCCTTCCCGACCTGTTCAAGGAAGGCAAGGGCGTGGTCGCGCAGGGCAAGCTCGGCACCGACGGCATGTTCCACGCGTCCGAAGTGCTCGCCAAGCACGATGAAAATTACATGCCGCCGGATGCCGCGCACGCTGTCGAGCAGGCGCAGAAGGCGCAGAAATCACTGCAGGTGAAGCAATGAAGCGGGATGTAATTTCGGTGGAGGCTGACGTGAGCGCAGCGAACGTCAAGCGAGTGAGCACGAGCGGCCGGAGCCAAAATTACATGCCGCCGGATGCCGCGCACGCCGTCGAGCAGGCGCAGAAGGCGCAGAAGACGCTGCAGCCACAGGCCGCGAAGTAGCTCCGCGAAGCGCCGTGCCGCCGAAACGCTTGATCAGGGCGCAAACGCCCGTTGCCGTTGAAACCACGGTCGTCGCCGAGCCGCCTCAAGGCGGCCGTGCCGTATCGACCCGACTGAGCGCACGTGCGACCCGCAGGGTCGCGTACGCGAATGAGGAATGACGTCATGATTCCCGAACTCGGACATTTTTCGTTGATCCTCGCGCTGCTGCTGGCGCTGATCCAGGGCACGCTGCCGCTGATCGGTGCGCACAGGGGCGTACGCGAATGGATGGCGCTCGCACGGCCGGTAGCGCGCGGACAGTTCGTGTTCGTGGTGTTCGCCTGGCTGTGCCTGGTCTACTCGTTCGTCAACAGCGACTTCTCGGTGCTCAACGTCGCGACCAATTCCAACTCGCTGCTGCCGTTGCATTACAAGATCGCCGCGTCCTGGGGCTCGCACGAAGGCTCGATGCTGCTGTGGGTGCTGATGCTGGCGTGCTGGGGCGTGGCGGTCAGCCTCTTCAGCCGTCACCTGGCCGACGAGATGGTCGCGCGCGTGCTCGGCGTCATGGGCCTGATCGCGGCCGGGTTCATCCTGTTCATCCTGGCGACGTCCGATCCGTTCGAGCGGCTGTTCCCCGCGGCGGCCGAAGGGCGTGACCTGAACCCGCTGCTGCAGGACCCGGGCATGGTGCTGCACCCGCCGATGCTGTACATGGGCTACGTCGGCTTCTCAGTGGCGTTTTCGTTCGCGATCGCCGCATTGCTCGGCGGCAAGCTCGATGCGGCCTGGGCGCGCTGGTCGCGGCCATGGACGACCTTCGCCTGGTGCTTCCTGACGGTCGGCATCGGGCTGGGTTCGTGGTGGGCGTACTACGAGCTCGGCTGGGGCGGTTGGTGGTTCTGGGATCCGGTCGAGAACGCTTCGTTCATGCCGTGGCTGGTCGGCACCGCGTTGCTGCACTCGCTGGCGGTGACCGAGAAGCGTGGCACGTTCAAGGCGTGGACCGTGCTGCTGGCGATCTTTGCATTCTCGCTGTCGCTGCTCGGCACCTTCCTGGTCCGTTCGGGCGTCCTGACCTCGGTGCATGCGTTCGCCACCGACCCGCGGCGCGGCGTGTTCATCCTCGCGTTCCTGGTGATCGTGATCGGTGCATCTCTGGCGCTGTACGCGTGGCGAGCGCCGCGCGTGGGCATCGGCGGCCGCTTCGAAGCGGTGTCGCGCGAGTCGATGCTCCTTGGGAACAACGTGCTGCTGACGGTCGCCGCCGCGTCGGTGCTGCTGGGCACGCTGTATCCGCTGTTCCTCGATGCTCTGAACCTCGGCAAGATCTCGGTCGGCCCGCCGTACTTCGACTCCGTGTTCGTGCCGATCATGGCGCCGCTCGTCTTCCTGATGGGCGTCGGACCGCTCGCGCGCTGGCGGCAGGCGCCGCTGCCCGACCTGTGGGTGCAGCTGCGGTGGGCGCTCGTGATCTCCCTCGTGCTCGGGATCGCGCTTCCTTTCGTGGGGGGCAACTGGTCGCCGATGAAGGCGTTCGGCTACTGGCTTGCGGCGTGGATCGTGGTCGCGTCGATCGAGCAGATCCGCCATCAGGTCCGGCATGGACAGGGGGGCCTGTGGGCGAAACTGGCAAGCCAGCCGCGCGCGTGGTGGGGCATGACCCTGGCGCATCTTGGCGTGGCCGTGTTCATCATCGGCGTCACGACGGTCAAGGGATACGAGATCGAGCGCGACGTGAAGATGAACGTCGGCGACACGGTCAGCGTGCGCAACTACACGTTCCGCTTCGACGGCGTCACCGACCGCCAGGGGCCAAACTACCGCGCCGCGCGCGGTGCCGTGACCGTCACCCGGAACGGCAAGGCCGACATGGTCCTGCATCCGGAGAAGCGGTTCTACTCGACGCAGCAAG
>JBLMYK010000309.1:0-4868 GCA_050258235.1 Gemmatimonadota bacterium | reverse complement strand
GCCGGCCCGTCGTCAACGGGCGAAACGCGCCGCGCGCCATTGAAGCGCTTGCGCCAATAAGGAATCTGCATCGATTCGATTCGGACCTGACCGCCACGCGCCGGCGCGTGAACGAATCGGCCGTCGCCGATGTACAGCCCGACGTGCGAGAACGGCCGCCCGAGCGTGTTGAAGAACAGCAGGTCGCCTGGAGCGAGCGGTCCGCCCGTGACCGAGTGGCCCATCTTCCGCATGGCTTCCGATCGGCGTGGCAGGTCCAGCCCCAGCGCGAGGTCGACCACGTATCGCACCAGACCGCTGCAGTCGAAGCCGCGCGCCGGATCTTCGCCGCCCAGCCGGTACGGAACGCCGAGGAAGCTGAGCGCACGCATCACGATCTCGACCCCGCTCGTCGTCGCGTCTTCGCTCTGCTGCGCCCGTGCATCCGTCGCGTGGGCAATCGCAAGCGCAACGACCAGACCCACAAATGCGGCCCGGATGCCGCCCCGGCGGGCCGCGCCGTGGTAGACGGATGAGCGCGAATGCGTGACCATGATCAGACGGATGGCAAACGTGTCGCGCGAAGATAACCAAAGAATTGGAAAATTCCCAGTAGGCCAGTGCGGCTAGACGCTGCGGGAGGCATTTCGGGTACATTTGAACGCTCCCAAGGCCGGATTACCGCGCCCCCGCGAGGCATCGCTTGTCAGACGACGCCACCTTCAAGAACACCGCGCCGCTGCCGCCCAGGGCGCGACTGCTGATCGCCGACGATTCGCGCATCGTCCGCGCATCGATCACCCAGCACATCCGCGACCGCTTCGACATCCGCGAGGTCACCGATGGCGAGGCGGCCTGGCAGGCGATCCTGCTGGACGCTTCGATCCGCGTGCTGATCAGCGACCTGACGATGCCGAAGATCGACGGCTTCGAGCTTCTGTCGCGCATCCGCAGCTCCAAGGTGCAGCGCATCCGCGAACTGCCGGTCGTGGTGATCACCGGCGCCGACGAGGAGGCCGAACGTGAACGCGCGGCAGCGCTCGGCGCCACCGACTTCATCCAGAAAGGCGTCAACGCGGCGGAGCTGATATCGCGCCTCGAGGTCCTGGTGAAGCTCGCCACGACGCGTGAGACGCTGTCGGAAACGCAGACCGCGCTCGAGTCGGCGCGCACGATCGACCCCGACACCGAACTGCACAACCTGGGATTCTTCGATCGCCAGGTCGACAAGCTGATCTCGTATTCGCGCCGCAACCTGTCCGACGTGGCGCTGATCTGCGTGCGCGTCGAGCTTTCGATGCCGCAGTCCGATGCCTGGGAAGGCGAAATCGAGCAGCGCGTGAAGCTGGTCGGACGCACGCTGGCGGCGTCGATCCGCCTGGAAGACCTCGGAACCCGCTCCGACCGTTACGAATTCTGCGTCGCCACCCAGACCAACGGGCTGTCCGGAGTCCTGCGCTTTGCGGCAAGGCTGCGCAAGGTTCTCGAGAACGTCGATGCGGCGGGCCCCGGTGTCGAGGTCTGGACCTCGATCGGGGTGGCCACGCTGTCCGAGGATCTGCGCCGCGGCGCGGAGGAACTGCGTTCGATTGCACAACGACGCGCGCAGCAGGCGCAGGCAAATCGCTCGCGCCGCATCGTGCTCGGCGCGGCCGAGGGAGCGGCGCCGAGCGCGATCGATGCCCGGCCCGATGAGGCGTCGATGGATGTCAGCCTGGCGCTGGCGCTGATCCGCGCCGGCCGCGCCAACGAAGTGGTGCCGCACCTGCAACGTCTCCTGATCCAGATCGACCCGCTGCTGAAGCTGGTGCGACAACAACGAGAACTGCAAACCAATCAATCGGAGGGATCACGCGATGACCACTTACAGGGAGTTTCACGCTAAATCAATCTCCGACCCGGCGGCGTTCTGGGGCGAGCAAGCGCGCCTGATCGACTGGCAGACGCCGTATTCCAAGGTCCTCGACTATTCGAACCCGCCGTTTGCGAAGTGGTTCGTCGGCGGCAGGACCAACCTGTGCCATAACGCGATCGACCGCCATCTGGCGGCGCGCGCCTCCCAGTCCGCGCTGATCTACGTCTCGACCGAGACCGACCAGGAGAAGGTCTTCACGTTCAGCCAGTTGCACCGCGAGGTGAACCGGATGGCGGGGATCCTCAAGGGCCTCGGCGTCGGCCGCGGCGACCGCGTGCTGATCTACATGCCGATGGTTCCGGAAGCGGTGTTCGCGATGCTGGCCTGCGCACGCCTCGGCGCAATCCACTCGGTCGTCTTCGGCGGCTTTGCGTCCGTCAGCCTCGCGACCCGGATCGACGATGCGCAGCCCAAAGTCATCGTGAGCGCCGACGCGGGGTCGCGCGCAGGCAAGGTCGTCCCCTACAAGGGCCTGCTCGACGAAGCGATCGCGCTCGCCAAATTCCCGCCGCAGAAGGTGGTGATGGTGAATCGCGGGCTGGCGGAAATGAAGCTCGTGGCCGACCGGGATCTCGATTACGCGACGCTGCGCGCGCGGCACATGAATGACGAGGTGCCGTGCGAATGGCTCGAATCGAACGAACCCTCGTACGTGCTGTATACCTCCGGCACCACCGGCAAACCGAAGGGTGTGCAGCGCGACACCGGCGGCTACGCGGTAGCTCTTACCTCGTCGATGCAGCACATCTTCTGCGGCAACGCCGGCGAGACCTATTTCTCGACCAGCGACATCGGCTGGGTGGTGGGGCACAGTTACATCGTCTACGGGCCGCTGCTGGCCGGGATGGCGACCGTGCTTTACGAGGGCACGCCGATCCGCCCCGATGGCGGCGTGTGGTGGAGCATCGTCGAGAAGTACAAGGTCACGTCGATGTTCTCTGCGCCGACCGCGATCCGCGTGCTGAAGAAGCAGGATCCGGCGCTGCTCAGGAAGCACGACCTGTCCTCGCTGCGTCTGCTGTTCCTGGCCGGCGAACCGCTCGATGAGCCCACTGCGCGCTGGATCGCCGACGGGCTCGGCAAGCCGATCATCGACAACTTCTGGCAGACGGAGACCGGCTGGCCGATCCTCGCGATCTGCCGCGGCGTCGAAGGCCTGCCGTCGAAGTTCGGCTCGCCCGGCCTGCCGGTCTACGGCTACGACGTGCGCCTGTACAACGAAGCCACCGGCGAGGAAGTGGGCGACAACCAGAAGGGCGTGGTCGGGATCCAGGGTCCGCTGCCGCCGGGCTGCATGAGCACCGTCTGGCGCGACGACGAGCGCTTCGTCAAGACGTACTGGAAGAGCATCCCCAACCGGACCGTCTACTCGACCTTCGACTGGGGCATTCGCGACCGCGACGGCTACTTCCTGATCCTCGGCCGCACCGACGACGTGATCAATGTCGCCGGGCACCGACTGGGTACGCGCGAGATCGAAGAGTCGATCAGCTCGCACCCGAACATCGCGGAGGTCGCGGTGGTCGGCATCGCCGATCAGCTGAAGGGCCAGGTCGCGATGGCATTCGCGGTGGTCAAGGATCCGGCCCGCATCGCCACGCCCGAGCTGCGCCGCGCACACGAAGGCGAAGTGATGAAGGTCGTCGATGACCAGCTTGGCGCGGTCGCGCGGCCGGCGCGCGTGCATTTCGTCACCGTGCTGCCGAAGACGCGCTCCGGGAAGCTGTTGCGCCGGTCGATCCAGGCAATCTGCGAGGGCCGCGATCCAGGCGACCTCACGACGATCGAGGACCCCGGCGCGCTCGAGCAGGTGCGTGCAGCGGTGAAGTCGGGCTGATCCCGCGCGCCAGGGATCGCGTGAACGGTTTCACGCTGGAGACGTTCAGCCTCAGCTATTTCCTGGCGTCGTTCCTGCTGCCGCCGATCCTGCTGCTGATCACGGCATCCATCGGCACATGGATGCTGAAGCGGAGTCGCACCGGCGCGCGCTGGCTGATCAGCGTCTCGCTGGCGGGCCTCTTCGTGCTGAGCCTGCCGGTGGTGGCGTTCTCGCTCTTCAAATCGCTCGAGGTCCCGCCGCTGGACCCGGCGCAGGCCCGGGAAGCGCAGGCGATCGTGATCCTCGCCGGCGGGCGCGCACGTGGCGCGATCGAATGGGGCGGCGACACCGTCAACGCATTCACGCTGGCGCGGCTGCGTTATGGCGCCCATCTGGCGCGGACCACCGGGCTGCCCGTGCTCGTGACCGGTGGAGGCGGCACCGACACGCTCGAACCGGAAGCCGTGCTGATGCAGCGCGTGCTGCAGCAGGAGTTCGGCGTCACGCCGCGCTGGGTCGAGACCGCCAGCCGAACGACCGCCGAAAACGCGGCCCTGAGCGCGGCGATCCTGCGCAAGGCAGGGATCACGCGCGTGCTGCTGGTCACGCATGGTTTTCACATGCAGCGTGCCGAGGCGGATTTCGAGCGCGCCGGCCTGCGGCCGATCGCCGCACCCACGGGGTTCCAGGGGCTGCGCAAGTTCGAATGGCTGCAGCTGGTTCCGGCCGCGGACGCGCTGCGCCTGTCGCATGTCGCCCTGCGCGAGTGGCTGGCGCTGGAACGCGATCGATTAATCTACCGGCACTGACTGGGGAGGAAAGCGGCATGCGGACCCGGATGTGTCTTACGCTGGAAGACGTGCAAAAGATCGGCGCGGCGGCGGTCGCCGAGGCGACGCGGAACAAGTGGGCGGTGACGATCGCGATCGTCGACGACGGCGGGCACCTGCTGTGGCTGCAGCGCCTCGACGGCGCGGCGACCGTCTCGGTGTACATCGGACAGGAAAAAGCGCGCGCCGCCGCGCTCGGAAGGCGCGAGACCAAGCGCTACGAAGACATGATCAATCAGGGCCGCAGCGCTTTCCTGTCGGCGCCCCTGCAGGGCATGCTCGAGGGCGGTGTACCGATCATCGTCGACGGCCAGGTGATCGGCGC
>JBLMYK010000308.1:0-8559 GCA_050258235.1 Gemmatimonadota bacterium | reverse complement strand
GTTCGCAGCGCTCCTTGGCGCGCTCGAGGCTGTCGACTTCGAGCAGAAGGCGCGTGTAGTAGCTCTCGCTCAGCACCCGGGACAGCAACTCGGTCGGCGTCTTCGGATCGGCCGCTGCCTCCACGGCAGACTTTGCGGCCCGCAATCCTCTGGCGAAGTCTTCAAGGTGCAATGACGCAAGAGCAATGTTGCTGAGTGCAAGCAGTCTGACACCTGCAAGCCTGGGATCGGAACCCGCGAGTTCGATCGCTCGGTCAAGGCAGTGAATAGCTTCGGCGTATTGCGCAGCGTAGATCAGCGCCGCACCCAAGTTATTCCAGACCGGACACTCTGCGACCGTATCGCCGACTGCACGCGCAATGTCAAGCGCTTCCGCATAGCACTCAATTGCGCTCGGCAGATTGCCAGTGTCAGCAAGGATAATTCCGTTAAAGGTAAGCGCCTTCCTAAGTTCTGCCCGGTCACCCAAAATGCGTGCAAACGCGACGGCGTCGGCAACTGGTTCAAGTCCAGCAAACGGTTGTCCCGAAACGTAAAGGTACTGCGCAACAGAGAGCAGAGCCTCGACGCGAGACTTCGTAGTGATATCCCGTGGCAACTGGCGAAGTACGCTGTGTGCGTTGGAAAAAAGCAGCGGCGTCTGGGGACCGGGTCCCGCCAATGCGGTAGCAAGGACACGGGAAGTTTCATCTAACCAATCCCGCGCCTCATGCGCATCGGCAGTGGCGGCGCGAGTCAGAAGATCGCCTAGACGAACGACGTAGTCCTGCATTTATGGTGTGCCGTACCGGAATCTTGGCATGGCCGTACAAGAAGAAATCGAAGTAAATCACGCATCAAGGCAAGTGTCCATCGGGCCCGATTGACACGCTTGCTTCAGCTTACAACGGAGGACATCCATGAACTCGACCACGCTTATTGACGACGTCCAAATTCAAGTAAATGCCACGATGGACCTACCGAAGGAGGAGGTCAATGAACTTCGCGTCGTCGAGCTGGCTTATGTCGGCGGCGGCATGGCCAACGTCGCTTTTATGTAATCGCTTCGGTTTGTACTCTGGAGGCAACGCATGAACACCGAACTTGCTCAAGACACTGACCGAATGGCCGATATCGAGGTGCCCGGGGAGCAACTGACTTTGGTCGAACTCAATGAAGTCGAATTGGCGTATGTCGGCGGCGGGATGGCGAACGTGGCATTCATGTAAACATCAACGCGCACATCAGACTTTCGAGAAAGAAAGGGGCCGACGGCCCCTTTCCTTTTTTCGGCGCAGCGCCCTATGCGCGCGCAGCGGTCTTCTTGGTGCGAGGCGCCTCGGAAAGCACGCGCCAGGTCAGCTTGTCGCGCGTCACGCGCAGGCCTTCGTCCCTGAGCAGCGCGGCCCGATAGCGGCTGTCCAGCGGCCACTTCGGACTCAAGACTCCGTCATCGCGCACCAGCCGCCAGATCGGCCAGCGCGGCTTGCGCCGGCGCGCGATGTCCTCGCCGACCACGCCGGCAAGGATTGCAGCGAAGATGCCGGTGGTCAGCGGACACGTGCGGTCCGCCTTGAAGCGCGCCGCAAGGCGCGCACGCAGGTCGGAGAAGGTGATGACGTCGCCGCGACCGACGCGCGCAACCTCCTCGCCGATCAGCAGCGGCGTGGCGATCAGCAGTCGATCGCCGAGCTTCGGGTCCCGAACCACGCGCGGCTGCAGCTCGGGGCGCAGCTTGCTTTCCCAGCCGGATCGCGAGCGCGCCATCCCCTTGCGCGCAGCGGTCCCTCCTTTGGCCTTTTTGTTGCTGGTCCGAGCCGCGACCATGATTGGCGCAAGCTACAACCGTGCGGCCGCGACCTCGCTGACCTAGCGCAAATTCGCCATGCGCGTCGGCGCGAGCGTCGCTGCTGCTTGCGCCAGGTCGAGGGAAGCGATCAGTAAGTGTCGAGCTCCGCCGGCAGGCCTGCGTCCTTGAGCGCGCGCAGGATCTGCTCGATGTGTTCCGGTCCCCGTGTCTGCAGGACCATCTCGAGCTGCGCATTCTGGGCCGGCAATGTCGTGAATGCGCGCTGGTGCTCGACTTCCTCGATATTGGCGCCGGTCGTTCCGATGATCGTGGCCGCGCGCGCCAGTTCGCCGGGTACGTCGCGCGTTGCCACGCGGATCCGCGCCAGCCGGCCCGCGCGCACCATGCCCCGCTCGATGATGTCCGCCAGCACCATCGGGTCGATGTTGCCGCCGCCCAGCACCAGCCCGACCTTCCGGCCGGCGAAGCGCTTCGCATGCCGGATCAAGGCCGCCAGCGGCGCCCCCCCGGCCCCTTCGACCACGGTCTTCTCGATCTCGAGCAGCAGCACGATCGCGTGCTCGATATCGCCCTCGCCGACCAGTTCGATGTCGGTCACACACTGCCGGATGATGTCGCGCGTGATCAGGCCGGGCGACTTGACCGCGATGCCCTCGGCCAGCGTCGCGTTGGCCGATCGCATCTGCACGCCCTTGAACAGCGCATACATCGCCGGAAACTGCTCGGTCTGCACGCCGATCACGTCGATGCCCGGCTTCAGCGCCCGCGCCGCGACCGCCACGCCGCTGATCAGGCCCCCGCCCCCGATCGCCACGCACAGGCAATCGAGCTGGGGCTGCGCCGCCAGCATCTCCAGCGCAATCGTCCCCTGCCCGGCGATCACGGCCGGATCGTCGTACGGGTGCACGAGCGTCAGCCCGCGCGCGTCGGCCAACTTCAGCGCCTCGTCCTTGGCGTCGTCGAAGCTGTCGCCGATCAGCTCGATTTCGGCGCCGAATCCGCGCGTGCGCTCCACCTTCACCATCGGCGTGAAGCGCGGCATCACGATCACGGCCGGAATGCCCATCCGCTGGGCGTGATAGGCAACACCCTGCGCATGGTTGCCGGCCGACACGGCGATCACGCCGCGCCTGCTCTGGCTGCCGTCGAGCTGGCTCAGCCGGTTCAGCGCCCCGCGCTCCTTGAAGCTGGCGGTGAACTGCAGGTTCTCGAACTTCAGGTAGACCTCCGCGCCCGTGATCTGCGACAGGGTGCGCGAATGCAGGCACGGCGTGTTCTCGACCTGCCCGCGCAGGCGCTCGGCGGCCGCGCGGATGTCGTCGATCGTCACGGGAACGGTGGCAGTCATCCGAGGATTCTAGAGCCCGCTCCGTAGAATCGGCCGCATGCTGGTGCTTACCCATGTCGGCAAGCGATTCGGCGCCCGTACGATTCTCGACGGCGTGCAACTGCGCGTCGGCGCCGGCGAATACGTGGCGATCATCGGCGAATCCGGGTCGGGCAAGTCGACTCTGCTGAACCTGATCGCCGGGCTCGATCTGCCCGACGCCGGTGCCATCGACATCGACGGCCGCTCGCTGGCATCGCTCGACGAGGATGCACGCACACGGCTGCGGCGCGAGCGGGTCGGCTTCGTTTTCCAGGCGTTCCACATCCTGCCCCACATGACGGTGGCGCAGAACGTCGAACTGCCGCTGGTGCTGCTCGGCGTGGCGGAGGACGAGCGCGCCGCGCGCGTGCGCGAGCTGCTCGCCCGCGTTGGCCTCGGCGGACGTGAAACCTCGCTGCCGCGCGAACTGTCGGGCGGCGAGCTGCAGCGCGTGGCGCTCGCGCGCGCGCTCGTGCATCGGCCGGTGCTGCTGCTCGCCGACGAGCCGACCGGCAACCTCGATCCCGATACGGCCGACACCGTGCTGGCGCTGATCGCCGAAACCATCCGCACCCTCGGCGCGGCGGGCGTGCTGGTCACGCACTCGATGCATGCGGCGCAGACGGCCGACCGGGTGCTGCGGCTGGAACACGGACGACTGCAGCCGGCCTAGCGCGCCGGCGGTTGGCGCTGGATCAATGGCAGCCGCCACGGCGCCGGTAGCCTGTCCGGCATGGCAGCGATCCCGACCCCGGCGGCGCCTGCGGACTGGTCACAGCCGGAAGAGGATCTGCTGCAACGTCTCCAGAGCCGGGCGACCGGGCTGTCCAGCGCCGAGGCCGCCGACCGACTCGCACGCGACGGTCCGAACCTGCTGAAGCCGGCGCGCCGAATCGCCGCGCTGCGGACTTTTGCGGCGCAGTTCAAGAGCCCGCTGGTGCTGATCCTGGTGTTCGCGGCCGGGGTCTCGGTGCTGACACGCGACTGGCTCGACGCGCTGATCGTGCTCACCATCATCGTCGCCAGCGCGCTGCTCAGCTTCATGCAGGAATACCGCGCCGGCCGCGCGGTGGAGAGGCTGCTTGCCCGGATCACGTTGCGCGCCACCGTGCTGCGCGACGGCCAGCCTGCCAGCGTGCCGGCGCACGACATCGTGTGCGGTGACGTTGTCGTGCTGTCGGCCGGCAGCCTGATTCCGGCCGATGGCCGCGTGCTCGCCGCCGACGACTTCTTCGTCAACCAGGCGGTGCTGACGGGCGAGACCTTCCCGGTCGAAAAGCATCCGGGGGTGGTCGCGGATGGCGGGCCGCTCGCCGGTCGCACCAACTGCGTGTTCATGGGCACCAACGTGCGCAGCGGCACCGCGCAGGTGCTGGTCACCGCAACCGGGACCGCGACGGAATACGGCCGCATCGCCGCAACACTCGCACTGCGCGCGCCGGAAACCGAATTCGAGCGCAGCATCCGCCGCTTCGGCAATCTGCTGACGCAGATCATGACGCTGCTGGTGCTCGCGATCTTTGCCGCGAACGTCGCCTACGACCGGCCATGGAACGAATCGCTGCTGTTCGCCGTCGCGCTCGCGGTCGGGCTGGCGCCGGAACTGCTGCCAGCGATCATCAGCCTGACGCTGGCGCGCGGCGCCCAGCGCATGGCGCGCGCCGGCGTCATAGTGCGACGCCTGGCCGCAATCGAGAACTTCGGCTCGATGGACGTGCTGTGCACCGACAAGACCGGCACATTGACCCTCGGAGTGATCCGGCTCGACGGCGCGCTCGACGCGGACGGCAACCCGTCGGAACGCGTGCTCGAACTCGCCTGGCTGAACGCCCGGCTGCAGACAGGGCTGCAGAACCCGCTCGACGAAGCAATCCTCGCCAGCGGTGCACGCGACGCCGCGCGCTGGCAGAAGACCGAGGAAATACCGTACGACTTCGTGCGCAAGCGCATGACGGTCGCGGTGCACGGCCTGCAGGCGGCCGATGACCTGCTGATCACGAAGGGCGCGCTGGAACCGGCACTCGCGGTCTGCGCATCGCTGCGCCAGGGTGGCGCGACGAGCGCGCTGGATGACGAGGGCCGGGCCGCGCTGACGCAGCGCGCGGAGCAATGGGCCGACCAGGGCTTCCGGGTGCTGGCGGTCGCGACGCGCGAGATGCCGAAGCGCGCCGCCTATACGGTTGCCGACGAGGTCGACCTCGTTTTCGAGGGCTTCCTGCTGTTCTTCGATCCGCCCAAGCCGGATGCGGCCGAGGCGATCGACGACCTGAAGCGGCTCGGCGTCGAACTGAAGATCATCACCGGCGACAGCCGCCGGGTCGCGCAGCACGTCGCCCGGGCGGTCGATCTCCCAGCCGATGCGGTCGTCACCGGCGCGCAGCTGCGCGATATGCGCGACGAGGCACTGTGGCAGCTTGCCGAGCGCACCACGATCTTCGCCGAAGTCGACCCGAACCAGAAGGAACGCATCATCGCCGCGCTGCGCCGCACCGGCCACGTGGTCGGCTACCTGGGCGACGGCATCAATGATGCGCCGGCGCTGCACACCGCCGACGTCGGCGTGTCGGTCGACACCGCGGTCGACGTGGCGAAGGAAACCGCGGACTTCGTGCTGCTCGAGCACAGCCTGACCGTTTTGCGCCAGGGCATCGAAGAGGGGCGCAGCGTCTTCGCCAACACGCTGAAGTACGTGTACACGACGAGCAGCGCCAACTTCGGCAACATGATTTCGATGGCGGGGCTGTCCCTGGTGCTGCCGTTCCTGCCCCTGCTGCCGAAGCAGATCCTGCTGAACAATTTCCTGTCCGACGTGCCCGCGATGACGATCGCCGGCGACCGCGTCGACGAGGAGCTGATCCAGCGTCCGCGGCGCTGGCGGGTGGCGCACATCCGCAACTTCATGCTCGGCTTCGGGTTGCTGAGTTCCATCTTCGACGTGCTGACCTTCGTCGTGCTTCTGATCGTGCTGCGCGCCTCCGAGGACGAGTTCCGCACCGCCTGGTTCGTCGAGTCGTTGCTGACCGAACTGGCGATCCTGCTGGTGGTGCGCACGCAGCGCCCGCTGATCGTGAGCGAACCGAGCCGCCCACTTCTGTGGGCGACCGTCGGCGTGGCTGCGACCGCGCTGGCCCTGCCCTACCTGCCGGTCGTGGCGGCGACCTTCGGCTTCGTCCCGCTGCCCGCCCTGCTCGTGACCACGCTGATCGCGATCACGCTCGCGTACCTGATCGCCAACGAGATCGCCAAGCGCGCCTTCCACCGGCGCTTCGGGTTCTGAGACGCGCCGCCAGCCGATAGACTGCGCCGATGCTCTGGCTGTTGGCGCACGTGATCGGTGGCTACGCCCGCACGCATCCGCTGCGCGCGATCGTGCAGATCGCCGCGATCGCGATCGGCGTCGCACTCGGCTTCGCGGTTCACCTGATCAACACTTCGGCGCTCGCCGAGTTCTCGGCTGCGCTGCGGCAGGTGAGCGGACAGGCCGACGCCTCGATCGCCGGCGCGCCCGGAGCCGCAGGCGATTTCGACGAGCGGCTGCTCGCGCGCGTCGCGGCCGACCCCTCGGTCGAGGCGGCGAGCCCGATGCTGATCCTCGATCTGGCGCTCGCCGAACCGCAGACGTTGCGCGGCAAGACGCTGACCGTCGCCGGCGTGGACGTGTTCCGCGCCGCGCGCATCGATCCGCAGTGGGTTGGCGCGCCGGCAAACGACGACCGCTTCGCATTGCTCGGCGGCGGCCTGTATCTGTCGCCGGCGGCGATTGATGCATTTCGCCTCGCACCCGGCGACGCGGTCGGCGTGCAGGTCGACGGCCGCGTCGTCCGCCTGCGCGTCGCCGGGCGGCTACCCGCGGCACGTGCCGGCGCGATCGTCGGTGCGATGGACCTCGGATTCGCGCAATGGCGGCTCGGGCAGCTCGGGCGCCTGTCGCGCATTGACCTGAAGCTCGCACCGGGCACCGACCTCGCGCAACTCGCGCAACGCCTGCAGCTGCCGGCCGGCATCTCGCTGCAGGCGGCCGACGTGGCAACGGAGCGCGCCTCGAACCTGTCGCGCGCCTACCGCGTGAACCTGAACGTGCTTGCGCTAGTGGCGCTGTTCACCGGCGCATTTCTCGTCTATTCGCTGCAGGCGCAAGCGGTGCTGGCGCGACGCGCGCAACTGGGCTTCCTGCGCGTGATCGGCACCACCCGCGGCGAAGTCGAGCGCATGCTGATCCTGGAGGCTGCGCTGCTCGGCATCGTCGGCAGCGGCCTGGGCATCGCGCTGGGCGTGGCGGTGGCATCGGCGGCGCTCGAACTGCTCGGCGGCGATCTTGGTGGCGGATTCTTCTCCGGCTCGCGACCCGCGCTCGCGCTCGATCCGGCCCTCGCCCTTGGGTTCTTCGTGCTGGGGGTCGCGGCCGCGATCGTCGGCGGCTGGCTGCCGGCGCGCGAGGCCGCGCGGGATACACCCGCGCTCGCGCTGAAATCGGGGTCCGGCCTCGATGCCGACGCGCGCCCGGCACGGGCGTGGCCCGGCTTGGCGCTGCTCGCCGTGACCGGCGTGCTGCTGCTGGCGCCGCCGATCGGCGGCATTCCCGTGTTCGCGTATCTGGCGATCGCGCTGCTGCTCACGGCCGCGATCCTCATCAAGCCGCTGATCGCGCCCCATGTGTTCGCGCCGCTGGCGCGTCTGGCATCGCGACACGCGCGCACGCCTGCCGCGGCTGCGCGCTGGCTGGCCGCAATCCGCCTGGCAGCCACGCCGCGCTTCGCGGCGATCGGCGCCGCCGGCATCGTCGCGTCGTTCGCGCTGATGGTAGCGATGGCGACCATGGTCGCGAGCTTCCGCGCCTCGGTCGACGACTGGCTGACGCGCGTGCTGCCGGCCGACGTGTACGTGCGCGCCGGACCGGTGACCGCGAGCGGAACGACGGTCGCGTTTTCCGCGGCCGATCTCGACCGCCTGCGCAAGGACCCGCAGGTGGCGCGGGCCGAGTTCACGCGCAGCGTGCGCCTCGCGCTCGACCCGATGCGCGCGCCGGTCACGCTGCTCGCGCGCACGATCGATCGCAACGACGCCGCGCGTTCGCTGCCTCTGACCGGCGCTGCGATCGCGTGGCATGCCGGCCTGCCGCCGCCGGCGTGGGTGAGCGAGCCGATCGTGGATCTGTACGGCGCGCGCGTGGGCCAGACGATCGACCTTCCCCTGGCGGGCCGCCTGCGGCCCTTCGTCGTCGCGGGCGTGTGGCGTGACTATGCGCGCCAGTTCGGCGCGATCGCGATCGAGCAGGCCGAGTACGAGAGACTGACCGGCGACGCATCGCGCACCGAAGCGGCGCTGTGGCTTGCGCCCGGCGCGCGGCCGGTCGACGTGATCGCGCGGCTGCAGCAGGCGCTCGATACCCGGACGGCCGAGT
>JBLMYK010000307.1:0-21367 GCA_050258235.1 Gemmatimonadota bacterium | reverse complement strand
GCCGACGCGTCGCTGCTGCAGCGGGTCTACGAGGAGAAGCTGTACCTGAACCCGGGCGCGGAGGCATTGATCCGCAGTTGCAAGGCCGCCGGGCTGAAAACGCTGCTCGTCACCGGCGGCTTCAGCTATTTCAGCGACCGCCTCAGGCAACGGCTTGGCTTCGATTTCGCCTGCGCCAACGAACTGGAGGTCGTCGACGGCCGGATCACCGGACGCGTCAGCGGACCGCCCGAAAACGACCGCGAAATCGTCGACGCCGATGGCAAGGCGCGCGCACTTCAGGACGCCTGCACGCAGCTGGCGTGCCGGCCGGCGCAGGCTATCGCATTCGGCGACGGCGCCAATGACCTGAAGCTGCTGAAACTGTCCGGCATATCGGTCGCGTACCGCGCCAAGCCGGTCGTGCAGCAGCAGGCGACCGAAGCGCTGAACTACACGGGACTGGACGGCGCGCTCGCCTGGTTCAGCGACACCGGAGGCTGATCCCGGGTGAGCGAAGGCGCGCGGGCCGGCGCGGAGCCGCAGCTACGCGATGCGTTCAAAGATCGCAGCAATCCCCTGGCCGCCGCCGATGCACATCGTCACCAGCGCGTAGCGGCCGCCGATGCGCTGCAACTCATACAGCGCCTTCACGGTGATGATCGCGCCGGTGGCGCCGATCGGGTGACCGAGCGAGATGCCGCTGCCGTTGGGATTGACCTTCTTCGGATCCGCGCCGAGGTCCTTGGTCACCGCGCAGGCTTGCGCGGCGAAGGCCTCGTTGGCCTCGATCACGTCCATCTGCGCGACGGTCAGTCCCGCTCTTTTCATCGCGTTCTGCGTCGCAGGCACCGGACCGATGCCCATGTATTTCGGATCCACGCCGGCGTGGCCGTAGGCGACCAGCCGCGCCAGCGGCTTCAGCCCGCGTTTGTCGGCGACGCTGCGTTCCATCAGCACGACGGCGCCGGCACCATCGTTGATGCCCGATGCGTTGCCGGCGGTCACGGTGCCGTTTTCCTTTACGAACACGGGTTTCAGCTTCGCCATGTCTTCCAGCGTCGCATCAGCGCGGAAGTGCTCGTCGGTGTCGAACATCGCGGTGCCCTTCTTGCCCTTGATCTCGACCGGCACGATCTGGGTCTTGAAGCGGCCTTCCCGCGTCGCCGCCGCGGCGCGGCGATGGCTCTCGACCGCCAGTTCGTCCTGCATCTGGCGCGTGATGCCCCATTTGGCGGCGACGTTTTCCGCGGTCACGCCCATATGAATCTTGTGGAACGGGTCGTGCAGCGCGGCCACCATCATGTCGATCACCTTGGCGTCGCCCATCCGCTGGCCGAAGCGCGCGGTCGGCAGCGCATACGGTGCGCGCGACATGCTCTCCGCGCCGGCGCCGATCGCGATGTCGGCGTCGCCGAGCATGATCGCCTGCGACGCGGAGATGATCGCCTGCAGTCCGCTGCCGCACAGCCGGTTCAGCGTCAGGCACGGCACGTGATCCTTCACGCCGCCGTCGAGCGCCGCCACGCGCGAAAGGTACATGTCGCGCGGCTCGGTGTGCACGACGTTGCCGAACACCACGTGCCCGACCTCGCCGCCCTCGACTTTGGCGCGTGCCAGGGCTTCCCTTGCGACGATTGCACCCAACTGGGTCGGCGGCACGTCCTTCAGGCTGCCGCCGAAGGTTCCGATCGCGGTCCTCACGCCGCTGACAACGACGACTTCTCGCATAATCCGCTCCTTTGGTTTCCGGCTCCGGCCAAGAGCGGCACGATACCGGCTTGCCGGCAGCCACGTCTGCGCCCGATCAACCCGCCATCCCCATGTTCCGCTATCCCCCGGCCGCGCTTGCGCTCGGCGCCATCGCGCTCTGGACCTCCGTCGCCGCACTGGCGGTATCGCTGAAATCGGTGCCACCGTTTCTGCTCGTGGGCGCGCCGATGCTGATCGCCGGCGCGGCAGCCTCGCCCACTTGGCGCTCGTGGCGGGTTCCGCCGGCGACGCTGGCGATCGGCGTCTACGGTCTGTTCGGGTTCCATCTGCTGCTCTTCACTGCGCTGCGTCTCGCGCCTCCGGTGGAGGCGAACCTGATCAATTACCTGTGGCCACTGCTGATCGTCGTGCTGGCGCCGCTGCTGCTGCCGCAGGAGCGGTTGGCCGCGCGCCACGTGATCGGCGCGCTGCTGGGCTTCGCGGGCGCCGCACTCGTGATCACCGGAGGTCGCTGGACGCTGTCGATCCAGCACTGGGCCGGGTATCTGCTGGCGCTCGGCGCTGCGATCGTGTGGTCGACATATTCACTGCTGACCAAGCGGGTGCGTCCGTTTGCAACTGCCGCGGTCGGGCTTTTCTGCCTCGTTTCGGGCGTGCTTGCGCTCACCTGCCATGCGCTACTCGAACCGCGCTATGCACCGAGCGCCTCCGAGTGGCTGCGCATCGGCCTGCTCGCCCTCGGCCCGCTGGGGTTTGCATATTTTCTGTGGGACGCGGCGCTGAAGCGCGGCGACGCCAAGGCAATCGGTGCGCTTTCGTACCTGACGCCGCTTGGATCGACCCTCGTACTCGTCGCGAGCGGGCAGGGAACGCTCACCTCGACGGTCGCACTCGCGGCACTCCTGATCGTCGGCGGGGCCGCCCTCGGATCGTGGCCCCGCCGCAGGCGCGGCGGTCCGGCAACCTCCTAGGCCAGCGCGCCGTGCAGGTCGTGCGCGTCGCTGGACTTGATGCGCACGTCGAAGAACGCGCCCGCTTTCAGCCGTCGATGCGGCTCGACGTGCACGACGCCATCGATCTCGGGCGCGTCGGCGGACGAGCGCGCGCGAGCGCCGTGCGGCGTCACCTCGTCCACCAGCACCCGCTGCACGCTGCCGATCTTGCGTGTCAGGCGCGCGCGCGAAATTGATTCCTGCACCTGCATGAAGCGCGCGAGGCGCTCCTCGCGCGCCTCGTCGGGCAGTGCCCCCTCCAGTTCGTTCGCCGCCGCGCCCTCGACCGGCGAATACGCAAAGCAGCCGACGCGGTCGAGTTGCGCCTCGCGCAGGAAGTCGAGCAGGTATTCGAACTGATCGTCCGTCTCGCCGGGGAATCCGGCAATGAACGTCGAGCGGATCGTGATGTCCGGGCAGACGGCGCGCCACGCCCGGATGCGCTCGATGTTCTTCTCGCCGCTCGCCGGCCGCTTCATCCGCTTCAGCACCGCCGGGTGGGCGTGCTGGAAGGGAACGTCCAGATACGGCAGCACCCTGCCATCGGCCATCAGCGGAATCACTTCGTCGACATGCGGATAGGGATAGACGTAGTGCAGCCTGATCCAGACGCCGAGCTTCGCCAGCTCCTGCGCGAGTGAAATCATCTTCGTCTTCACCGCGCGCCCGCCGACGAAATCGAGCCTGTACTTCACGTCGACGCCGTAGGCGCTGGTGTCCTGCGACACGACCAGGATCTCCTTCACTCCCTGCTTCACCAGGCCTTCTGCCTCGCGCATCACTTCGCCGATCGGGCGCGACGCGAGCGGACCTCGCATCGACGGGATGATGCAGAACGTGCAGTGATGGTTGCAGCCTTCGGCGATCTTCAGATACGCGTAATGCTTCGGCGTCAGCTTGACCCCGGCCGGCGGCACGAGATCAGTGAACGGATCGTGCGGCTTGGGCAGGTGGCGATGCACGTGCCCCATCACCTCGTCGGCCGCGTGCGGGCCGGTCACCGCGAGCACCTTGGGGTGCGCCCTGGCGACGAGATTCTCTCCATGATCGGTCTTCGCGCCGAGGCAGCCGGTCACGATCACCTTGCCGTTTTCGTGCAGGGCTTCGCCGATCGCGTCGAGCGATTCCTGCACCGCCGCGTCGATGAAGCCGCAGGTGTTGACGATGACCAGGTCCGCGCCGTCATAGGTGGGGCTCAACGCGTAGCCCTCGGCGCGCAGCTGCGTGATGATCCGTTCGGAGTCGACCAGGGCCTTTGGACAGCCGAGCGAGACAAAGCCGACGGTGGGAACTCCACGCGGCGGCGCGGACTTGCGCGCGCGCCGCGCGGGGGGCGACACGGTCATTGCGGGCAAGAAAGGGCCGCTATTTCTTGTCGCCGCCCTGGAACGGGAAGGTGTTGAACATCGAGCGCGCCTGGTTCTGCATGTTCTCCTGCATCTGCACGAACAGGTTCTTCGACTGCTCGATGTAATTCGACATCATCGACTGGATCATCGGTGCCTGCATGTTGACGAACTGCGTCCACATTTCGGGGCCGATCTTGTTGCTGTCGTAGAAGGCCTTGCTCTGCTCCTGCAGCTTGTTCTGGATGTCGATGAAGGCCTGCACGTTCTTCTCGAGGTACGACCCCATCATGCCCTGCATCGCATTGCCGTAGCTGCGGATGATCTGCGACAGCACCGGCGGCGTGAACATCGGCTGCCCTTCCTGCTCTTCCTCCAGGATGATCTGCAGCAGGATCTGGCGCGTCAGGTCCTCGCCGCTCTTCGCGTCGACAACCTGGAAGTCGGTCTGCTCGAGCACGAGTTCCTTCACGTCCGCCAGCGTGATGTACGTGCTGGTCTGCGTGTCGTACAGGCGGCGATTCGGATACTTCTTGATCAGGCGCTGGGCGGCGGGCATCTAACGGCTTCCTCTTTTAGCGGCGGTGCCGATCGAGCGGCACCGCCTTGCAGCTTGTAATCGACTCGCGCATTCTAGCCATTTGATGGGATGGTCGAGCAGACCGCCCCGCCGTGCGGCCCCGCCGTCAATGCATGTGCAGGCCGCCGTTGCAGGAAAACTCCGCCCCGGTCGTGAAGCCCGAATCTTCACCCGCCAGCCAGACGACGATCGACGCGATCTCGTCGGGCGTGCCAAGCCGCTTGACCGGGATCGTGGCGACGATCTTTTCCAGGATCTCCGGCTTGATCGCGCGCACCATGTCGGTGCCTATGTATCCCGGGCTCACCGTGTTGACCGTCACCCCCTTGTTCGCAAGTTCCTGCGCCAGCGCCATCGTGAATCCGTGCATGCCCGCCTTGGCGGTCGAATAGTTGGTCTGGCCGGCCTGTCCTTTTTCGCCGTTGACCGAACTGATCTGGACGATGCGGCCCCAGCCGCGCTCGATCATGTCCGGAACGACCTGCTTGGTGGCATTGAACACCGAATTCAGGTTGGTATCGATGACGGCGTCCCAGTCGTCGCGCGTCATCTTGATGAACAGGCGGTCGCGCGTGATTCCGGCATTGTTGACCAGCACGTCGATCGGTCCGTGTTCGGCCTTGGTCTTGGCAAAGGCCTCCACCGTCGAGTTCCAGTCGGCGACGTTTCCGACCGATGCATGGAACGTGTAGCCAAGCGCCTTCTGCTCGGCGAGCCATTTGCCATGATCGCGCGTCGGTCCGCACCCGGCGATCACCTTGAACCCCGCCTTGTGCAGGCGCTGGCAGATCGCGGTACCGATGCCGCCCATGCCCCCGGTCACATATGCAACTTTCGCCATTCTTGTCTCCTTCAATACCGTTCGAATCAACGGCCGGGCATAACGGCGCCCGGTCGCCCCATGGCCCCGCTGCCGGTCGACCGGCGCGGACTATCTCTCGACTGCGAGCGCCACACCCATCCCGCCGCCGATGCAGAGCGCGGCCAGACCCTTCTTCGAGCCGCGCCGCTTCATCTCGTGCAGCAGCGTGACCAGGATGCGGCAGCCGGACGCGCCGATCGGATGCCCGATCGCAATCGCCCCGCCGTTGACGTTGATGCGGCTCGTGTCCCAGCCCATTTCCTTGTTCACCGCGCAGGCCTGCGCAGCGAATGCCTCGTTGATCTCCATCAGGTCCAGATCGGCCGCCTTCCAGCCGGCCTTCTCCAGCGCCTTGCGCGATGCAGGCGCGGGACCCATCCCCATGATCTTCGGGTCGACGCCGGCCGAAGCGAACGATGCAATGCGCGCCAGCGGCGTCAGCCCAAGGGCTGCCGCACGCGCCTCCGACATCACCACGACCGCGGCAGCGCCGTCGTTGATCCCGGACGCGTTGCCGGCGGTGACCGTGCCTTCCTTGTCGAACGCCGGTTTCAGACCCGCAAGCGCCTCACCGTTCGTCTTGCGGTTGACGTATTCGTCGACCTCGAACGCAACGGGATCGCCCTTCCTCTGCGGGATCATCACCGCGACGATCTCGTCCTTGAACTTGCCGGCATCCTGCGCGGCGGCAGCCTTCTGCTGCGAAGCCAGCGCAAAGGCGTCCTGCTGCGCGCGGTCGATGCCGTACTGCTTCGCCACGTTCTCGGCCGTGATCCCCATGTGGTACTTGTTGTAGACGTCCCAGAGGCCGTCGACGATCATGCTGTCGATCATCTTCGCGTCGCCCATCCGGAATCCGTCGCGCGAATTCATCAGCACGTGCGGCGCGAGGCTCATGTTCTCCTGGCCGCCGGCGACCACGATCTCCGCATCCCCTGCAGCGATCGCCTGCGCGGCCAGCATCACCGCTTTCAGGCCCGAGCCGCAGACCTTGTTGATCGTCATCGCCGGAACCGCGGCCGG
This sequence comes from Gemmatimonadota bacterium, assembly GCA_050258235.1. Lineage (GTDB taxonomy): Bacteria > Pseudomonadota > Gammaproteobacteria > Burkholderiales > Burkholderiaceae_F > JAKOQB01. The sequence continues at coordinate 14,872 of JBLMYK010000307.1, read as the reverse complement.
CAGGCCCGCCTTGATCAATGCCTGGCGCGCCGGATTCTGGCCGCAGCCCGCTGCCAGCACCTGGCCCATGATCACCTCGTCGACGCGTTCCGGCGGCAGCTTGGCGCGCGCCAGGACCTCCTTGATGACCAAAGCACCCAGATCGGAAGCCGGCGTCCTGGCCAGCGATCCACCGAATTTTCCAACCGCGGTCCTGGCCGCGGCAACGATCACCGCCTTGCTCATCTGAATCTCCTACGCTTTTTCCTTCACAAAGCGGCCGGGTGCCGCCTCGATGACCTTGTAGTGCTTGTTGCCATACGTCTTCGGCGCGGCAACCGTGCCGCCCGCAAACTGCGCCATCCACCGATCCCAGTCGGCCCACCAGCTACCCTGATGCTCGGTCGCGCCGTGCCGCCATGCCTCGCTGTTGGCCGGCAGGTAGGGTGATCCGCTGGTCCAGTAGCTGCGCTTGTTCTTCGACACCGGGTTGATCGAGCCGGCGATGTGGCCGCTGGCGCCAAGGGCAAAGCGTACGCCGCCCTCACCGGCTCCGGTCAGCAGCCGTGCGGATGCGTACGCCGCTTTCCAGGGCACGATGTGGTCGTCGACCGCGGCGAACACGTAAGCGGGCGCCTTGATCGCGCCCAGGTCCACCGGCTTGCCGCAGCACTTCAGCTTGCCCGGTACCCGCAGATTGTTTTCCAGGTACATGTTGCGCAGGTACCAGGCATACATCGGGCCCGGCAGGTTGGTGTTGTCGCTGTTCCAGTACAAGAGGTCGAAGGCCATCGGCTGCTTGCCTTCGAGGTAATTGTTGACCACGTAGTTCCACACCAGGTCGTTCGCGCGCAGGATCGAGAACGTGTTGCCAAGTTCCTTGCCCGGCATGACGCCGCCTTTTCCGAGACTGCGTTCGCGCATCCGAACGTGCTGCTCGTCGATGAAGACCTCCAGCACGCCGGCGTCCTCGAAGTCGAGCAGCGAGGTCATCATGGTCAGGCTCGCGGCCGGCTGCTCGCCGCGCGCGGCCAGCACCGCAAGCGCACTGGCCAGGATCGTGCCTCCCACGCAGAAGCCGAGCACGTTGATCCGGTCGTCCTTCTTTCCGGTCAAGCCGCAGATCTCGCGCACCACGCGCATCGCCGCGATCGGGCCCTTCTCCAGGTAGTCATCCCAGGTCAGCTTGCCTTGTTCGGCGTGCACGTTCTTCCACGAGATCAGGAACGTCGTGTTGCCGCGCTCGACCGAGTACCGCACGAACGAGTTCTCGGGCTGCAGATCCATGATGTAGAACTTGTTGATCGCCGGCGGCAGGATCAGGAACGGACGTGCACGCACCTTGTCGGTCAGCGGCTTGTACTGGATGAGCTGGATCAGCTCGTTCTCGTATACGACCGCGCCCTCGCTGGTCGCCACGTTGCGGCCGATCTCGAAAGCCTTCTCGTCAGTCTGCGTGATCTTGCCCTTGCGGATGTCCTCCAGCAGGTTCTGCATGCCGGCCTTCAGGCTCTCGCCCTTGGTTTCGATCAGCGTCTTCTGCGCCTTGGGATTGAGCGCCAGGAAATTCGCGGGCGACATCGCGTCGACCCACTGCGACACCGCAAACTTGACACGCCGCTTGGTCTTGCGATCGGTATCGACCGCGTCCGCCAGCGCGTTCATGAACTCCGAGTTCAGCAGATAGGTGCGAGCGTAGAACGATGCGAGCGGGTTCTGCTGCCAGGCCTCGTCCGCGAACCGGCTGTCCCTGATCGGGCCGGCCGCGACGTCCGGATGCTCGATGAAATCCGACCACAGTCTTCCCATGCGCTGCATGTAGTCCTGCTGCAGCTCCAGCACCCGCTCCGGCATGATGCCAACGCGCGGCAGCTCGCCCTGCGGTTGCGCCATCGATGCCATCGACGACCACCACTCGAGCCAGGGATTGTCGGCGCCGTACGCCTGCTCCGCCTTCTCCGACGCCCTGGTTGCAGACACATCGACCTCGGGAGCCGACGATGATTGTGTTCGACCCGATCTGCGGGCGGCACGCGTTGCCATTGTTGCTCTCCTGAATTCCGCTCTTTGACGGCGCTCGCCAGACGGGCGCCGTGCTCGCGACGCATTCTCGCCATCGGCCACATGCCCTGTCAAACCAGGCGGATCACTTCAAGGAGCGTCCTGAATCCAGCCAGATGACGGCAGCGTGTCGTCCCGTGATGCGGTCGCGCCGATAGCTGTAGAAGCGCAATGGATCGCTGTACGTGCACAGATCGCCGCCGCCTGCCTGGTCGACACCGACCTGCCCGAGTGCCTGCCGCGCCAACGCCGGCAGGTCCGCGAGATACTTGCCCCCTTCCCTGGGCTTGAATGCGTCGCGCGCGCGCGGCAAGCGCGATTGCATCGCTTCGAGCACCTCGCCGCCGACCTCGAACCTCAGCGGGCCGATCGTCGGGCCCAGCCACGCGTGCAGGCGGGCGTCAGGCTGGCCGATTCGCGCTCGCAGGGCGGCAACGCTGTTCTGGATCACCCCCGCCGCCAGCCCGCGCCAGCCGGCATGCGCGACGGCGACCGCGCGCCCGAGTTCATCGGCGAGGAACACCGGCATGCAGTCGGCGATCGACACCGCGCAGACCACGTTCGGCTCGCTGCTGAACGAGGCGTCGCCTTCGATCGGCTGCTCGATCGCGGCCGCGTCGACCACGACGGCACCGTGCACCTGCCTGAGCCAGCGCGGCTCGGCGGGCAGTGCCGCGCGCAGCCGGAGACGATTCGTGCGCACCCGCTCCACATCGTCGCCGGTCGACAGACCGACGTTCATGCCGCCGCCGGAAGGCGCGCCATACGGCCCGGACGAGACTCCTCCCGCGCGTGTCGTGACAAAGGCGCGAACCTGAGCCGGTGCGCGCCAGTCGGGCACGATCCACTCCGGATGAATCGCCTCGCCCTTCATCCGAACACGTCCCGCGCCCGGTCACATCGGCCGAATCCGGCCGCCCGCATCATTCGCTGCATGTCGGCAGGCGGTGGGCGGAACCATTCCATCCGCTCGCCGCGCACCGGATGCAGGAATGCCAGCCTGCATGCGTGCAGCGCCTGGCGCGGGAAGATCGCCCATGCGAGGCCTGTGTCTGCCTGGCCGGCGGCTGCAGGACGGCCCCGGCGATACAGCGGGTCGCCGACCAGCGGATGTCCGATCGACTCGAAATGCACGCGAATCTGGTGCGTGCGCCCGGTGTGCAGGCGACAAGCGACCCACGACAGCTGAATGCCGCCGGCGTCGATGCATTCGATACGCCTGAAGCTGGTGCGCGCCTCGCGCGCGGATGACGCCCGGCTGACTCTGAACTTGACCGGGTTGCGCGGGTCGCGCCCGATCGCGGCGTCGATCGTGCCGGCCAGCGGAGTGGCGCCAACCACGATTGCCCAGTACTCGCGCAGCACGCTGCGCGCCTGCAATTGACGCACCAGATCCGTCTGCGCAGCGACCGTACGCGCGACCACCATCAGCCCGCTGGTGCCGGCATCGAGGCGATGCACGATGCCGGCGCGCGGAACCTGCGCCAGGTTCGCGTCGTGTGCGAGCAGCCCGTTCAGCAGCGTGCCTGACCAGTTGCCGGCCGCGGGATGCACGACCAGCCCCGGCGGCTTGTCCAGCACGATGATCGAGTCGTCCTCGGTAACGATGTCCAGCGCCATCGCCTCCGGCGCGAACGCCAGCGCGTCCGGCGCCGGGGGCGGCGCGACTTCGATCGCATCGCCTTCGACGACGGCGTCGCGCGCCCTCGGCGCGACACCGTTGATGCGGATCGCGCCCTGCTCGATCCATTGCTGGATGCGGGTGCGCGAGACCTCCGGCAGAAGCAGTGCAAGCACCTTGTCCACGCGCAGGCCGCGGTGCGCAGCGGTGGCCGTGAAGCGCCGAGTCGCTGCGAGATCCCCGCCCTCATCGATGTCGTCGTCGGCGCGCGAATCGATCAGCGACGCGCCGATATAATCGCGCGCTGCTTCATCCATGGACGGGCGCGTGTTTGACAATTTGAATCGGCTGTTTGCGCTTTGCCGCTCGACGGCGCGGCGGACCGTGGTCCGGTATGCAGCGCGCCTGGCGACGGCCGGCGCCTTCGCGCTTCTGGCCGCATGCGGCACGACCGAGCACGACCCCTCCGCGAAGTGGGATGCCGATCGATTATATGCAGAGGCGAAGAGCGAGATCGAGGCCGGCAACTGGAAGGCCGCGCGCGGCTGGCTCGAGAAGCTCGAAGCGCGCTTCCCGTTCGGCCGCTACGCGCAGCAGGCGCAGATGGAGATCGCCTACACCTACTACAAGGAAGGCGAGACCGCAGAGGCGATCAACGCCGCTGACCGCTTCCTGAAGCTCAACCCCAACCACCCGGCAGCGGACTACGTGCTGTACCTGAAGGGGCTGGCGACCTTCTCCGACGACCTCGGCCTGTTCGGCCGGACGTTCGGCATGGATCCCAGCACGCGCGACCCGAAAGCGATGCGCGAAGCGTTCGACACTTACAAGGAACTGGTCACGCGCTTCCCGGACAGCCGTTACGCGGCCGACGCGCGCGCGCGCATGAACTACCTCCTGAACGCGCTGGCGCAGAGCGAGGTCAACGTCGCGCGCTATTACATGCTGCGCGGCGCCTACGTCGCTGCCATCCAGCGCGCACAGGGCGCGCTGCGCGAGTACCAGGGCACGCCGGCAGCGGAAGAGGCGCTGTCGATCATGATTCGCTCCTACGGTGCGCTCGGAATGCAATCGTTGCGCGCGGACACCGAGCGCGTGCTGCGCGCCAACTTCCCGAACAGCCGCTATCTGTCCGCGTCGCCCTGAACGCGGCAGGCGCCTTCGAAGAACGCGCACGCCTCTTCCTCGCTGCGCGTGCGCGCGAACGGCGGCAGGCTGGCAAGGACCGTCCGGCCGTAGGGCTTCTTCAGCAGGCGATCATCGAGGATCATCAATACGCCGCGATCGGTCTCGTCGCGGATGAGCCGACCCGCGCCCTGCTTCAGCAGCGTGACCGCCTGCGGCAGCTGGTACTCGAGAAACGGGTTGCGCCCCAGCGCACGCAGCCTGCGGATGCGCGCATCGACCACCGGGTCATCCGGCGGCGAGAACGGCAGCTTGTCGATCACCACCAGGGACAGCGCCTCGCCGCGCACATCGATGCCCTCCCAGAAGCTGACGCTGCCGACGAGGATCGCGTTCCCGCGGGCGCGAAAGGATTCCAGCAACGCGGTGCGCGTACTTGTTCCCTGCACCAGCAGGGGCAGCTCGAGCCCCTCGCCCGCCATGCGCCGGCGCAGCTGCTCGGCGACGCGTTCGACCGCGCGCAGCGTGGTGCAGAGCACGAAGGTCCTTCCCCCCGCCGCGACGATGACCGGCCAAGCCGCGTCGGCGACGCGTTCCGGAAAATCCTGCGCCAGCGGATTCGGCATCGACTGCGGAAGATAGAGCAGCGCCTGGCGCTCGAAATCGAACGGGCTCTCCCAGCGGCGTGCCTGCGCATCGGCGAGCCCGATCTCGAGCAGAAACGGCTCGAAGGAACCCGCCAGCGTCAGCGTCGCGGACGTCAGCACCCAGGCCTGCGACTGCTGCTCGCGCAAGCGCGCAAAGGTCTCACCCGGCGCAAGCGGCGTGGCCTGGAACTGTGCTCCGTGCGCGGTCAGCCCGATCCAGCGCACGTATTCGCCGGACCCGGCATCCGCGGCCGGCGCGACTGCGTCAGGCTCGACCCAGCCGTCGACGATGCGACGCAGTTCCGCGATGCGAGGGCCGAGCGCGTCGAGCTCGCTGTCGCGACCCAGGTTCTGATTCACCGCTGTGCCCAGCGCGGCCAGCGCCTGATCCACGCCGGCGATTTCCTTGCGCAGCGCCTCGATCCGGGGCAGGCGCTCCACGGCAACGCGCGCGCCGGGCACGAGCCCGCTGTCAGCCAGGGACAGCCGGACATGGCGACCCGCCGATTCGACCGACTGCGTCAGCGCGACCCACGCGCCGCCGTCGGCCGCCGCATGCAGGCCGAGCGCGCGTGCGTCGCGTGCCAGATCGTTCAACTGCGCCAGGGTCCAACCACTACCGAAGAAATCCGCCGCGATCTTCGGCAGCTGGTGGGCTTCGTCGAGGACGACCGTGTCCGCCTTCGGGAGGAACTCGCGGATCGCATCGTCGCGTAATGCAAGGTCGGCCAGGAACAGGTGATGGTTGACGACAACCAGGTCGGCGGCCAGCGCGGCGCGGCGCGCCCGGTAAACGAAGCACTCGTCGAGGCGCGGACATTCCAGTCCCAGGCAGTTCTCGCGCGTGGACGTGACCAACGGCCACAGCGATGCGTTTTCGGGCACTTCGGCAAGTTCGGACCGGTCGCCGCTCTGGCTGCCGCGGGCGAATCGCACGATCGACCGCAGGTGCACCACGTCCTGGCGTGACGCCAGCAGTCCGTCGGCCTCGGTACGCGCGAGCCGCAGCAGACACACATAGTTTTGCCGGCCCTTCAGAAGTGCGGACTCGATCCGCAGCCCGAGCGCCCGCGACAGCGTGGCGACATCCTTGCGGAAGACCTGGTCCTGCAGCGCGCGGGTCGCCGTCGACACCAGAACCTTGCCGCCAGCCAGCAGCGCCGGCACCAGATAAGCGAATGTCTTGCCGGTGCCGGTGCCCGCCTCGGCGACGAACGTGCCGCGCTCGGTGATCGCGTCGAAAATTCCCAGCGCCATTTCGCGCTGCGACGCGCGCGGCACGAATCCCGGCACCGACCCCGACAGGTCCCCATCCGGTGCAAACGCCGCGGCGACGCGGCGCCGGACCGCCGTGAGCCTTTCCTCCTCCTCCGATCGCGGCCCGCGGCCGCTCACGCGGGAATGTCGGGCACGAGCTGCATCTGCAACATGTGGATCGTGTCCTTGATCTGCAGCTTGCGCTTCTTCAGTCGACGCAACCTGATTTCGTCGCAACCCGGCTGCTCGCCCATTCGCGCGATCGCATCGTCAAGATCGCGATGCTCGACCTGTAATTCGATGATGCGGCGCTTGACCTCTTCGGACTCCATGATCCGGCCCTCCGCCTGAAGTATCTGAAGCATCATGCGTACATCCTAGCAGGGCGGCTCATCCGTTTGGCGTGCCCCGCCAGGCGATGCCGCGGCTAGACTCGCCGCCACATTTCCGCCCCCGATGCCCCGCTTCAAGGTTACGGCCTGCACGGCCGAGCACATCGGCGACCGCACCGAGCAGCAGGATCGCGTCGCGCTGATCACCAGCAAGCGCCACCCGCAAGCCTTGCTTGCGGTGGTGGCGGACGGCATGGGTGGCCGCAGCGGCGGCCGCATGGCGGCCGACCAGGTGATCAGCACCGCGCACCATGTGTTCCAGGAGGTGGCCGAAAGCGACGCCGGCGGCCTGCGTGCGCTGCTCGAGCAGATCGCGAACGAAGCGCATACCGTGATCCGCCTGACGGCCATTTCGAGCGAGCAGGAGCCCCACTCGACCGTCGTCGCGCTGATCGTTCGCCGGGACTACGCGATCTGGGCGCACGCGGGCGACAGCCGCCTGTACCTGTTCCGCGGCGGCCGCCTAATCCACCAGACCGCAGACCAGACCTATGCGGCGCATCTGGAGTCCGCCGGCAAGACGGAAGAGGCGGCCCACGCCGCGCGTCACATGAAGCACATGCTGACCAGCGCGCTTGGCGTGGCACGCGCGCCGACGGTGGTGATCGACGAAATGGACGAGCTGCGCGTCGGCGATGCCTTCCTGCTCTGCAGCGACGGGGTCTGGGCGCATTTCGAGGAGCGCGAGCTGGCCTCGCTGCTGCATAGCCTGACTCCGCGCGAGGCCTCCGAGCACATCATTCGCATCGCGCGCCAGCGCGCGCAGTCGCGCGGCGACAACATGTCGCTCGCGATCGTCAAGCTCGAGGCTCCTGAGCCGCCGAAGCGGCTGCCGACAGCAACGCTGTGGTTCGACGACGAACCGCCGCAAGGCGGCAACGGAAAGGGCAGCGACAGCGCCTGACTGCCGGGGCTATTTCTTCTGCGCTGCCGCGGCCGCCGCGCGCCTGTCTTCCTCGGCCTGCATTTCCTTCTTGCGCTGCTCGCGGCGGCGGATGCTTTCCTCCCGCTCCTTCGCCTTGCGCTGCGCGTATTCGGCGGCCGCGCGCTGCTTCTCCTGGAAGCGCCGCACGTTCTCGGCACGCTCCTGCGGAGTCAGCGAGCGGCTCGGAGGAGCGGGTTTCACCGGGGCGCCTGCGGGCGGCGTGCGTGGCGGACGCTGCTCGGCCTGTTTCCGGCGCGCCTCGAACTCGGCGCGCGACTCGGCCTCGCGCTGTCGCCTCTCCGGCGCCTCCGCGGCGCGGCGCGTTTCCTCGGCCGCACGCGCACGGGCGCGCTCATCGGCATCCAGCCGGCGCGTGAGCGAATGCGCCTCGAGACGAACGCGCTCAACCTCGCGCATCTCGGCATCGCGCTTGCTGCGCGCCTTGTTCTCGCAGCGAGTCACGAAAATCGTTGCCGCGCAGGCGCTGATTTCGGCACGGTAGCTGCGCTCGATCTCCTCCGCATGCGCGCGCGCACTCTGCAGGGCTGCTGCAGCCTGTTCCCGCGTGCGGATCGATCCCGCGGGATATTCGGTCTGCAGTGCCGGACCGGCCGCCGATGCCGGCTCGATGACGAGAACCGCAAGCACAAGCATCAAGCCGCGCATTTGCTTCAGATCCGCGCCGCGACCGCACGCCGCGGCGCCTCCAGATACTGCTTCGATTGCATCTCGATCAGGCGGGAAACGGCGCGCCCGAATTCGACGGCAAGCGCGCCGGCCGTATAGAGAGCCTGCGGCGGCGCCTCGGCCGAAACGATCAGCTTCACCCCGTGGTCGTACAGCACGTCGACGAGCCAGGTGAACCGGCGCGCTTCGTTCGCATGAGCGGCCGACATGCGCGGCACGTTGGACAGCAGCACCGTATGGAACCGCGCGGCGATCTCGAGATAGTCGTTCTGCGAGCGCGGTCCGCCGCAGAGCACCTGGAAGTCGAACCAGACCGCGCCGCCGGCCCGGCGCCGCGCGCGGATCCGGCGCGACTCGATCAACAGTACCGGGTCGTCGTCCTCGGCCTCCGCGATATCGCGGAACGCGGCTTCCATGCGCTCGTCGGAACGGCTGTCGAGCGGCGTCAGGTAGACCTCGATCCGCTCGAGCGCCCGTTCGCGATAGTCGACGCCATCGTCGACCTGCACCACGTCGAGTTCGCGCTGAAGCAGTTCGATCGCGGGCAGGAAGCGGTCGCGGTGCAGACCCTCGGGATACAGCGCTACCGGTGCGTAGTTGGAAGTCATCACGAATCCGACCCCGAGATCGAACAGCTTCGTCAGCAGCCGGTACAGGATCATCGCATCGGCGATGTCGGACACGTGGAATTCGTCGAAACAGATCAGGCGATGCCGTTGCGCGACGCGGCGCGCTGCTTCGTCGAGAGGATCCTGCGTTCCCTTCAGCTCGTCCAGTTCGCGATGCACGCCGCGCATGAACTCATGGAAATGGATGCGCGTCTTGCGGATCAGCGGCACCGCCGAGAAAAAGCAGTCCATCAGGAAGCTCTTGCCCCGGCCGACGCCGCCCCACAGGTACACGCCGCGCGGGATCGGCGGCCGGCTGACCAGCTTCAGGAACGCGTTCCGGCGCGCGTACTTGTAGGCGTTCCAGTCCTCGTCGAGGCGCGCGAGACGCTCGGCCGCGCGCTGCTGTGAGCCGCCTAGCGCGTAGCCGCGCTCCGCCAGCGCGGCCTCGAGGTGGGTGCGGAACGTCACTGGGCTCGTTGTCCGTTGCTCGTTCCTCGTTGTCCGTCAAGGGATCAGCATTCAACGGGCAACGGACAACGGGCAACGAGCAACCGGTCAGAGATTCAGCGTCCGCTTCTCCACCGCCAGCGCCGCTTCCTTCGTCACCTCGGAAAGCGACGGGTGCGCGTGGCAAATGCGCGCGATGTCCTCGCTGGACGCGCGGAACTCCATCGCGACGACGGCCTCGGCGATCAGCTCCGACGCCAGCGGGCCGATGATGTGCACGCCAAGGATCTCGTCGCTCTTCGCATCCGCGAGGAACTTGACCATCCCGGTCGTGTCGCCCAGCGCGCGCGCACGGCCGTTGGCGGAAAAGGGGAACGAGCCCGCCTTGTAGGCACGACCCGCCGCTTTCAGCTGCTGCTCGGTCTGACCGACCCAGGCGATCTCGGGCGACGTGTAGATCACCCACGGGATCGTGTTGAAGTTCACATGGCCATGCTGGCCGGCGATTCGCTCGGCGACCGCGACGCCCTCCTCCTCCGCCTTGTGTGCCAGCATCGGTCCCCGCACCACGTCGCCGATCGCCCACACGTTCGGCAGATTGGTGCGGCACTCGTCGTCGACCGCGACGAAGCCGCGCTCGTCGAGCGCAAGCCCCACGGCCTCGGGCGCCAGTCCCGTCGTATTCGGCACACGGCCGATCGAAACGATCAGCCGGTCGCAGGCGAGCGTCTGGGCGGCGCCGGCGTTGTCGGTGTACTCGACCGTCACCGCATTCTTTGCCGTCTTCACGCCGGTGATGTTGACGCCAAAGTGCATCTTCAGGCCCTGCTTGGTGAAGGCCTTCTGCGCCTCCTTCGCAATCGACTCGTCGGCCGCGCCGAGGAAGGCCGGCAGCGCTTCGAGGACGGTCACCTCGGCACCCAGCCGCCGCCAGACCGAGCCCATCTCAAGCCCGATCACACCGGCGCCGACCACGCCGAGCCGCTTCGGCACCTCCGGAATCGCGAGCGCGCCGTCGTTGGACAGGATCAGCTTCTCGTCGAACGCCGCGCCGGGCAGCGCGCGCGGATTCGAGCCGGTGGCAACGATCACGTGCCTGGCGGTCAGCGTCTCGTCGTTGACCCTGATCTGGTAGCCCCCGTCGCTGCGGCCCTCGAACAGCCCCCGGCCGTGGAAGAACGCGATCTTGTTCTTCTTGAACAGGTAAAGGATGCCCTCGTTGTTCTGGCGCACCACCTTTTCCTTGCGCCCGAGCATCTGCGCCACGTTCATCGACAGGCCTTCGACCCCGATGCCATGGTCCTTGAAGTGATGCGCGGCCTGCTCGTAGTTCTCCGAGGACTGCAGCAGCGCCTTGGACGGTATGCAGCCGACGTTGGTGCAGGTGCCGCCGGGCGCGGGACCGCCCTTCGCATTCTTCCAATCGTCGATGCAGGCCACGCTCAAGCCGAGCTGCGCGGCGCGGATCGCGCCGATGTAGCCGCCGGGCCCGGCACCGATGACGACGACGTCGAATGATTTGCTCATCGCTGACGGTCTCCGCCTACACCTCAAGCAGCAGGCGCGCCGGGTCCTCGAGCGCCTCCTTCATCGCGACCAGCGACAGCACGGCCTCGCGGCCGTCGATGATCCGGTGGTCGTACGACAGTGCGAGATAGTTCATCGGCCGCACCACGATCTGGCCGTTCTCGACCACCGCACGGTCCTTGGTCGCGTGGATACCGAGGATCGCGCTCTGCGGCGGATTGATGATCGGCGTCGACAGCATCGAGCCGAACACGCCGCCGTTGGAAATCGAGAACGTGCCGCCGGTGAGCTCGTCGATCGCGAGCTTGCCCTCGCCGGCCCGCTTGCCGAAGTCGGCGATCTTCTTCTCGATGTCGGCGAACGTCATCTGGTCGGCATCGCGCAGGATCGGCACCACCAGCCCGCGCGGTGAGCCGACCGCGATGCCGATGTCGAAGTACCCGTGGTAGACGATGTCGGTGCCATCGACCGAAGAGTTGACGATCGGGTACCTCTTCAGCGCCGCGATCGCCGCCTTGACGAAGAACGACATGAAGCCGAGCTTGACGCCATGCTCCTTCTCGAACCTGTCCTTGTACTTGTTGCGCAGGTCCATCACCGGCTGCATGTTCACTTCGTTGAAGGTGGTCAGGATCGCCGCGGTCGATTGCGACTGCACCAGCCGCTCGGCCACGCGCTGGCGCAAGCGGGACATCGGTACCCGCTGCTCGGGCCGGCTCGCCAGTGCGCCCAGATCGATCGGCGCCCTGACCTCGGGCAGCGTCGGCCGCGCCGCAGGCGCCGGAGCAGGCGCTGCCGCCGGAGTCGCCTTCGCGCCTTCCATCGCGGCGATTACGTCGCCTTTCAGGATGCGGCCATCCTTCCCGGTGCCTGCGACCTGCGTCGGCGCGATGCCCGCGTCCGCCAGCAGCTTTGCGGCAGCGGGCATCGCCACGGGGGCTGCGGCGGGCGCGGCAGGTGCCTTGGCTGCCGGTGCCGCCACGGGCGCCGCCGCGGGAGCGGGCGACGCTGCCGCGCTCGCCTTGGCCTCGGTATCGATCGTCGCGATCACTTCGCCCGAAACCACCGTTGCACCGTCACCCTTGACGATCTGCGTCAGGGTCCCGTCGCTCGGGGCCGGCACTTCGAGCACGACCTTGTCGGTTTCGACCTCGATCAGCACCTCGTCGACCACGACCGCCTCGCCGGGCTTCTTCTTCCACTGCAGCAGGGTTGCCTCGGCCACCGATTCGGACAACTGCGGGACCTTGACTTCAACGATCGCCATTTCTCTTCTTTCGCATTCTGGGAACGGGGACGAACCGGCCGGCGGGCACAGAGCGCCCGCGGGCCCCATCCGGTTTACTTCGTCTGCACAAAGCCCTTGAGTTTGGCGAACGCCTGATCGAGGAGCGCCTTCTGCTGCTCGATGTGCATCGCGTAGTAGCCGACCGCCGGTGAGGCCGACGCGGCGCGACCGGCATAGCCAAGCTTCTGCCCGCTGCCCATGTTCTCGAGCAGATGGTGCTGCGCATAGAACCACGCGCCCTGGTTCTGCGGTTCGTCCTGCACCCACATGATCTCGGTCGCATTCGCGTAATGCTTGAATTCGGCCGCCAACGCCTTGTGCGGGAACGGATACAGCTGTTCGATGCGCAGGATCGCGACGTCGTCGATGCTGCGGTCCCGGCGCGTCGCCAGCAGGTCGTAGTAGACCTTGCCGCTGCAGATGACGATCCGCTTGACCTTCTTCGCATCCGCCTCGCCGTTGTCGCCGATCACGGTGAGGAACTCGCCGCGCGCGAGATCCTGCAGGCTCGATGCCGCGTCCTTCGCGCGCAGCAGCGATTTCGGCGTCATGATCACCAGCGGCTTGCGGAACAGCCGGATCATCTGCCGGCGCAGCAGATGGAAGATCTGCGCGGCCGTGGTCGGCTGCGCGACCTGCATGTTGTTGTCCGCGGCCAGCTGCAGAAAGCGCTCCAGCCGCGCCGACGAGTGCTCGGGCCCCTGTCCTTCATAGCCGTGCGGAAGCATCAGCGTCAGCCCGGACTGGCGGCCCCACTTCACTTCACCGGAGCTGATGAACTGATCGATCACGACCTGCGCGCCGTTGACGAAGTCGCCGAACTGCGCCTCCCAGATCACCAGCGCGTTCGGCTCGGCGCATGAGTAGCCGTACTCGAATCCGAGCACGGCTTCCTCGGAAAGCACGGAATCGATCACCAGGAACGGCGCCTGGCTTTCCGCGACGTTCTGCAGCGGCACGTAGGCACCGGCGTCCCATTTTTCGCGGTTCTGGTCGTGCAGCACCGCATGCCGGTGCGAGAAGGTCCCGCGCCCGGAGTCCTGGCCGGTGATGCGGACCGGAAAGCCGCTCGCGACGAGCGACGCGAAGGCGAGATGCTCCGCCATGCCCCAGTCGAGCGGGGTCTTTCCTTCGCCCATCGCGCGCCGGTCGGCAATCACCTTCTCGACCAGCGGATGGAGCTTGAAATGGGGCGGGACCGTCGTGATGCGCTCCGAAAGCCGCTTCAGCTCCGCCACCGGCACCGCCGTGTCCGCGTGATCGGTCCACTTGCGATTCATGAACGGTGTCCAGTCGACCGCGTACTTGCTCTTGTAATTGGTCAGCACCAGGTCGACCGTCTGGCGCCCCGCGTCCATCGCCGCGCGGTAGGTCTTGACCATCTCGTCGGGCTCGGCGGCCGCCAGCGTGCCCTGCGTGACGAGGCGGTCGGCATACAGCTTTCGGGTTCCCAGGTGCGTGCCGATCTTCTTGTACATCAAGGGCTGCGTGACCGCCGGCGTGTCCTGCTCGTTGTGTCCCAGGCGCCGGAAGCAGACGATGTCGATCACGACGTCTTTCTTGAACTCCTGCCGGTAATCCATTGCGAGCCGGGCGCACAGCACTACCGCCTCGGGATCGTCGCCGTTCACGTGCAGAACCGGCGCCTGGATCATCTTCACGACGTCCGAGCAGTAGAGCGTCGAACGCGAATCGCGCGGGTCGGACGTGGTGAAGCCGATCTGGTTGTTGATCACCAGGTGCACCGTGCCGCCCGTCTTGTATCCGCGCGTCTGCGCCAGATTGAGCGTCTCCACCACAACGCCCTGGCCGGCGAACGCGGCATCGCCATGCACCAGAATCGGCAGTACCTTCTCGCGCCTCTGGTCACGCCGACGCTCCTGCCGCGCGCGCACCGACCCCTCGACCACCGGATTCACGATTTCTAGGTGCGACGGGTTGAACGCCAGCGACAGGTGCACCGGCCCGCCCGGCGTGGTCACGTCGCTGGAGAAGCCGTTGTGGTACTTGACGTCGCCGGCCGGCAGATCGCCCGCGGCCTTGCCCTCGAACTCGGCGAACAGGTCCTTCGGCATCTTGCCGAGCGTGTTTACCAGCACGTTCAGGCGCCCGCGATGCGCCATGCCGATCACGATCTCCTCGACCCCATTTTCGCCCGCGTGCATCACCAGCTCGTCCATCGCCGCAATGAAGCTTTCGCCGCCCTCCAGCGAAAAGCGCTTCTGGCCGACGAACTTGGTGTGCAGGTAGCGCTCCATTCCCTCTGCCGCGGTCAGCCGTTCGAGGATGTGCCGCTTCTTCTCCG
>JBLMYK010000306.1:0-3157 GCA_050258235.1 Gemmatimonadota bacterium | reverse complement strand
GCGAAGTGAGTGGCCGCGACTCCTTGCAATCGGTCCACCGCGGAGTTAGCTTGCGCGGGCTGCAACGGTCGAAAAGCACACCCGCTGCGAAGCGGGGCCGCAAAGCCACAGCTCTTGAATCGCAGGACACAACAAGAGGGCTGGGCTGCCTGATGGGGGAAGCCGGCATGCATGCGTTCGTTCATGCGTGCGCCGGGAAATTCATCTCCTGCAGTTGAGGACGCCGCGCACGCCGCGAACTCAGGTTCGCGGCACCAAACGCGCCGGCCGGTCTCCGACCCGGGTGGGGCAAGGGTCTAACTCAACGATGGAGGAGAAGACATGCATAGGAGGAATCGGTCGTCGCTTTGGACTGCGACGATCTGTGCGGCCGCGATTTTGTCGTTGCCGACGACACTCGTCGTCGCGGCGCAGTCGAACGGACAGGGCGGTGTAGCGGGCAAGGCTCGAATCACCAACAACGCGTACATCGTGCGGCTCGCCGAGGAGCCCGTGGTGGCGTACGACGGATCGATCAAGGGGTACGCAGCGACGAAGCCTCGCCCGGGGCAGAAGATCGACCCGGACAGTCCCAACGTCGTCAGTTACATGAGCTATCTCGCCGCACGCCAGGATGCTGTGCTCAACAGCGTCGGCGGTGGCAAGAAGCTGTATAGCTATGGCTACACCTTCAGCGGGTTTGCCGCTGAATTAACTGCGTCGCAGGCCGAGAAACTCGCGCAGACAAAGGGTGTGCTGGCAGTCACCAAGGACGAACTCTTCGATAGCAACACGTCTTCCACCCCCGCGTTCCTCGGACTGAACGCGCCGGGAGGGTTGTGGGATCAGCTCGGCGGAGTCGGTAACGCGGGGGAAGGAATCATCATCGGCATCGTTGACAGCGGCATTTGGCCGGAGAGCCTGAGCTTTTCGGATCGAACCGGGCTGAACGGCAACGCCACGAAGGACGGCAAGCTGAGCTTCCAGCAGATTCCCGGATGGCATGGCAAGTGCGTGCCCGGGGAAGATTTCACCGCCGCGAACTGCAACCAGAAGCTCATTGGCGCGCAGTACTTCAACGCCGCCTGGGGCGGCAACGCTGCAATCGACGCGCAGCGGCCGTGGGAATTCAATTCGCCGCGCGACTACAACGGGCATGGCACCCACACCGCGTCGACCGCCGGCGGCAACAATGCGGTGCCAACGACGGGGCCCGCGGCGGTGTTCGGCCCGATCAGCGGCATGGCGCCGCGCGCGCGGATCGCGATGTACAAGGCGCTGTGGTCCACTCAGGATGCATCGACAGCGAGCGGCTTCACGTCCGACCTCGTCGCTGCGATCGATCGGGCGGTCGCCGACGGTGTCGACGTCATCAACTACTCGATCAGCGGCACGACGACGAACTTCCTCGATCCGGCGCAGGTTTCGTTCCTGTACGCCGCCCAGGCGGGCGTGTTCGTGGCCGCGTCTGCCGGCAACAGTGGACCGACGACGGGTACGGTCGCGCACCCGGGTCCATGGCTCACGACGGTGGCGGCCGGGACGCACAACCGCGATGGACAAGGTTCCGCGACACTCGGCAACGGTTCGACCTATTACGGCGCATCGGTTGCAACTGCGGTCACCGCGCCATTGATCGATTCAATTGCCGCGGGCAAGGCAGGCGCCGATCCCACGCAGGTGGCGCTGTGCTACAGCTCGGCCGACGGCGGCAACGTTCTCGACCCGGCCAAGGTCGCCGGAAAGATCGTGGTCTGCGATCGCGGTGTCACTGCGCGCGTCAACAAGAGTCTGGCGGTGCAGGAAGCTGGCGGTGTGGGAATGATCCTGGTGAACACCAGCACCAACTCGCTGAACGCCGATTTCCACTTCGTTCCGACCGTGCATATGCAGAGCACGGATCGCGCAGCGGTAAAGGCATATGCGGCGACCGCCAGCGCCACGGCGACGATCAATGCGGCGACGATCATCTACAACGCAGCGGCACCGTTCACCGCGTCATTCTCGTCGCGAGGCCCGCTCGCCGCTGGCGGCGGCGATCTGCTGAAGCCGGACGTGATCGCCCCGGGACAGGACATTCTCGCCGCGGTCGCGCCGCCCGGAAACGCCGGCCGCGACTTCAACCTCTTAAGCGGCACGTCGATGTCGAGTCCGCACGTAGCCGGCCTCGCAGCACTCTTGAAGCAGGCGCATCCGGACTGGTCGCCGATGGCGATCAAATCGGCACTGATGACGACCGCCTATGACGTCCTCGACGGCGGCACACCGGCTCCGAACACGAACC
This sequence comes from Gemmatimonadota bacterium, assembly GCA_050258235.1. Lineage (GTDB taxonomy): Bacteria > Pseudomonadota > Gammaproteobacteria > Burkholderiales > Burkholderiaceae_F > JAKOQB01. Next base: position 894 of record JBLMYK010000306.1, on the reverse strand, counting down.
CGGTTCTCATCTTCCGCCAAGGTGCAGGGCACGTGCAGCCGAACAGCGCGGTCAATCCTGGCCTCGTCTACAACGCCGGCTGGAACGACTGGCTCGCCTTCCTGTGTGGCACCACGACCGGCGTCAGCGCGTCGACCTGCTCTGCGCTCGTCAGCCTTGGTTACTCGACGGACCCGAGCGACCTGAACGTGGCGTCGATCGCGATTGGCGACATGGCTGGCGTTCAGACGGTCAAGCGTAAGTTGACCAACGTCGGTTCGAGTACGGCGACCTACAACGCGTCGGTCACCGGAATGACGGGCTTTACCGTGGAAATCACCCCGGCAAGCCTCACGCTGGCAAGAGGCGAAACCAAATCGTTCACGATCAAGTTCACACGGACGAGCGCAACGCTGAACGCCTACACCGGCGGTCAACTGACGTGGAGCGACGGCACACATAGCGTTCGCACGCCGATCGTGGTCCGACCGGTTGCACTCGCCGCTCCGGCACAGGTTTCCGGCAGCTACAACGTGACATTCGGATACAGCGATACATTCACCGCCACCGCTCGCGGTCTCGTTCCGGCGGCCATCACGGCGGGAACGGTGGCCGACGACCCGACCGACAGCACATGCTCTCTGAGCTCGCCGAATGCGCAGTTGATCCCGGTGACGATTCCTGCCGGCACAACTTATGCACGCTTCTCGCTGTTCGACGCCGACGTAAGCCCGGGCTCCGACATCGACTTGTGTGTATTCAGGGGGACGACGCTCATTGGCAGCAGCGGCAGCGGCACTTCGGCTGAGGAGGTCAACCTGCTGAATCCGACTGCCGCCACATACACGGTGGTCGTACAGGGCTACTCGGTGGCCGGTTCGTCGCCGTTCAAGCTTCACACCTGGCTGCTCGGCA
>JBLMYK010000305.1:0-17131 GCA_050258235.1 Gemmatimonadota bacterium | reverse complement strand
CGCCGGCGCCTCGGCTTCGAGGAGCGCTGACCGGCGCACTGACGGAAACGCGTCCGGCGATTGACTTGCGCGGTCGCACGAGTATCACTGGCAGCGCCGGACGCGGCGGAGCTTGCAACGTCGCGTGCTGGCGTTGGTCGTCGATCACAACCATCAAAAGGAGAGCGCAGCGATGCCAACCTATATCAGTCTTCTCAAGTTCACTGAGCAGGGTATCCGCAACGCCAAGGAATCGCCGTCACGCGCCGACGCAGCCAAAGCGATGGCCGCGAAGATGGGCGTCAACTTCAAGAGCCTTTACTGGACCGTCGGCGCATACGACCTGGTTGCGACGCTCGAAGGCAGCGAAGAAGCCGTGACGGCTTTTGTGCTGAAGACAGGGATGATGGGCAACGTCAGTACGCAGACAATGCGTGCCTACACCGAGGGCGAGTTCGCGAAGATCGTCGCCAGCGTTCCGTAACGCAGGCGCGGCGCTGGTGTGCCGGATTGCGCGCCGGCGCCTCGCCTCACGCCATTTGCACGACCAGTTTGCCGCGTGCGTGGCCGCTCTTCGAGAGTTCGAGCGCGGCTACCGCGTCGGCGAAAGCGAAGCGCTGCGATATCAGCGGCCGCACGCGTCCCTCGCGAACCCACTGCAGCAGTGCCCGCAGGTCGTCGGCGCGGGCGTCGAGCTTCAGCGTCTTGCGCTTGATGCGGCGGAAGGGATTGAACAGTGGATCGAAGATCACCGAAGGAAAGTCCGGCAGCGTGTTCACGTAATGCCCGCCGTCGGCGAGCAGCAACTCGAGGTCAGGCTTCGACAGGGCATTGACGCAGTCTAGTAACGCGGCGAACGGACCGCCCCAGGTGGCGACCGGCTGCCGCGTGTAGTCGATGCAGGTGTGCGCACCAAGGGCGGCGAGCGCGTCCTGGCTCGAGCTGCTCCCCGTCGCAAACGGCAGTGCACCGAGTGCACGCACCACCTGTACCGCAAAGCTGCCGACGCCGCCAGCCGCGCCATGGATCAGCACGCGCTGTCCAGGAGCAACCCGCGCCATCCGGCACATCTGCAGCGCCGACAATCCGGCGCAGGGCAGCGTACATGCCGTTGCCAGATCGACGTCCTCGACGGCCAGCGCGTCGCGCGCCGGAATCGCCACGAATTCCTGCAGCGCGCCGGGGCGGCGCGCGAACGGATTGATCAGGCAGATCACGCGGCTGCCCGTCGTGGGTGCCGACACGCCGCTGCCGTGCGCTTCGACCGTGCCGCCGAACTCGGACCCGATGCCCGCGGGCGGCCTGCTCTTTGCGAATCGCCTGAACTGGCCCTCGGCGAGCTTCCAGTCAAGCGGATTGATCGACACGCAGGCAACGCGGACCAGCACCTCGCCCGCGGCAGGTTCAGGAGGCGGAATATCGACAAAGCGCGCGACCTGCGCTATCGGCCCGAACGAGTCGAAGCGCAGCGCACGCATCGCCGCGCCTACATGAAGGCCTGGATCCCGGTCTGCGCGCGCCCCAGTATCAGGGCATGGATGTCGTGCGTGCCCTCGTAGGTGTTGACCGCCTCGAGGTTCACCAGATGGCGTGCGATGCCGAATTCGTCGCTGATGCCGTTGCCGCCGAGCATGTCGCGCGCCAGCCGCGCGATGTCGAGTGCCTTGCCGCACGAGTTGCGCTTCAGGATGCTGGTGATCTCGACCGCGGCCGTGCCTTCTTCCTTCATCCGGCCAAGCCGCAGGCAGCCCTGAAGCCCGAGCGTGATCTCGGTCTGCATGTCGGCGAGCTTCTTCTGGATCAGCTGGTTCGCCGCCAGCGGACGGCCGAACTGCTTGCGGTCGAGCACATACTGCCGCGCGCGGAACCAGCAGTCCTCGGCTGCGCCGAGCGCGCCCCACGCAATGCCGAAGCGCGCCGAATCCAGGCACGTCAATGGGCCGTTCAGTCCCTCGACGTTCGGGAACTCGTTCTCGGCCGGCACGAATACGTCGTCCATCACGATCTCGCCGGTGATCGATGCGCGCAGCCCGACCTTGCCGTGGATCGCCGGTGCGGTGAGTCCCTTCATGCCTTTCTCTAGCACGAAACCGCGGATCACCCCGGCATCGTTCTTCGCCCATACGACGAAGACATCTGCGATCGGCGAGTTGCTGATCCACATCTTCGATCCGGTCAGGCGATAGCCGCCGTCGGCCTTCTTCGCGCGCGAAGCCATGTTGCCGGGATCGGAGCCGTGGTTCGGCTCGGTCAGACCGAAGCAGCCGATCCACTCGCCGGAGGCCAGGCGAGGCAGGTACTTCCTGCGCAGTGCCTCGGTGCCGAACTCGTAGATCGGCAGCATCACCAGCGACGACTGCACGCTCATCATCGAGCGATATCCGGAGTCGACGCGCTCGATCTCGCGCGCGATCAGTCCGTAGCTGACGTAGTTCAGTTCCGGCCCGCCGTATTCCGCCGGGACCGTCGGGCCGAGCAGGCCGAGCTCGCCCATCTCGCGGAAGATCGCCGGGTCAGTCTGCTCCTTGCGAAACGCCTCCACCACGCGCGGTGCCAGCTTGGTCTGTGCGTAGCGCGCCGCCGCGTCGCGCACCATGCCCTCCTCTTCCGTGAGCTGCGCATCGAGCAGCAGCGGGTCATCCCATTTGAATCGGGCCTTCAGGTGCGACTGGGTGGTGGGCGCGTCCATGCGTGGTACCTCCGCGAAGGCGCGAGTTTACGCGCGAGGCGATTCCGATCCTGTGCGCTCATGCCGATGGCGGCTGATCCAGCCGGCCCGCGCGTGCAAGCTGCGCGTCGGGCGCGCATTTCACGCAGATGGTCTACGATGATCGCCACTCTTGGGAGCCTCGGTTTCAGCCCTTGCCCATATCGATCAGGGAGTTGAAGCTTGAGCGCCGCTTGGCATGTTGTTTGCTGGAGCGGATCAAGAGCGACCCGCAGGACAAGATCGCGTTTGATTCCCCCACGCATCGTTCCTCCAGGAGGGCACAGATGAAGCACGCAATAGGTGCGGTACTGATGGCCGTGGCGACGACGGCCGTTGCCATACCCGCAAGCGCGTCCGAGATCCGGGTCGGCTTCACACTCGATGCGGTGACGCTGGACCCGGCCAACCACCGCAAGCGGGAGACCGAAACGATCATCCGCAACATGTACGACGGCATTCTTACTCGCAACGCGAAGATGGAAGTCGTGCCCGAACTGGCCGAGTCGTGGAAGCAGATCAACGCCACGACTTACGAATTCAAGCTGCGCAAGGGGGTGAAGTTCCACAACGGCGAAACCATGACGGCAGACGATGTGAAGTTCACGTTCGACCGTCTGACGAAAGAAGGGGCGATGGGCGGTCAGACAAGCCCGCGCAAGAGCCTGCTCGGACCACTGAAGGAGGTCCTCGTGGTCGATCCCCTGACGGTCCGTTTCGTTCTGTCGGAGCCCTGGCCGATCCTGCCGGCGATGCTGCCCTTCCAGGAGGTCGTCAGCAGGAAATTCGTTGAAGCCAATGGCAGCGAAGCCCTGGCGACGAAGGAGGATGGCACCGGTCCGTTCAGGCTCGTCGAGTGGCGCAAGGGCGACGCGGTGATCATGGAGCGTTTCAACGACTACTATGGCGGCGCGACGGCGATCCCGCCGGTGGGCAAGGCGTGCGTCGATCGGGTTATTTTCAAGGTCATTCCCGAGAACGCTTCACGGGTGGCCGCATTGCTCGCGGGCGACGTGGACATCATCAACGAACTGCCGCCCCACACAGTCAAGCAGGTCGAATCGAATCCGAACACGCGGGTGATGAGCGTGCGCGGTACGCGCAGCGTGTTCATCGCCATGAACCTGCAGGTACCGCCGCTGAACGACATTCGCGTGCGCCAGGCGCTGGCGCACGCAATCGACAAGAAGCTGCTGATCGATCGCATACTCGGCGGCCATGCGACGCCGATCAACGGAATTCTGAGTCCCGATGCGTTCGCGTTCGATCCGTCGCTGCCTGCGGTCAAGTACGACCCGGCGCTGTCGAGGAAGCTGCTTGCCGAGGCCGGCTTCAAGGACGGTCTCGACCTGACCCTGGATACGGAAGGCGCGCATAAGGAAACCGCCGAGGCCATCGCGGCGGTTGCGGGCAAGGGCGGCTTCAGAATCCGGGTAGTCGTGGGGGAGGGTTCGCAGCTGCAGGCCAAGTGGCGCAAGAAGGACGAGCCGAAAGCCGGCGAGATGTTCTTCACCTCGTGGGGCAACGGCTCGCTTGATCCGTATGACATCTTCGATCCGACCCACATGACCGGCGGCCGTGGCAACTCGTCCTTCTACTCGAACCCCGTGCTGGACAAGCTGCTGACGGACGCCGCGGTCGAACCCGATCGCGTCAAGCGTGCCACGCTTTACAAGCAGGCCCAGGAGATACTCGCCAAGGATCTGCCCTACGTGTACCTGTGGGTGCCGGCCGATCTGTATGGCGTGTCCAAGCGTCTGACAGGATGGCAGCCGAGTGCGGACAGCCGCATCAACCTGCATGACGCCTGCGTGAAGTAGGCTGCCCTCGCGCGCTGCCATGTCCCTGGGCAGACTGATCGAGCGGCTCGCTCAGCTGGTGCTGGTGCTGCTCGGGGTCGGCGCCATCGTGTTCTTCATGATGGCTCTGACGCCCGGTGATCCGGTGCAGATCATGCTGGGCGACCAGCATGTGACGCCGGAGCAGGTCGCCGCGCTGCGCCATGACATGGGGCTGGATCTGCCGCCCGCCAGGCGCTTCGTCGCCTTCCTCGGCAATGCGGTGACCGGCAATTTCGGGTTGAGCTTCTTTCATCGGCGACCGGTGCTCGACGTGATCGCCGAAAGATTGCCGGCGACGATCGAGCTGAGCCTGGTCGCGTTGGTGCTCGCGCTGGCGATCGCGATTCCGCTTGGCGTGCTCGCGGCGGTGAAGAAGAACACGGCCCTCGACCGGCTGGCGACAGTCAGCTCGCTCTTCGGCGTGTCGTTGCCCGGATTCTGGTTCGGCATTCTGCTGCTGCTTCTGTTTGCGGTGAACCTGCGCTGGCTGCCAGTGTCCGGACGCATCGGGTACGACGTGCAGATTCCTGTCGTCACGCACCTGCTGCTGATCGATACCCTGCTGGCCGGACGGCTCGATTCGTTCGGCGACGCACTCAGGCATCTGCTGCTGCCGGCAATCACGCTCGGTCTGCCGATGGCGGCGATCCTGATGCGGGTGACGCGTACCTCGATGCTCGAGGTGCTCTCGCAGGACTACGTGACGTTTGCCGAAGCCAAGGGCCTGAGCCGCGCACGCGTGCTGCTGCGCCATGCGCTGAAGAACGCGCTGATTCCAACGGTGACCGTGGCGGCGATCGAAACCGGTTCGCTGCTCGGCGGAAACATGGTGGTCGAAACCGTGTTCGGATGGCCCGGCCTCGGGCGGCTGGTAGTGGAAAGCATCTTCGTTCGCAACTATCCACTGGTGCAGGCGGCGGTGCTGTTCTACGCCGTCACCTACGTGGCGTTGAATTTCCTCGCCGACATCCTGTATTCGATCCTCAATCCGCGGGTGCGCCTGTGAGCGGAGCGGCAGCGGCGACGGTCGGAACGCGCGAGGCGCACGAATCTCCACTGGTGCGCAATTTGCGCGTGTTCCTTGCGGGAAAGCTTGCGGTCGCCGCCACGCTGATCACCCTCGCGTTCGTGCTGGTCGCGATCTTCGCGCCGTTCATCGCGCCGCACGATCCCAACGAAACCGACCTGCTGCGCCGACTGCAGCCGCCGTTCTGGATGGACGGCGGCGAAGTGTCGTTCCTGCTGGGCTGCGACGCGCTCGGCCGAGACATCCTGTCGCGCATCATCTACGGCTCGCGCGTGTCGATACTCATCGGCGTGACCGTCATCGTGGTGGCGACCGGCATCGGCATTGTCGCGGGGCTGGCAGCCGGCTACCTGCGCGGGTGGGTGGACGTCGTCATCTCGCGCATCGTCGACATCCTGCTCGGGTTCCCCTATCTGATCTTCGCGATCGCGCTGATCGCCATGACCGGACCTGGCCTGCAGAACATCATCCTCGCGCTTGCCTACAAGGAGTGGGTGATTCCCTGCCGCGTCGTACGCGGCGAGACCCTGGCCGCACGCGAGGTCGAATACGTGGAGGCCGCGCGCGCGCTCGGCGCCTCGGGCTCCCACATCATGCTGCGCGAGGTTCTGCCCAATATCCTGTCGCCGGTGATCGTGGTTGCCACCGTGCGAATGGCGCACGTGATCATTCTCGAGGCAAGCCTGTCGTTTCTCGGCCTTGGCGTGCAGCCGCCAACCGCTTCGTGGGGTTCGATGGTGGCCGACGGGAGATCGTTCATGCTCGAGGCGTGGTGGGCGAGCACGTTTCCAGGGCTTGCGATCCTGCTGCTGGTCCTGGCGATCAATGTGATGAGCCAGGGATTGAGGGATGCATTCGATCCGCGCTTCCAGCGCTGAATCTGGTGCCGCCGCTACGGCCGGACCGCTCCTTGCGGTGCGCGATCTGCGCACCTGTTTCCGGACCCGGTCCGGGGTCGTCGCAGCCGTCGACGGTGTCAGCCTCGAGGTGGCGACGGGAGAATGTCTCGGCGTGGTCGGCGAGTCCGGCTCGGGCAAGAGCGTGACCTTCGCCAGCGTGATGGGGCTGGTACGGCAGCCGGGCTGGATCGATCGCGGCTCGATCGTCTTCGCCGGGCGCGAACTGATCGGTCTGGGCGAGCAGAGTTACCGAGACCTGCGCGGTGGCGACATCGCGATGACGATGCAGGACGCGCTGACGGCGCTGAATCCGGCGCTGACGGTGGGCGAGCAGATCGCGGAAGTGCTGCTGGTGCACGACCATGGGCTGCCGAAGGGGCGCCGTGCACGAGCGGCGGCGGTGCGCGACAAGTGCGTCGAGATGATGGGGCTGGTCGGCATTCCCGGACCGGAAGGGCGGCTGCACGACTATCCGCACCAGTTTTCCGGCGGCATGCGACAGAGAATCATGATCGCGATTGCGCTCGCATGCCGCCCGCGCCTGCTGATCGCCGACGAGCCGACCACTGCCCTTGATGTGACGATCCAGGCGCAAGTGCTGGAACTGATTGCCGACATGCGCCAGAAGCTCGGCATGAGCGTGGTGCTGATTACGCATGATCTCGGGGTCGTGGCGGAACACTGCGAGCGCGTTGCGGTCATGTACGCGGGGCAGGTGGTCGAGGTCGGCCCTACGAGCGAAGTGATCGGCAATCCGCGCCATCCCTACACGCGCGGCCTGCTTGATTCGATTCCGAAGCTGTCGCAACTGGATCGGCGCATTCGTCCGATCGAAGGTCAGGTGCCGAGCCTGATCGATCTGCCGCCGCAGTGCCGTTTCTATTCCCGCTGTGAACAGCGCAGCGAAGCCTGCCGGGTGCCGATCGGCATGCGGCGGGTATCGGACCGCCGCGCGGTCCGCTGCGTGCTGCAGGAGTCGGACTCGTGAGCGCACCGGCTGCCGATGGCGGCGCGCCGCTGGTCCGGGTCACCGATCTGGTCAAGCATTACGACTCGCGCCGTGGACTCTGGGGGAGGATGACCGGCCGTCCGGGTTCGGTCGTGCGCGCGGTCAACGGCGTGACGATCGAGATTCAGCGGGGGCAGACAGTCGGGCTTATCGGCGAGAGCGGATGCGGCAAGAGCACGCTCGGGCGCGCGATCTTGCGACTGCATGAGCCGACGTCAGGACGCGTCGAATTCGACGGGGTCGATGTAACGGCGCTCGATCCCCTGCGGCTCAAGGCGATGCGCCGCCGGATGCAGATCATCTTCCAGGACCCCTATGCTTCCCTGAACCCCCGCAAGACAGTGGCCGAAATCGTCGGTCTGCCCCTGCGGCTGCACGGGGTCGCGCGCGGAGGCGAAGCGCGCGACCGGGTCGCGGCGATGATCGAGAACGTCGGGCTGCGCGCCGAGCACATGGGGCGCTACCCACACGAGTTCTCCGGGGGTCAGAGGCAACGTATCGGAATTGCCCGCGCGCTCATCCTCAACCCGCAGTTCCTCGTCTGCGACGAGCCGGTGTCGGCGCTCGACGTATCGATTCAGGCCCAGATCCTGCGCCTGCTCGAAGATCTGCGACGCGAACTCGGGCTGACCTATCTTTTCGTCTCGCACGACATCGCAGTGATCGGATACGTCAGCGACCGCGTTGCCGTGATGTATCTGGGCGAGATCGTGGAGTTCGGGCCGACCCGGCTGATCCTGGAGTCGCCCCGTCATCCGTACACGCAGGCTCTGCTGTCCGCTGTTCCGCGGCTGGAGCTGGGCGAACGGCGTACGCGGGTACGGCTGCAAGGCGATCTGCCGTCGCCGTTGAACCCTCCGGCCGGCTGCAAGTTCCACACGCGCTGTCCACACGCGCTGCCGCGGTGCCGCGTCGAGCCGCCGCGCACGATACGGCTCGCGGATGGTCGCGTCGCCGCCTGCCACCTGCTGTCTCCGCAATGAATTCCGCGCCAGCCGATAGCGATGTCGTCGCGTTGGTCGGAACTGCGCTGGAGCGTGGTCGCGGGCAGGCACTTGCGGTGCCCGGGTCGATCGAACCGGTGCGGCGCGCGGTCGCGCTGCGACTGCAGCTTGCGCGTCGCCAGCTCGATACGGCGCCGGTGCGCGCGTACATGGAGGACCAGTGGCGCTACCACGAGCAGCACGCCCCCGATGAACTGGCGGAGATGCGCGGTGTGGCGCAGGGCTACGGCATTGCCGAGCGCGACCTGTTTGCCTACCTTCACCTTGGCGTGGTCGGAGATCTGGCCGATGGCTGCACGGCGTGGGCGCGCAGTGATCTTTCGCAGGGTGCGCTGCTGGCGAAGAACCGCGACTTTCGCGGCGAGCACCTCGGACTGCAGCGCGTTTTCCGACATGACGACCCGTCGTGGGCAGGACGGCGGCTGCTCGCCGTCGGCAGCCTTGGCAGCCCGGGCGTGTACTCCAGCGGCATCAACAGCGCGGGACTGGCGCTGGCAGATACGCAGATCGGCACGAGCGACCATGGCGTGGGGCTGCTGCGTTACTTCCTGATGACGCGCATCCTGACGCGAGCCACGACGGTCGACGAGGCGCTCGCAGTGATTCGCGCCACGGCGCATGCCGGTGGCGGCTCGCTCGTGGTCGCGGACCCATCCGGAATGGTGGCGGCGATCGAACTTGCGCATCGCGCAATCTCGATCGAGCGTGTCGAACGAGGCTTCGTTGCGCGCACGAATCATTTCACCGCCGCCGAGACGGCAGCCTCCTGGCGTGCCGTCGCCGGCGATGCGATGGCCGCGAGTTCGCTGCGGCGGTTGGAGCGGGTGCGAGACGCGCCACGATATTGGGCGGAGAGCGTGTCGGTCGATGAGGCGTTCAGCCTGATGCGCACGCATGACACCGTGGCCGAGGTCGGGCTGTGCCGCCACGGCCAGGACGGCGACGCACGCACGATCTCATGCGCTGTATTTGCGCTCGCTCCGCCGACACTGTACTTTTCCCCGGGCGCGCCCTGCATCGGCGCGCGCATCGCCGTCGCGCCCTGATTCCCTCAAGGGGGAAGCGTCGCGCGGGCCCGGCCGCTGACGTGCAGGGGTCGGCTGAACCAAAAGGCAAGAAACGAGTGGCATATCAGGGCGAATTGATCGGGGATCACCCGGCGATACAGGAGACGCGCCGACTTATCACCAAGGTGGCGCGCAGCTCGACGCGCACGGTCCTGATCTACGGCGAAACCGGCACCGGGAAGGGACTCGTCGCGCGCATGCTGCACGAGCAGTCCGAACGCGCGGCAGGCGAGTTCATTGACGTCAACTGTGCGGCCATTCCGGCGAGCCTGATGGAGTCAGAGCTGTTCGGCTACGACAAGGGCGCGTTTACGGGCGCGCTGACGAAAAAGACCGGACTGATCGAGGCGGCGAACAGGGGAACGATGTTTCTGGACGAAATCCGTGAACTCGACCCGGTGCTGCAGGCGAAGCTGCTCAGCTTGCTCGATACCCAGCGGTTCCGACGTGTGGGTTCGGTCAGGTCAATCGACGTCGACGTTCGCTTCATCGCCGCGACAAACCGGATCCTGTTCGGCGAGGTCAAGAAGGGACTGTTTCGCGATGACCTGTACTACCGGTTGCAGGTCGTGGCGATCAACATCCCCCCATTGCGCGAACGCGGCGACGACGTGCTGGTGCTGACCGATCACTTCATGCGCAACTTCAGTGCGCGTCACGGACGTACGGTCACGCGGCTGGAGCCTGCGGTGGTGGAAATGTTCCGCGCCTATTCCTGGCCCGGTAACGTGCGCGAACTGTCGAATCTGCTGGAGCGCATTTTCATCCTCGAGGATGGCGACGCGATCCGCGCCTCGCACATTCCGCCGCGGATCGTCCGCGAGGTCGAGGGTCAGAAGGATTCGGCAGCCGGCGCCGAAACGGTATCGGAGACCGAGCAGACCTTCTTCGACGCCACCGATGCGTTTCAGCGCGACCTGATCCGGCGCGCGCTCGAACGAGCCGGCGGCAGCCGCACGCGCGCCGCGCAGCGCCTCGGTCTGTCGCGCCACGCGCTGCGTCACCAGATGCTCAAGCTTGGTCTCGCGGACTAGCCTCGAGGCGGGCCGGGCCAGCCGCCGTTGTCTTCCGCGCGAATTGCGCGCGGGGCGCGCGAGACGCGCGCTGCCACGCGATGACCGTGGCATGGCTCTTCAAAACGATCGCGGCAAGTGTTTGAATCAAAAGCGGTCTCCTGATTGATCCCGGGCTGGCACGCGGGATGCAATGAGGACAGACAACCACTTTTCCATCGAAGCGCAGCGCTGCAAAGCGCAGCCAGACAGACCATGCGTTCATTGAAGATCATCTGTCCCAACGGCCACCTCGGGTTCGCGCCGCTGAAGCCCGAGAGCTTCCGCCTCGGCGTGGCCGCCGGCCCCGATTACATCGCGGCGGATTCCGGCAGCGACGACATCGGTCCGGTTCCGCTCGGGACCGATACCAGCACCAGCCCGCTGCAATGGCAGACCTACGACCTCGAGCAGATGCTGCTCGCCTCGCGCGAACGTGGCGTGCCGATGATCATCGGCTCGTCGGGAGATACCGGCACGAACAGCCGTGTCGACCTGTACGTTCGCATCATCCAGGAGCTCGCGGTCAAGCATCGACTTCCGCGCTTCAAGCTGGGCTACTTCTATTCCGAACTCGGCCGCGAGCGCGTGCGACAGAACATGCGTGCCGGCAGCCCGATCCGCGGCCTCGACGGACGACCCGACCTGACCGAAGCAGAGCTCGACGCAACCGAGCATATCGTCGCCATGGCGGGCGCCCATCCCTTCGTCGACCTGCTGTCGCAGGGAGCCGACGTGATCATCGGCGGACGGTCGAGCGACAGCGTCATCTTCGCGGCGCCCGCGCTCTATCACGGCTTTCCCGAGCCCGAGGCCTACTACCTGGGCAAGGTGCTCGAGTGCGCGTCCTTCTGCGCCGAACCTTATGGCGGCAAGGAGACCGTGCTGGGCGAGATCACGCACGACGACGTGAGGGTGACGGCGATGCATCCGGCGCAGCGGTGCACAGTGGCCTCGGTTGCCGGTCATGCGATGTACGAACGCTCCAGTCCGTATCACGAATACGTTGCCGGCGGCCTGCTGGACATGACGGATTGCCACTACGAACAGGTCGGCGAAAAGACGACTCGCATCACCGGCATGAAGTTCGTGCCGGCCGGCGAATTTCGCGTCAAGCTGGAAGGATCCGGCAAGGTCGGCGAGCGTTTCGTCGGCATCGTCGGCATCCGCGATCCCTACACGATCGCCAATGTCGATCAGGTGATCGGCTGGGCGAGGCAGCAGGCACGCGAGCGATTCGGGGACTCCGGCTATGAACTGCATTACACCGTCTACGGAAGGAACGGCGTGATGGGGGATCTCGAGCCGGTGCGGCGGCCGGCGCATGAACTTTGCATCGTCGTGCAGGGTGTGGCGCCGACGAAGGAAATGGCAGAGGAGGTCGCAATGATCGGAACGCGACAGATGTTCTATGCGCGATTGCCCGATGTAAAGGGAACGGCCGGCGGCGTGGCGTTTCCGTTCGACGAAGTCCTGCCTGCGAGTCCGGCATATCGCTGGACGCTGAACCATACGATCGCGGTCAACGATCCGCTGGAACTCTTTCCGCGCCACATGACCGCGGCCGGTGTCTGAAGGCGAGGCCCAAGATGAAGACGAACAAGCTCTCCGATCTGGCCAAGACGATCCGCAGCAAGAATGCCGGAGTCGACAAGATCACTTTCGACGTCATCTTCCGCGATCGCGACAACTACGAGCGCGTCAAGAAAAGCGGCGTGCTGTCGCGCGCGGCGATCAGCCGGCTCTACGCCATCGACGAAGCGCGCATTTCCGATTTCGTCGAATACGATCCCGGGTGCGCGATCAAGTTCACCTTCTATCGTCCGCGCCCGAGCGGAAGCGCCGGGGATCCCGACATCTTCGGCTCCCAGCAATACGCGCCGCTGCTTGATGTCGAAGTGCCGGCCGGCTGAGCGCCGGGATGGCCGCGGCCCGTGTCCGGCGCCGCGCGCGGCGCCGGACAGTAACGGGGCGTACCACCGGTCGATGAGTGCGGTTCATGCCCCGCCGTGCTCCTCGGGCGGAGGAATGACCGCGGTGCACTCGATCTCGACCTTGGCGCGGTCTTCCATCAGCGCGACCACCTGTACTGCGGTCATTGCGGGGTAGTGAACGGCATTGCCGATGGTCGTCATCAGTTCTCGGTAGACGGCGCCGATCTCGCGCACGCGCGACAGGTATTCGCGCCGGTCGACCAGGTACCAGGTCATGCGCACGATGTGCTCGGGCCGGCCGCCCGCCTCGCCCAGCACGGCAAGCACGTTGGCGAGCGCCTGCCGCACCTGGCCGACCAGATCGTCGGTCTCGAAACGCTCCTGCGCGTCCCAGCCGATCTGCCCGGCGATCGTCACGTAGGTTCCCTGGGCGGCGATGCCGTTGGCGTAGCCGCGCGGGCGGGGCCAGATTGCGGGCTGCAGCGTCCTGATCTGTTCGGTCATCGGGGCCAACTCTCGGTGGAAGAACATTCAATTTACGCGCCCGGCCTCGCGGCGGCCGATAGGCAGGACGCGAGACAGGGGTTTTTCCGAACGCCCGCGACGCTGGGAAACTTCCGGTTACCTTGCTACCGTAGGTTCGGCTTGCCCCGTCGAGTACTTTTGGGAATATCGTAGGGATTGCACGCGGCCGACAGATGCCGCGGATTGAAGTCGCTGCTGTGGCCTTGCTGAGGTGCCGATGAGACGGCCGGCCTTGTACAGTCAATCGCGCGCGGCCCATCGGCCGCAGGCAAGTGCGGTTACCGAACCGACGGTGCAGACGGACGCGCCGACGCGATCCGCGCCCGGCGCGCTGCGCCGGTTCGCCGCGCGCCACGAGCGGTTCCTGTTGTTCGTCGCCGGCGCCGCGCTGGCGGCGATTGCGGGTTTGGCCTTCAGGTCAGGAGTTCCCGGCCAGCGCGCCATCACGCAGAAGGACATCGACCGTGCGGTGCTGCACACGCTCGCCAACGAGGATCTGCCTTCGCCCGCCGCGAAGGCGGCCGAAGCAGTGGCGCCGTCGGTGGTGCGGGTGCGCGGCATCGAGCCGGGCGAGCGCGGCGACCCGGACATCGAGGAAGGTGTGGGCACCGGTGTGGTGATCGTCGAAAGCGGGATCATCCTGACCAACCTGCACGTCGCGGTCGGCGCGGAGAAACTGATGGTCACGTTCGCCGACGGATCGGAATCCGAGGCGACAGTCATCTCCACGCAGCCCGAGAACGATCTCGCGGTGCTGAAGGCCAAGGTGGTTCCCGACGATCTGAAGCCCGCGACGCTGCGCTCGACCGGTGATCTGGCGCCTGGCGATCGGGTCGTCGCAGTGGGCTTTCCATTCGGCATCGGCCCGTCGGTGACCTACGGCGTGGTGTCCGGGCTGCAGCGCGAATTCCGTTCGCACCAAGGCAAGCGCACGCTGACCAACCTGATCCAGTTCGACGCGGCGGCCAATCCGGGCAATTCCGGCGGACCGCTGGTCACGATGGACGGCGAGGTGGTCGGCATCGTGACGGCGATCCTGAACCCGACGCGCGAGCGCGTGTTCATCGGCATCGGCTTCGCGGTTCCGATCGAGAACGCCGCCGCCGGCGTTGGCATCCATCCCTTCTGACCTAACTCCCGCAGGCGAAACGCATGGACGACAAGAGACCGAATCGCGAAGCCGTGTCGGCGACGATGGAGCGCATCCTGTTCGAGGTCAAGCGCGTCGTCGTTGGCCAGGATCATTTCCTCGAACGCGTGCTGGTCGCGACGCTGGCGCAGGGGCACCTGCTGGTCGAGGGTGTGCCGGGGCTGGCTAAGACGCTGACCGTCAAGACGCTGGCGCAGACGATCCGCGGCAGCCACAAGCGGATCCAGTTCACGCCCGATCTCGTGCCGGCCGACCTCGTCGGCACCCGCATCTACAACCAGAAGACCGGGGATTTCGCCACGTCGCTCGGTCCGGTGTTCACCAACCTGCTGCTGGCCGACGAGATCAACCGCGCGCCGGCCAAGGTGCAGAGCGCGCTGCTCGAGGTGATGCAGGAGCGCCAGGTCACGATCGCGGGCCACACGTATCCGGTGCCCGAGCCGTTCCTGGTGATGGCCACGCAGAATCCGATCGAGACCGAAGGCACGTATCCGCTGCCGGAGGCGCAGGTCGACCGCTTCATGATGAAGGTGCTGGTCGGCTATCCGAGCGACGAGGAGGAGTACGTGATCGTCGAGCGCGTGACCGGACCCGCGACTGCGGTGGCCGAAGTGGCGACGACCGAACAGCTGGCAGTGCTGCAAAGGGAATGCCGCCAGGGTTATGTCGATCCGTCGCTGATGCAATACGCGGTGCGGCTGGTGTCGGCCACGCGCGAGCCGGAGCGCCACGGCATCAAGGGAATCGCGCATTACCTGACCTATGGCGCCAGTCCGCGCGGCACGATCCACCTGATCGAGGCGGCGCGCGCGCTCGCCTATCTGCGCGGCCGCACCTACGTGCTGCCCGAGGACGTGCGAGACCTCGTGCCCGACGTGCTGCGGCACCGGCTCGTGCTGTCGTACGAGGCGCTCGCCGAAGGCATCAGTGCGGACGACCTGATCGAACGCATCATGCAGCACGTGCCGGCACCCGAGAAACCGTTGCAGACGCATGTTCAGGTTCCGGCGCAAGCCTGAAGTGCAGCCGGCGAACACGCCGGTCGATACCGCGCGCGCGGCGGTGCCGACGCGCGCCGCCGAGGCGATCCTGAAGCGCCTCGAGTGGACGGTGCTGCGCCGTCTCGACGGGCAGCTGTTCGGCGACTACCGCACGCTGTTCCGCGGCGTCGGTCTGGATCTTGCGGATCTGCGCGAGTACCAGTACCACGACGACGTGCGTCACATCGACTGGAACGTGACCGCGCGGCTGCAGACGCCATACGTGCGGGAGTACCGCGAGGATCGAGAGCTGGCCGCGTGGTTCCTGCTCGACCTGACCGCGTCGATCGAATTCGGCTCGCATCTGACGAGCAAGCAGGCGGTCGCGCGCGATTTCGTGGCGCTCCTGGCGCGCGTGCTGACCCGCCGTGGCAACCGGGTCGGCATGATGATCTACGGCGGCAAGGTCGACACGGTGATTCCGCCGGGCAGCGGCCGGCGCCACGTGCTGCGCCTGCTGAACCGGATGCTGACGCGGCCTACCCCAGCGCCCGGGGAAACCGACCTGCGCGAGCTGCTGAGCACCGCGGTGCGCGCGCTGCGCCGGCGCTCGATGCTGTTCGTCGTGTCCGACTTCATCAGCAAGCCCGGCTGGGAGCCATTGCTGGCGCAACTGACGCAGCGGCACGAGGCGGTCGCTATCCGGCTGTACGACCCGCTGGAGAGCGAGCTGCCCGATCTGGGAGCCATGCTGTTCGAGGATGCCGAGAGCGGCGAGCAGATCTGGATCGACACGCACGACGCCACGTTCCGGCGGCGTTTCGCCGCGGCGGCCGAACGGCGCGAGGCGGCGCTGCGGAGCGCGCTGGGCGACGCCGGCGTCGATACGCTGGAACTGTCGACCGGTGACGATCTGGTCGAGACGATCCTGCGCTTTGCCGACCTGCGCAAGCGGCGCCGGCAACTGTCCGCGGGCGGTCGTCTGCCGGCGCACCTTGCCGGCAGCCGTGGAGCACGGCGATGAAATTCCTGTGGCCCGAGGCACTGTGGCTGCTGCTCATGCTGCCGATGCTGGTCGTGCTGTACGTCGCGCTGCTGCATCGGCGCAAGAAGCTCGCGCTGCGCTACGCGAGCCTGAGCCTGGTGAAGGAAGCGCTCGGCAAGGGGCAGCGTTTCCGCCGCCACGTGCCGCCGCTTCTGTTCCTGCTCGCGCTCACGCTGTTGATCGTCGCGATGGCGCGCCCGACTGCGCTGGTGAAGCTGCCGACGCGGCAGGAGACGGTGATGCTGGTGATGGACGTGTCCGGCAGCATGCGCGCGAAGGACGTCGAACCGAATCGTCTCGTCGCTGCGCAGAACGCGGCCAAGGTGTTCATCGACGACCTGCCGCCGACCACGCGCATCGGCGTGGTTGCGTTCGCCGGCACCGCGAACCTGGTGCAGTCGCCGACGCACAGCCGCGAGGACGTGATCGCGGCGATCGATCGCTTCCAGCTGCAGCGCGGGACCGCCACCGGCAGCGGGTTGCTGGTCGCGCTCGACGCGCTGTTCCCGGAGGCCGGCATCGACATCAGCGCCGCGATCTACGGGACGGAGCGCGAATCGGCGCGCGGACGCTCTCTCGATTTCCTCGACAAGGACGCAAAGGGCAGGCCGGAGTTCAAGCCGGTGCCGCCGGGCTCGAATACTTCGGCCGCGATCATCATGCTGACCGACGGCCAGCGCACAACGGGCCCCGATCCGCTGAAGGCCGCGCGCATCGCCGCCGACCGCGGCGTGCGTGTGTACACGGTCGGCGTGGGAACGGTGAAGGGCGAGGTGATCGGTTTCGAGGGTTGGTCGTTCCGCGCCCAGCTCGACGAGGAGACGCTGAAGGCGATCGCGACCATGACGGCCGGCGAATACTTCTACGCCGGCAACGCCGAAGACCTGAAGAAGATCTACAAGGCGCTGACCT
>JBLMYK010000304.1:0-3945 GCA_050258235.1 Gemmatimonadota bacterium | reverse complement strand
CACGATCGGCGACTGGTGGGTCGAATGGCGCGTGAAGACGTGCGGCAGGCGCGACGTGCCCAGCTTCAGCCCCAGCTCCTTCAGCTTGGGCAGCAACGCGTGATAGAGCGACGTGACGCCGTCGTCGTTGAAGCGCGCCGCCATGGTGCCGAACACCGGCATGTCATCCGGGCTCTTCGAGAACGCCGCCTTGTTGCGCTGGACCTGCTTGGAGACGTCGCGCAACGCGTCGAGCGCGCCCTTGCGGTCGAACTTGTTGATCGCGACGAAGTCGGCGAAGTCGAGCATGTCGATCTTCTCGAGCTGGCTCGCCGCCCCGTACTCGGGCGTCATCACGTACAGGCTGGTGTCGACGTGCGGCACGATCGCCGCGTCGCCCTGGCCGATGCCGGAGGTTTCGACCAGGATCAGGTCGAAGCCGGCGACCTTGCACGCGGCGACGACGTCGGGCAGCGCCTGCGAGATCTCGCTGCCCGCCTCGCGCGTGGCGAGCGACCGCATGTAGACGCGCGGCCCCTTGTTCCACGGGTTGATCGCGTTCATGCGGATGCGATCGCCGAGCAGCGCGCCGCCGGTCTTGCGGCGCGACGGGTCGATCGAGATCATCGCGATCGACAGGTTGTCGTCCTGGTCGAGGCGGAAGCGGCGGATCAGCTCGTCGGTCAGGCTGGACTTGCCGGCGCCGCCGGTGCCGGTAATGCCGAGCACCGGCGCCTTGGCGGTGTCGGCGATCTTGTGCAGCTCGTAGCAGATATCGTCGGGCGCCTTGTCGTTCTCCAGCGCGGTGATCAACTGCGCCAGCGCGCGCCAGCGGCGGATGATGTCCTTGTCGCGCAGGGCGTCGAGCTTCTTCGGCGCGCGCGGCGACAGGTCCTCGTCGCAGGCCGCGACGATCGAGCCGATCATCCCCTGCAGGCCCATCTTCTGGCCGTCCTCGGGCGAGAAGATGCGGGTGACGCCGTAGGCGTGCAGTTCCTTGACCTCCGCCGGCACGATCACGCCGCCGCCGCCGCCGAATACCTTGATGTGCTCGCCGCCGCGGCTCCGCAGCAGGTCGATCATGTACTTGAAGAATTCGACGTGCCCGCCCTGGTACGAGCTGACCGCAATGCCCTGAGCGTCCTCCTGCAGGGCGGCGCTGACGATCTCTTCGACCGAGCGGTTATGGCCGAGGTGGATCACTTCCGCGCCCATGCTCTGCAGGATGCGGCGCATGATGTTGATCGATGCGTCGTGCCCGTCGAACAGCGATGCGGCGGTGACGAAGCGGACCTTGTGCGCAGGGCGATAGGACGCGAGCTTCTTGATCTCGGAGAGGTCGGTCATCGGGCGGACTCCGGGCCGGGAGCGGCAATCATGGTCCCCGGCCACGCAAGCGGCAAATGGCGGCGGGGAAATCGACGGTAGCTGACGTTGACGTAAACGTCAACTAAGCCGAAGCGATGGCGCCGCCACGCCCGTCACAGATCGAATGCCAGCGGCCGCTGCGCGCCCCGCTCGCCCAGCATCTGCGCGATGAACGCATGCCACTGCCCCGACGGGCGCCACACGCGCAGAACTGCGTCATATGCGCGGTCCGGGTCCTCCCCTAGCTCGAGCACGCGATACAGAAACACGAAGGACGACGCGCGCAAGTTGATCTCGCAGTGCACCAGCACGCGCTCGGTCTGATGTTGTGTCATCGCTTCGACGAAGCGCGCGTAGTCGGCGGCGGCCGGGCGCGCGAAGTTGACCGGGATGTTGTGATAGCGCATGCGCTGGCTCGCCACCAGCGCCGCCTCGTCGCGCAGAGCGCCCATCGAATCGGGCGGCACCAGGCTGATCACCACCTGGTAGCCGGCCTGCGCGATCGCGCGGATCTGCTCGCGGGTCGGCACGCCCGCGGTCGCAAGGCGAGGCGAGACTTCGACGTAGTTGGGCGCAAGCCGACCGGCTGAGGAGAGCGTCGTGCAGGCGACGCATCCCGCCAGCGCGACGGCAGCAACCGTCGCACGGCTCGCTGCCATGACCGCTGCCGACGCGGACGACCGGATCAGTCGCATACGCAGCCTCCTCTCTGCCCTCGACACGGCCGACGCCCCGAGCCGGCTGGCTCGCGCGCGAGACGGTCGACCCGCAGCGCCGCGCTCTTCACCGTCCGGCGCCGCGGGCACGCAAGTCTAGGGCGCTCCGACGGATACGTGACGGTCGCGGCGCGTCGACATCCTGCGCAAGCGTGATCGCCGGCCGGTCTCGATTACATCTGTAACCCTGACAGACGCGTCGTTGAGTCATCCCTGGCGGCGAATGACTTAAATTCGCGCTCGCGCTTTTCGAGAACGTCGACCTCAGTGCGCGGCCGTAACGGTCGCGGACAGACCATGACCAAGCACTCCATCTGCCCAACGCCAGCCAGCGTCCTTTCGTTGCGTTCGCTCGCGCTGGTCGCTGTCGCCCTCGTGCTCACTGCCTGCGGCGGCGGCCAGCCACATGGAGGCTTCGGCGGCTTTCCGCCGGCGCCGGTGACGCTGCTGGAAGTGAAGACCGCCACGGTGCCGGTCCGCTTCGAGTACGTCGGCCAGACCGCAGGCAGCAAGGAGGCCGAAGTGCGCGCGCGCGTGCAGGGCATCCTGGAGAAGCGCAGCTATCAGGAAGGCGGCAAGGTAAAGGCCGGGCAGACGCTGTTCGTGATCGATCCGAAGCCGTACGCCGCGCAGGCGGAGCAGGCCGCGGCGGCGCTGGCGCAGGCGCAGGCGCAGCACGCGCAGGCGCGGCGCAACCTCGAGCGCCTGAAGCCGCTGGTCGCCGACAGCGCGATCAGCCGGCGCGAATACGACGACGCGGTGTCGAACGAGGAAACCAGCGCCGCGGCGGTCAAGCAGGCGCAGGCGCGCCTGACCGAGGCGCGGCTGAACCTGTCGTACACGACCGTCACCGCGCCGGTGTCGGGATTCGCCAGCCGCGCAGTGAAATCGGAGGGCAGCCTGGTGACGCCCGGCCAGGACAGCCTGCTGACGACGGTGTCGCAGGTCGACCCGATCTACGTGAACTTCAGCGTGGCAGAGAACGAGCAGCTGCGGATCACGCGCGCGATCGCTGACGGCACGCTGAAGGCTCCGGACGCGAAGCAGGGCTACGAGGTGCGCGTGCGGCTCGCCGACGGCAGCGTGTTCCCGCGCAAGGGCAGGCTCGAGTTCATCGACCCGCGCATCAATCCGGCCACCGGCTCGTTCGACGCGCGCGCATCGATTCCCAACGCGGACGTCGCGCTGCATCCGGGCCAGTTCGTGCGCGTGATCGTCGAGGGCGCGCAGCGCCCGAACGCGATCCTGGTGCCGCAGCGCGCGGTGATGGAAGGACCGCAGGGCAAGTTCGTGTACGTGGCTGCCAAGTCGGACAAGGGCCAGGACATTGCGCAGCCGCGGCCGGTCGTCGTCGGCGACTGGGTCGAGAACGGCGACGGCAATCAATGGATCGTCGAGTCCGGCCTCAAGCCCGGCGACAAGGTCGTGATCGAAGGCATGGGCAAGATCTTCCCCGTGCCCGGCGGCGCGCCGATCGTGGTGGGGAAATGATTTCGGTTGCCCGTTGTCGGTTGTCGGTTGTCCGTTAGAGCAACCGTCAACGAACAACGAACAACGAGCAACGAGCAACGGACAACGGTCCTCATGTTTTCCAGATTCTTCATCGATCGTCCGATCTTTGCCGCGGTGCTTTCGATCTTCATCGTGCTCGCCGGCCTGGCGGCGCTGCGGATCCTGCCGATCGCGCAGTACCCCGAAATCGCGCCGCCGGTGGTGACGGTATCGGCGGTCTACCCCGGTGCCTCGGCGCAGGTGCTCGAATCGACCGTGGCCGCGCCGCTGGAGAATGCGATCAACGGCGTCGAGGGCATGCAGTACATGAGCTCGAACTCGACGTCCAACGGCGTGGTGCAGATCCAGGTCACGTTCGACATCGGCACCA
>JBLMYK010000303.1:0-14231 GCA_050258235.1 Gemmatimonadota bacterium | reverse complement strand
GGCGCAATCGTGTCAGAGTCAATTCTGCTCGGGAGCCGGCAAAGCGCCGGCCCTTTCGCTGCGACGGTGCTCGTTCGCTCGTCGTCCGCGAGCGCCGATCCCACTCGCAGCGTCGGGACATTGCAGATCCGGCTCCGCCGGGATCGGGCCGAATCCCCAAACGGCGTGACGCCGACTGACGTGCCCCGCTGATACTTCTACAACGTGACCACGCACACAGGCTGATCGGGCGATGGTGATGGATCTTTGGCGTGAGGCTCTCGCCGCCATACGCAGCGGCGAGTCGAAATCGAAGGCGTTGGCGCAGGCGATCGCGCGCGACATCGAGAATGGCGCGCTGAAGAACGGAGCCCGCATGCCGCCGCAGCGCGATCTCGGCGCCCGGCTCGGGATCAGCGTGCAGACCGTCACCAACGCGTACCAGGAACTCGAGCGCCACGGCCTGATTCGCTGCGAGGTCGGGCGTGGCAGCTTCGTCAGCAGGCGCAAGGGCGAGCAGGTCGCCGTGACGATACTCGATCGAAGCGAGCGCCTGCTGGTCGACTTCTCGATCGCACGCATCGTTCACACCCCCGAACACGAAGACCAGTGGTGCCGCACCTGTTCCGAACTGTCGGCATGCAGCGACCAGCCGTGGATGCGCGAGTGTCGGCCCATCGCCGGTTTCGAGGTCCACCGCGCGGCCGGCGTCGCCTGGCTCGCATCGCTTGGCCTGAAGACGTCGCCTGACCGCCTGCTCATCACTAACGGGGCCTCCCACGCGGTCTTCCTGGCGCTGGCCTCGCTGGTACGACCGGGCGACGTGGTGCTGAGCGAAAGCCTGGTTGACCACGGCGTGATCGGGTCGGCACAGGTGCTCGGCTTCACGCTGAAGGGCCTGGACATCGATGAGTACGGAATCCAGCCGGATCACTTCGAGGATATGTGCGCAAACGAGCGGATCACCGCACTCGTCTGCACGCCGAACTTCAACAACCCGACCGTGGCGCTGATGCCGGATTCGCGCCGGCGCGCGATTGCGCGCATCGCGGATCGGCACGGCGTGCACGTGATCGAGGACGATGTCTATGGGCCGTTGCTGGCCCACCGCCCGGCCCCGATCAGCAGCCATCTGCCCGAACTCGGCCTGTACTGCACCAGCTTCACGAAATCCGTGATGTGCGGCCTGCGCACCGGCTACCTGAGCGTGCCGCGCCGGCTGGCGCTTCGGGTCGACAGCATCCTTCGCGTCAACAGCTGGATGGGAACACCGCTGCTGGCAGAGATCGCAACGCGCTGGATCGGCGACGGCACCGCGAACCGGCTGATCGAGGTGCAGCGCGGGCGCCTGCAGCGGCGGCAGGAAATGGTCCGCAGCGCGCTCGGGCCGCACGTGCGCGCGCAGCATCCGAACGCGTTATCGGCGTGGATCGGGATTCCCAAGCAATGGCACATCGACAGTCTGGTCCGCGAACTGCGTCGGCGCAATATCGCCGTCACCGCACCGGATCCGTTCCTCGTGCCCAGCATCAACGCGCGGCCTGCGGCGTTCCGCTTGTGCGTGGGCGCCGAGGTCGACGACGCGCGGGCCGCGTCGGCGCTCGACACCATCCGAGGCGTGTTCGAGCAGTGCCCGAAGCTCAACGACTTCATTTGAGTACGCGGTCGCTCCCGCACGGTACAAATGCACTAGGACATTCGCGAACCAGGTAGCGCGACCTAGACTGCCCTCGTCCAGAAAGTCAACCCGTGCATCACACCGGCGCAGCAGGCCAGTGCGCACGCATGACCCATCCGCGATGAGCCGGCGCAGCAAATGCGGGTTCCGCGATCCAGAGCGAGTGTTCGATGAGAGCCGTGTCCGTGGCCGATGTCTATGGTGCCCGCCAGCGATTGGCGGGCGTCGTGGCGCGGACGCCGCTGGTGAGTTCGCCGACCCTTAGCGCTCGCGTTGGCACCGCGGTCTACCTCAAGCTCGAATCGCGCCAGCTCACCGGCAGCTTCAAGCTGCGCGGTGCGGCCAACGCGATTGCGCACCTCGATGCCGCTGCGCTGCGACGAGGCGTCGTCACCGCATCGACCGGCAATCACGGACGCGCATTGGCGCATGCGGCATTCACCGTCGGCGCGCGCGCAGTGATCTGCCTTTCCGCGTTGGTGCCGCATAACAAGGTCGAGGCGATCCGCGCGCTCGGGGCCGAGCTTCGCATCGTCGGCCGTAGCCAGGACGATGCCCTGCGCGAAGCCGAGCGCCTCGCCGTCGAAGAGGGGATGACGCTGGTGCCGCCGTTCGACGATCCGCGCGTGATCGCCGGGCAGGGCACGATCGGGCTGGAAATCCTGGAGGACCTGCCTGACGTCGGCGGCGTCCTGGTGCCGCTGTCCGGGGGTGGACTGCTGGCCGGCGTGGCGCTGGTGCTGGAGACGGCTCGCCCATCCGTTGCTGTGCTCGGGGTCAGCATGGAAGCCGGCTGCGCAATGCATGCCAGCCTGCGGGCCGGAAAGCCGGTTGAAGTGGAAGAAGTGCCGACGCTCGCTGATTCTCTCGGAGGCGGCATCGGCGTCGCCAACCGCCACACTTTCGCCATGGTGCAGCAGCTTGCCGATGCGAGTGTGCTGGTCGGCGAGGCGTCAATCGCGCGTGCGGTGCGCCACGCGTATCGCGAAGAACGCGAAGTGGTCGAGGGCGCAGCCGCGGTCGGAATTGCGGCGCTGCTCGACGACAAGATCGACCTTGCGCTTGTACCGGGGCCGATCGTGGTCGTGCTCAGTGGCCGCAACGTCGACATGGACTTGCATGCGCGGTTGATCACCGGCGCGGCCGCCTGAACGGACATCGAAATGGCACAAATCCATTTGCTCAGTGAGGCCGACCTGCGTGCTTGCGTGACGCTCGATGCCGAGGTGGTGGACTGCATCGAACAGGCTTTCCACGCGCTGGCCACGCGCGAGGTCGCAATGCCCCCGATCATGCGGATGGATATTCCGGCCCATCGGGGGGAGATCGACGTCAAGACTGCCTACATTGCTGGACTGGACAGCTTCGCGGTCAAACTGAGCCCGGGGTTCTTCGACAACCCGCGTCTGGGTCTTCCCAGTCTGAACGGCATGATGGTGCTTCTGTCCGCCAGCACCGGCGTGCCGCAGGCTCTCCTGCTGGACAACGGCTATCTGACGAGCATTCGCACGGCTGCGGCGGGGGCTGTCGCGGCACGCTGGCTCGCGCGAAGAGACGCACGGCGAGCCGCCGTGCTGGGTGCCGGTCAGCAGGCCAGGCTGCAGCTCGAGGCGCTTTGCCTGGTGCGGCCGATCGACACGGCGCGCATCTGGGCGCCGGATCCTGCCGAGGCGCGGGAATGCGCGCGCGACCTGGCCGGTCGCCTGGGACTGCGCGTCGACGCCTGCGGCAGCATCGACGAGGCGGTGACCGCTGCCGACGTGATCGTCACCACGACGCCCAGCCGCGCGCCGCTTCTGCAGGTGCATCACCTGCGCCCGGGACTGCACGTCACCGCGATGGGCTCGGATGCCGAGCACAAGAACGAGATCGCACCCGAGGCGCTGGTGGCGGCAAGTTACGTCTGCGACCGCCTCGCTCAGGTGCGCACGCTTGGAGAACTCCACCACGCGATCGCGGCGGGCCTGGTCGCTGCCGACGCGCAGTTTCCTGAGCTGGGACAGGTGATCGCGGGTCAGTGTCACGGGCGCCTGAGTGAGACCGAGGTGACGCTTTGCGACCTGACCGGCACCGGCGTCCAGGACACGGCAATCGCCAATTTCGCATTCGCGCGCGCGCGTGCCATTGAACGCGGCGTGCTCTTCAACGCCTGAACTGACAAGCGAGGACACAGATGCAGCCTTCCCAACTTCCTTTCGAGCGCGCCGAATACGCGCAGCGCCTGGCCAAGACGCGGACTGCGATGAGCCAGCGCGGCATCGATCTGCTGGTCGTCACCGACCCGACCAATATGGCCTGGCTGACCGGATATGACGGCTGGTCTTTCTACGTTCACCAATGCGTGCTGCTCGGCCTGGAGGGCGAGCCGCTCTGGTTCGGCCGCGGCCAGGATGCCAACGGCGCGCGCCGCACGACGTGGCTGCAGGAGGCCCAGATCGTCGGGTATCCGGATCACTACGTGCAGAGTCCGGATCGCCATCCGATGGATTATCTGGCGCGCGAAGTCATCACCGCGCGCGCCTGGCAGCGCCTGCGGATCGGCGTGGAGATGGACAACTACTACTTCAGCGCGGCGGCATTCGCGTCGCTGCAGAAGCATCTGCCAGAGGCGCGCTTCGTCGACGCGACCGCGCTCGTCAACTGGCAGCGCGCGGTCAAGTCGCCGCGTGAAATCGAGTACATGCGCATTGCCGCGCGCATCGTCGAGCGCATGCACCAGAACATCATCGACGTAATCGAGCCGGGCATGCGAAAGAGCGATCTGGTGGCGCAGATCTACGCGACCGGCATTGGCGGCGCCGACGGGCACGGGGGCGACTATCCGGCAATCGTGCCTCTGCTGCCAACGGGGGCGGACGCCGCCGCGCCGCATCTGACCTGGGACGACTCGCCATTGCGTGCAGGTGAAGGCACCTTCTTCGAGATTGCCGGCTGCTACCGCCGTTACCACTGCCCGCAGTCGCGCACCGTCTTTCTCGGACGTCCGCCACGACATTTCGTCGAGGCGGAACGCGCGGTGGTCGAGGGGATCGAAGCCGGCCTGGCCGCTGCCCGGCCCGGCAACACGTGCGAGGACATCGCCAAGGCGTTCTTCAAGGTCCTCAACAGCCATGGCATCGAGAAGAACAGCCGCTGCGGGTATCCGATCGGTGCGAGCTATCCGCCGGACTGGGGCGAGCGCACGATGAGCCTTCGCCCCGGAGACCGCACCGTGCTGCAACCGGGGATGACGTTCCACTTCATGCCCGGCCTGTGGCAGGACAGCTGGGGTCTGGAGATCACGGAGAGCATCCTGATCACCGACACCGGGGTCGAACCCCTGTGCCATACGCCGCGCAAGCTGTTCGTGAAGGAGTGAGAGCAATGATCGACTCTCCCGTCACTCCGACGATCGACTTCGCGCGCGAAGGCGTGCAGCACGGCTTCCTGAAGTTGCCGTACTCCCGCGACGATTCGGCGTGGGGAGCCGTGATGATCCCGATCACCGTGGTTCGCCGTGGCCGCGGGCCCACGGTGCTCCTCACCGGCGCCAACCACGGCGACGAGTACGAGGGTCCGGTGGCGCTGGTCAAGCTCGCGGGCTCGCTGACCGCCGGCGAGGTCAACGGCTGCGTGATCATCGTGCCCTACCTGAACTACCCGGCGTTCCGCGCCGGGCACCGCACCTCGCCGATCGACCGGGGCAATTTGAATCGCAGCTTCCCCGGACGGCCGGATGGCACGGTGACCCAGAAGATCGCCGACTATGTTCAGCGTCAATTGCTGCCGCTGGCGGACTACGTGCTCGACATGCACGCGGGCGGCAAGTCACTCGATTTCGTGCCGTTCGCCGCGGTCCACGTGCTCGAGAACAAGGAGCAGCAGGCGCGCTGCGAGGCCGCGATGCGCGCCTTTGGCGCCCCCTATTCGATGCTGATGCTCGAACTCGACAGCGTCGGCCTGTTCGACACGGCCGCGGAGTCGGCCGGGAAGGTCTTCGTCACGACCGAGCTTGGGGGCGGCGGCACCGCGACCGCGGCCAGCATCGCGATCGCCGAGCGCGGTGTACGACGCCTCCTCGTGCACGCGGGCGTGTGCGACGGCAAGTTGGAGCCGGCCGAATCGGTGGTCCTCGACATGCGGGACGGCGACTGCTTCGTCACTTGCCTGCACGACGGCCTGCTCGAGATGTGCAAGAACCTCGGCGAACGCGTCGAAGCCGGCGAAGTGCTGGCGCGCGTGCACGACGCCACGCGCACCGGCGTGCCGCCCATCGAGTATCGCGCCCGGCGTGGCGGACTGCTCGCGTGCCGTCATTTCGCCGGACTGATCGGCAGCGGCGACACCCTCGCCGTGATCGCCGACGCAGTCCGCCCCCGCCCGCGCGCCAGTGCATGACCATTCGCGCGGCGGCGCCCGACCATCATTTCAACTCTAGGCAAGGAGACTCATCATGAACGAAATTCACCGCACTGGAACCGATGCGGTCTGGGCCGGCGAGGAACACCTCTTCTCGGAGGGCGCGATCTGCTTGCCGGTGTTCAACTCCGTCACCTTCGGCTACGAAGACGTGGACGACTGGTTCGACGTCGCCCTCGGCCGCAGGAAAGGCCACATCTATTCACGCAACACCAATCCGACCGTGCGGCCGCTCGAGGAAAAGATCCGCATCCTGGACGGCGGGGAAGAGGCCACGAGTTTCTCGACTGGCATGGCCGCGATCAGCAATACGCTCTTCACGCTCCTTGATCCTGGCGACCGGGTCGTCGCGATCAAGGACACCTACGGCGGCTCGAACAAGATCTTCATCGAGTTCCTGCCGAAGATGAAGATCGAGGTCTGCCTGTGCGACACCAGCGACTTCGACGCAATCGAGGCCGAGCTGCGCAAGGGCTGCAAGCTGCTGTACCTGGAGTCGCCGACAAACCCGACCCTGAAGATCGTCGACATCGAACGGCTCGCGAAAGTGGCGCACGCGCACGGCGCCATCGTCGTCGTCGACAACACCTTCGCCACGCCGGTCAACCAGCAGCCACTGCGCCTCGGCGCGGACCTGGTCGTGTACAGCGCCACCAAGTACCTGAACGGGCACTCGGACGTCATGGGAGGTCTCGTGGTCGGAAAGAAGGCGCTCGTCGACCGGATCTTCCATTACCGCGAAATCACCGGCGCCACCCTGCACCCGCAGTCGGCCTACATGATCCTGCGGGGCATGAAGACCCTCGAGCTGCGGATGCAGCGGCACAACGAGAACGCGATGAGAGTCGCCACCTACCTTGCGCGGCATCCGAAGGTCGACCAGGTCTTCTATCCGGGCCTCGAAACGCACCGTAACCACGCGATCGCAAGAAAGCAGATGCGCGGCTTTGGCGGCATGCTCAGCTTCTCGCTCAAGGGCGGTTTCGACAATGTCGTCACCGTGCTCGAGAACCTGAAGCTCGCGCACAAGGCCGCCAGCCTCGGCTCGGTCGGAACACTGGTCGGCCCGCCTCGTACCACCAGCCATGTCGAGCTGTCCGCGCGCGAGCGCGCCGACGCGGGCATCCCGGAAAGCCTGATCCGCTACTCGGCCGGCATCGAGAACGGCGACGACCTGATCGCAGATCTCGAACACGCGATGGCGCGGATCTGAGTCGCAAGAACGAGGGGTGCCGCCATTGTCCTAGGACGCCTCGGCGCCGGACATCGCGGCCGTACCCTTCATTCCATCGCGACCGAAGCAATACCACCCGCTGACGATTCCGGCAGTTTCGGCTGCCGCCACCAGGAGAAGCCATGAAATTCCACTCATCAAGCCGGCGCACCGTGCTGGTCATCCTGCTCGGTCTGGCCGCGATGCTGGTCCAGACAGTAGTGCAGGCCGAGACGACCCTCGAGCGCGTGAAGCGCACCGGCGTGATCCGCATCGGTTATGCCAACGAGGCTCCGTTTGCCTACACGGATCTGAACGGCAATGTCACCGGCGAGTCGCCGGAGATCGTCAAGAAGATCGCCGCCAGGCTCGGCATCAAGCAGGTCAAGGGCGTGCTCACCGAGTGGGGTGCGCTGATCCCCGGACTGATGGCAGGCCGCTTCGACGTCATTGCCGCCGGCATGTACGTCACGCCCGAGCGCGCGAAGCAGGTGTTGTTCACCGACCCCCATTACCAGCTGCCCGACACCCTGCTGGTGGCGGCCGGCAATCCGAAGAAACTCGACAGCTATGAAAGCATCGCCAAGGACCGCAGCGTGAAGCTGGCGATCATGTCAGGCACGGCTGAAATGGGATACGCAAAGAAGGCAGGCATTGCGGACAGCCAGATCCTGCTGGTGCCCGACACGGTGGCGCAGTTGCAGGCCGTGCTGACTCAGCGCGCCGATGCCGCGGTCGGCACGCAGCTGACGATGAAGGACCTGGCCAAGAAGGGCGGCGCGCGCGTCGAGGCCATCAGCAACTTCAAGGACGACCCAGCCAACATCGGCTATGGCGCGCTGGCGTTCCGCAAGGAGGACCGTGACCTGCGCGACGCATTCAACAAGGAGCTGCACGCGTGGCTCGGCAGCGCTGATCACCTCAAGACGGTCGCGCCGTTCGGCTTTGACAGGTCCAACCTGACCAAGAAGACGGTGGCCGAACTGGTCCACTGAGCCATCTATCCGCGCGCGCCGTACGCGTATCCGTGCCTGATCTGACAACGCTGGAGGACACCGACCATGATTGAGCTGCTGCCGCTGCTGTTTCGCGGCGCCTGGATGACGATCCAGGTAACGGTGCTCGCCGCCGCTCTTGCCATCGTCGTGGCCGTGCCGGCCGCGCTGGCACGCATGTCGAAGCAACGGGGCCTGCGCTGGATCGCAACGGCGTACATCGAGGTGTTCCGCGGCACGTCCCTGCTGGTGCAGCTGTTCTGGCTGTTCTTCGTGCTGCCGCTGCCGCCGTTCAACCTCGAGCTGAAGCCGTTCACCGTGGCGGTGGTAGGCCTGGGTCTGCACGTCGGCGCCTATGGGGCCGAGCTGTTGCGCGGCGCCTTCGCGGCGGTTCCGCGCGGCCAGCGCGAGGCAGCCGTCGCGCTCAGCCTGCCGCCGGTGCACCGCTTCGTGCGGATCATGCTGCCGCAGGCACTGATCAACGTGCTGCCGCCGTTCACCAACCTGCTGATCGAGCTGCTCAAGCTGACCTCGCTCGTTTCTCTGATAACGCTCGCTGACCTGAGCTTTCGTGCCAATCAGCTGGTTCAGGCGACGTTCCGCACCGGCGAGATCTTCGCATTGACCCTGCTGATGTACTTCGTTCTTGCGCAGGCCATCAATTTGAGCATGCGCCGTCTCGAACACTTCGTTAGCCGCGGCGTACTGCACGGGGGATCGCGATGAATAAGCTGATCGACTGGCACTTTGCCTGGCAGATCCTGCCGTCGCTGTTGGAGGCTTCCGTCTACACGATCGGCATCACGCTGGTGGCGTTCGCGCTGGCGCTGGTGGGGGGCCTGCTGCTGGCGCTGGCGCGCCGGTCACGGCGGCGCTGGATGTCGGTCCCCGCGGCATCGCTGATCGAGTTCATCCGCAGTACGCCATTGCTGATCCAGATCTTCGTCATCTTCTACGTGCTGCCCGAGTACGGCGTGACGCTTTCCGCGCTTGCAGCCGGCACGCTCGGCCTGGCATTGCACTACTCATGCTACCTGTCCGAGGTGTACCGCGGCGGGCTCAACAGCGTGCCGCGCGGCCAATGGGAGGCCGCCAAGGCGCTGAGCCTGAGCCGGCAGCGCATCTACATGTCGGTTGTCCTGCCGCAGATGATCCGCACCATTCTGCCGGCGCTCGGCAACTACATGATCGCGATGTTCAAGGAGACGCCGGTACTGTCCGCCATCACCGTGGTCGAGCTGATGCTGCAGGCGAAGAACATCGGCTCGGCGAGCTTCCGCTACCTGGAACCGATCACGATGGCCGGCTTGTTCTTCCTGCTTCTGAGCATCAGCGCCGCCGCCGTGGTGCGCAAGCTCGAGGTCAGGTTCAGGCTTCCCTGAGTCGCGACCACGCAAACATCGAACCGCTGCAACAAGGAGACACGATATGAACGCGATCGACATGAACCTGCGCGAGGCGCTCAGGACCGTAGAGCGGCCGCTCGCCGTCGGCACGCCCGCCGAAGTGCCGATGGTCGCGTTTCGCGGCGTGACCAAGCGCTATGGCTCGCTGTGCGTGCTCGATCACCTCGATCTGCACGTCGCCGCGAACGAGAGAGTCGCCATCATCGGTCCCAGCGGCTCGGGCAAGTCGACGCTGCTGCGTGTTCTGATGACACTCGAAGGCATCGACGAGGGAGTGATCGAGGTCGATCAGGAGCCGCTGACGCACATGCCGCGCAATGGCCAGCTGGTGCACGCCAGCGAGCGCTACCAACGCCGCGTCCGGACCAAGATCGGCATGGTGTTCCAGAACTTCAACCTGTTTCCGCACATGACGGCGCTGCAGAACTGCATCGAAGCGCCGATACGCGCCCTCGGATTGAGCCGGAGCGAGGCGGTCGAGCGCGCCACCGAGCTGCTCAACATGGTCGGACTGGCGAGCAAGCTGGAGCACTATCCATCGCAGCTGTCGGGCGGCCAGCAGCAGCGTGTCGCGATCGCGCGCGCACTGGCGATGCGGCCGAAGGTGATGCTGTTCGACGAGGTGACGTCGGCGCTCGACCCCGAGCTGTGCGGCGAGGTGCTCAACGTGATCCGGCGCCTGGGCGAGGAACACAACCTGACCATGCTGATGGTCACCCACCAGATGGGCTTCGCGCGCGACTTCGCTGACCGCGTGTGCTTCTTTTCGCAAGGAAAGATCGTCGAGCAGGGGCCACCGCAGCAGATCTTCAACTCGCCGGAACACGAGCGCACCCGGGCCTTCCTGCGCGCCGTGCGCGAGGCGATCTGATCCCGAGGTTGACGGCACATGAACGCTCCCGAGAGGCTTCCGCTTCCATCCAACCTGGCGTCCGCCGCGGCTGCGTTCTGGCGGGTGGTCCCCGCCGACGTCGACCCCGGCGAGACGCGCGAATGGCTCGATGCCTTTGATGCGGTCGTGCGCGCCGAGGGCCGCGAGCGCGGCACCTACCTGCTGCGTCGCCTGCTGGACACCGCGCGCGCGCAGCACGTGCCGCTGCCGCCGGTACTGAATACGCCGTACGTGAACACGATCGCCCTCGATCAGCAGCCGGCGTATCCCGGCAACCTTGAGCTCGAGGCGCGCCTGGGCGCGATCGTCCGCTGGAACGCGCTCGCGATGGTCGTGCGCAGCAACCGCTTCTCCTCCGACCTCGGCGGCCACATTGCCACCTATGCGTCGATTGCGGATCTGTTCGAGGTTGGCTTCAATCACTTCTTTCATGCGGGCCAGAACGGCGATCTAGTGTTCTTCCAGCCGCATGCGTCTCCCGGCGTGTACGCCCGCGCGTTTCTGGAGGGGCGCCTGGGCGAGGCGCACCTGGAACGGTTCCGGCAGGAGACGCGCGGCGGCGGGCTCTCTTCGTATTGCCACCCATGGCTGATGCCCGACTTCTGGCAGTTCCCGACCGGGTCGATGGGGCTCGGACCGATCACCTCGATCTACCAGGCACGCTTCATGCGCTACCTGCAGGATCGCGGTCTGCTGAAGACCGAGGGCCGCAAGGTCTGGACTTTCGTCGGCGACGGCGAGATGGACGAACCGGAATCGCTTGCCGGCCTGTCGATCGCGGCACGCGAGGGGCTGGACAACCTCGTGTTCGTCGTGAACTGCAACCTGCAGCGACTGGACGGCCCGGTGCGCGGCAACGGATCGATCGTGCAGGAACTCGAGGGCCTGTTTGCCGGCGCCGGCTGGAATGTGATCAAGCTGCTCTGGGGCAGCGACTGGGACCCGCTGTTTGCCCGCGACCACGACGGAGTGATCATCCGCCGTCTGCACGAAACCGTCGACGGCGAGTTGCAGGCTTATGCCGCTACCGACGGCCGCCACAACCGCGAGCGCTTCTTCAACAAGTATCCCGAGCTGCGGCAGCTGGTTGCGCACCTGTCGGACGACGACATAGACCGATTGCACCGCGGCGGGCACGATCCGGTGAAGATCTACGCCGCCTACCACGCGGCAGTCAACCATCGCGGCCAGCCGACGGTCATCCTCGCCCAGACCAAGAAGGGCTACGGAATGGGCCATGGGGGTCAGGGCAAGATGGGGTCACACCAGCAGAAGAAGCTGGAAGACGATGCGCTGCTCGCGTTCCGCGATCGCTTTGCGCTGCCGCTGAAAGACGACGACGTGATCTCGCTGCGCTTCTACAAGCCGGACGCGGAAAGTCCGGAGATCAGGTACCTGCATGCGCAGCGCGCGCGGCTCGGTGGCTATCTTCCGGCGCGCAGCGCGCAGGCGCCGCGTCTGCCGGGCCCCGGCGGCGAAGTCACCTCGAAACTGATCGAACGGCAGTCGAATCGCGAGCAGTCGACGACGATGGTGTTCGTGGCACAGCTCACGCAGTGGCTGCGCGACCAGGGCATCGGCAAGCGCGTGGTACCGATCGTCGCCGACGAGGCACGCACGTTCGGCATGCAGAGCCTGTTTCGCAGCGTCGGCATCTATGCGGCACAGGGCCAGCTGTACGAACCCGAGGACAAGGACGAGCTGCTGTATTACCGGGAATCGAAGAACGGGCAGATCCTCGAGGAGGGCATCAGCGAGGCTGGCGCCATCAGCAGCTGGATTGCCGCGGCTACGAGCTACAGCACGCATGGCGTGCCGATGCTGCCCTTCTACATCTTCTATTCGTGCTTCGGCTTCCAACGCATCGGCGACCTGATCTTCTGCGCGGCGGACTCGCGCGCACGCGGCTTCCTGCTGGGGGCCACCGCGGGACGAACCACGCTGTCGGGCGAGGGACTGCAGCATCAGGACGGCACCAGCATGCTCGCGGCGTCGGTGATTCCCAACTGCCGTGCCTACGATCCGGCGTTCGGATACGAGCTTGCAACGATCATCGCGCACGGGACACGCCGCATGCTCGACGAGCAGTGCGACGAGTTCTACTACATCACGGTGATGAACGAGAACTACATGCAGCCGCCGATGCCGCAGGGCGGGCCGGAACTCGAGCGGCAGATCGTGCGCGGGTTGTACCGCCTGCCACACCACGCGCCGCCCGACCCTCAGGTGCGGCTGGTCGGCGCGGGCGCGATCCTGCTCGAGGCGATCGCCGCGGCGGAAATGCTGGCGCGGGACTTTGGCGTGCGCGCCGAAGTCTGGAGTGCGACCAGTTTCCCCGAACTGGCGCGCGAGGCGCGCGACGTCCAGCGCCACAATCGGTCGCACCCGCGCGCCGAGCAACGGCGCAGCCACGTCGCGAACTGCCTCGGAGGCGCGCTGCCCGTGATCGCCGTCACCGACTACGTGCGCGCCGTCCCACAACTGATCGCCGAATACGTGGACGCCCCATACACCACGCTGGGCACCGACGGATTCGGTCGCAGCGGTACGCGCCCCGATGTACGTCGGTACTTCGAGGTCGACCGGAACACCGTTGCGGCGGCGGCGATCCACGCGCTGGTCGCGTCGGGTGCGGTCGAGCCGGAACTGCTGGATCGGTCCATCGACCGTTACCTGTCCGAAGCGGCACCCGACGCTGCAGCGACGCGTAACTGAGGCCGCACCGAGAGGGCACCGCCTCGTCCGGCCTCACTGCTTCGGCATTACGTGCGGCGATGAGTGATGGTGCGCGATGCGCCACTCGCCGCCGCGCCGGGTGACGAGCATGGTGAAGCGCGATGGTGCCGGCACGGGCTTGCCGTCGCGCATCCGGATGAACTCGTAGAAGCCGGTGACGACCACCGCGTTGTCATCGACCGGGATCGTGTGCCGTTCCTGAATGATGTTCCTGTTGCCGCTGCCCTTCAGCTTCAGGTCGGTGAAGTATTTGCGGATCGCGTCGCTGCCGGTCGAGATCACGGGACTCGAGGTGCCGAGCAGGATCGCATCGGGCCAGTAGCTGGCGACCACCGCGTCCGGGTCGTTCGCGGTGTACGCCGCCGACCAGCGATCGATCGCGGCATTCGCGTCGTCTGCCGGGCTGGCGACTGCCCAGACCGGAACAATCCAGATCAGCGCGGCCAGAACGAGGCCAAGAAGTTGCCCTGCCTTGTTGCGTGAAGCGGCATTCATGTCTTCCTCCCTTGTTTGTTATTGAAGACATCCCCGCGCGGGGACGAGGCTTGATACCCCGATACAGGCTCGGAGCAATCCCGCGCAGACGCCATCCACGCCTGTCGGGTCTCAGTCGCAGTCGCGAAAGAACGCGCGGATTTCCGCGGCGAGCGCATCGGGCTGCTCGAGGGCGGCAAAGTGGCCGCCCCTGGGCATCACGCTCCAGCGCCGGATGTTGAACTGGCGCTCGGCCGCCTCGCGCGGCGGGCGCAGGATCTCGCGCGGGAACTCGCAGTAGCCGGTCGGCACCTCGACGCGGCCCACGATCGGCCACCCCCCGTGCAGGCGCGCGTAGTACGGCCAGAACGACGCGCCGATGCAGTTGGTGAACCAGTACAGACTGATGTTGCCGAGCATCTCGTCCACCGTGAGCGCATTGCGCGGGTCGCCGTCGCAG
>JBLMYK010000302.1:0-7908 GCA_050258235.1 Gemmatimonadota bacterium | reverse complement strand
GCCGGGTCCGGCATCGAACAGCGCGGCGATCTCGCTCACCGCGCTGGCTTCGTCCGGACCATCCGCCTCCACGCGGATGGTGCTGCCGACGGACGCCGCCAGCAGCATCACCGCGATGATGTTGCGCGCGCTGGCGCGCCGCCCCCTGGAAATCAGCGCGATGTCGCAGCGGAACCGGCTGGCCACGCGCACCAGCCGGGCGCAGGCGCGCGCGTGCAGTCCCTGCCGGTCGTTGACGGCCACTTCGAGGATCTGCATCGGACCTGACTCCCGTTGACGTACCCCATCGGGTCACCGGACAGCGGCGGACCTCGAGGTTTTGAGCCGCGGGCGGCGCAGTCAGTTCCCGTCCTTCACCGACTCCCAAGGATCAGCGGCGCGCTGTCACTCGGCGAGCGCGCGCAGCCGCAGCGCCAGGCCGATGTCGTTCAGCGCGTATTCGTCCGCGTACTCATCGGCCGCGGACGCGCCGCCGGACGTGGCCCCATCCAGCGTATCCGGCTGGAGCATGTCGTCGTTCATCGAGTTTCTCCGGTTGTGTACCTGTCTATGCACGCCAGATCGGCTTGCGGATTTCGTCCTCGACTGCGGCGCGCGTCAGTCCCATGTCCAGCCGCTCGCGCAGCGTCAACTGGGCGAGCGACTCGCGGTCGCGCACACGTCGGCGCCAATCTCCTATCAGGACGGACACGGCCGTCCACGGGCGCCACCGCCTGGCCGTCGTTGCCGGATGCGCGCTCGCGTTCATGTCGAAACTTCCAGTCGCGGACCGGCTGAAGCCAGACTCCGCTCGACCCGCACCAGGCGCGCATCGCTCGGATGGCGACGCTGCGCAAAGCCGAAGCGCCGTGCCAATGCAAGCATCGGCGCATTGGCCGCGAACACGTCGCCGGTGACCCTCCGCACGCCTGCCTCTCCGGCGCGGCGCAGCAGTTCGCCCAGCAGCCGGGCCCCGATGCCGACACGCTGCCACGCGTCGCCGACGGCCAGCGCGATGTCGCGTGCCTCGGGCGCATCGTCGGCAGCGCCGTAACGCACCTCGCCCAGGACGATCTCGCGCCCGCGGCGCGCGGTCGTCGCCAGCAGCGCCATCTCCTGCGGCGCCTCGATCCGCGTCAGGCGCTCGAGCAGCGGCGCCGACAGTTCCCCGATCACCGCGTGAAAGCGCTGGTAGCGCGACGCCGCTGACAGCCCGCGCACGAAGTCGGCGAGAAGCTCGCCATCATCCGTGTTCTGCGGCCGAATCGTCACCGCCGCCGTCACTGCGAACTGCAGCAGCGCGTCGCCGGTGACCGCTTCAGGCAAGCGCGCGCTCATCGCCGTCCTGCGCCACTTCTCGCGTGAGCACGAGCAGGCTCGCGTCGTCGATCGCTTGCACCAGCACCAGGCCGGGGCGGTCGATGCGGAACGTCTCGCCCGGCCCGACGAACACGTCGCGCGGATCGCGGTCCTGCGTGATCCATACCGTGCCGCTGCAGACCGCTACGTTGCGGCCGTCGACGTCGTTCAGACGCAGCAGCGCACCCCGCTCCAGCCGGGTGACCGCATGCTGCAGATTCGAGTCCATTGCGCCTGTCCTCCGCACCCGGCATCCGCCGGTCGTCCGTTCAAACCGCCGCCGCCAGCGGGGCGACCACCAGCAACACCAGCCATGTCACCGACGCGAACGCGGCGACTGCCGCGAGCGCGGCCCGTTCCTTTGCCGATCGGGATCTCATTTCCAGCTCCATCCGGTTGTTTTCGACGCAACCGCATGGTCGGGCGCCGACGTTGTGCGCCGATTTCAGCGCGGCGCGCCGGAGTTTCAGTTGCAATCGGCGCGCGCGTTGCGGCGGCCGACGCTGGCGGCGACGCGGCGTTGCGCGCTCAGCCGGTGCGCGTGTCCCGCGCGGCGTGCCCTTGCAGCAGCGCGTTGGCGAGACTGCGCGCCACGTCGCGCGATACCAGCGGCTTGGCAAGCACCTCGACCACGCCGGTGGCGCGCGCGCGTGCCGCCAGTTCGGCCGTCGCGTAACCGCTCATCAGCACGATCGGGATGTCGGGCCGGATGCGGCGGATCTCGGCCGCGAGTTCGGAGCCGGTCATTCCCGGCATCGCTTCATCCGACAGCACCGCGTCGAAGCGCAGCGGCTCGGCGCGAAACGATTCAAGCGCCAGTGCGCTCGACGTGAAGCCGATCGGCTCGTAGCCGAGCTCGGCCATCATCTCTTCGCCCAGCTGCACCAGCGGCACCTCGTCGTCGACCAGCAGGATCGTCTGCCCGGCGCCCTGCGCAACCGGCTCGTCGACGTGCTCCGGCAGCCGCGCGCAGCCCTGCCACGGCAGGTAGACGGTAAACGTCGAGCCGGCGTCGAGTTCGCTCTCGACATTGATACCGCCGCCGAGGTCGGTCACGATCCCGTGCACCAGCGACAGGCCGAGCCCGGTACCGACGCCGACTTCCTTGGTGGTGAAGAACGGGTCGAAGATGCGGTCGATCACCTGCGGCGCGATGCCGATGCCGGTGTCGGACACGCGCAGGCGAACGTAATGGCCGGGCGCCAGCTCGCCGGTCGTCGCACGCAGCGGCTCGGCGGCCTCGAGCGTGTCGATCGAGACCGCGACGGTGCCCGTCGCGCGGATCGCCTGCACCGCGTTGCTGCAGAGGTTCATCACGACCTGGTGCAGCTGCGTCGGATCGCCGAACACCGCCGCGTCGCCGGCGGCAAGCCGGCGCTGCAGCTCGATGCCGTTCGGCAACGATCCGGCGACGGTGTCGAGCACCTCGGCGACGACCGATTGCACGTGCACGGGAACGCGCTCGCCCATGCCGCTCCTCGAGAATGCGAGGATGCGCTCGACCAGCGCCTTGGCGCGCATGCCCGCGCTCATCGCCGCGTCCAGATGGCGCCGCAGCGCGCTGCCCTCGGGCGCGTCCTTCTGCGCCATCTCGCCGTAGCCAAGGATCGCCGCCAGGATGTTGTTGAAGTCGTGCGCGATGCCGCCGGCAAGCGTGCCCATCGCCTCCAGCTTCTGCGCCTGCCGCAGCTGGCCCTCGAGCCGGTCGCGCTCGGCCTCAGCGTGCTTGCGGTCGGTGATGTCCTCGATCGAGCCGGCCATCCGGTAGGGGCGCCCGTTGTCGTCGCGCAGCGCCACGCCGCGGTCGCGGTACCAGCGCCACTGCCCGGAAGGATGCAGCATCCGGTATTCGACGGCGAACGTTCGCGTCAGGCCACGCAGGTAGTCGGACACCGCCTGCCGTACGCGCAGCCGGTCGTCCGGGTGGTAGGTCCAGTGCGCCAGCCACTCGCGCCGCGGTCGCAGCCGCTCGCCAGGTTCGTGCCCGAACAACTGCTGTGCGCGCGCCGACATGAAGACCATGTCGCTTCCCAGGTCCCAGTCCCACACGCCCTGGTTGACGCCGGCGATCGCCAACTGATAACGGCGCTCGGATTCGCGCAACGCCTCCTCCGTGCGCTTCTGGGCGTCGATGTCGCTCACGGACCCGGCCCAGCGTATCGCGTGGCCGGCCGCGTCCCGCACCTGCATGCCGCGGAAGCGCACCCAGACGTAGCGCCCGTCGGCCGCGCGCACGCGGTACTCGCCGTCATGGAAATCCGGCCGGCTCGCCAGATCGTTGGTCACGCGCTCGACGTCGTCCGGATGGAAACGCGGCATCACCAGCGCGGACCACTCCGCCTGCGAGCGCATCGTCACCTCCGACTCGATGCCGAGGATCGCGAGCGCCCGCGGCGAGCTGAACAGGCGGTCGTTGGCGATGTCCCAGTCGAGGATGCCGTCGTTGGCCCCGGCCACTGCGAGCGAGAAGCGCTCTTCGCTCTCGCGCAGCGCCTGCTCGGCGCGCTTGCGCTCGGTGACGTCGACGGTGGACCCTGCCATGCGCACCGGATTGCCGGCGGCGTCGCGGAAGCAGCGCCCGCGCGCATGCAGCCAGCGCACCTCTCCCGTCCGCGCAATGATCCGGTATTCGATGTCGAAGCGTGGAGAGCGGCCGGCGACATGGTCGTCGACCACCTTGTTCAGCCGCTCGTGGTCGCCCGGATAGAACGGCACCTGCGCCAGCAGTTCGTCGCGGGTCTTGCCGCTGAATCCGGGCGGCAGGTTGAAGACCTCGGTGAGCTTTTCCGACGCGAACAGCTCGTCGGTGGCCATGTCCCACACCCAGTGCGCCTCGTCGGAGCCGGTCATCGCGATCGCGTAGCGCTCCTCCGACAGCCGCAGCGCCTCCTCCGCACGTCGGCGCGCATCGATATCGGTGACCGAGCCCGCCATGCGCAGCGGCTCGCCGCCGCCGTTGCGGATGCACAGGCCGCGTACGCGCACCCAGCGCCAGCTGCCGTCCGGATGCCGCACGCGGTATTCGCCTTCGTAGTGCGGCGTCTTGCCCGCCATGTGCGATTCGATCGCCTCGAGCCGGAGCGGCGCGTCCTCCGGATGGATCTGCACCTGCCGGAACCATTCTTCCCGTGTCTGCAGCTCGGGGCCCGGCGGCAGCCCGTAAAGCCCGCGCGCGCGCGCCGAGGCAAACACCATGTCGGTCTTGCGATCCCAGTCCCAGATGCCGTCGTCCGAACCGGCCACCGCGAGCGCGAAACGCTCGCGCGACGCGTCGAGCTTGTCGTGCACCGAGGCCAGCCGCTCGATCTTCCGGATCAGCAGCGCGAGCAGCGCCGCCGCCAGCAGCGCAAGCGCAAGCGTGCGCAGCCCGGTGCCGACCGCCATCGCGCGCCACGGTGCGAGCGCCTGCGCGACATCGCGCGTGACGATCACCTCGAGCGGATAGTCGGGCACCGCGCGCACCGCGGCAAAGCGTTCGATCCCGTCGACCGGACTGATCGTCCGCATCGGACCGGGCTGCCCCGACTCGCGTGCCTCCAGCATCCGGTCGAGCAGCGCGAATTGCTGGCCAAGCGCGCTGTCGATCGGCGGATGGCGCGCCAGCAGCGTGCCATCGCGATGCATCAGCGTGATCGTGGTCCCCGGGTCGAGCCGCACATTGCGGTAGAAGTCCTGGAAGTAATCGATGCGACCGCGCGCACCGATCACGCCGGCGAAGGCGCCGGACGGCGATTCGAGGCGGCGCCCGATCGGAATCACCCACATGCCGTCGCTCGGGCTGCGCGCGGCGGCACCGATTTCGAGGCCCGCCTTCGGATCGTCGCGCAGTTTCTGGAATCCCGGCAGCTGCGCGACGTTGACCGGCGTATGCGGAGGCAGCCAGCTCATCGCGAGCGCGTCGCCGTGAGCATCGTGCATGGCCAGGCCGTCGATCTGCACCAGTCCCACCGACTGCTCGACCAGATACGCATGCAGCTCTTCCGCGTCCAGCCGCGCCAGCCGGCCGCGGCGATACTCCGAGGCGATGTGACGCAGAACGACGTCGATCGCCTGCACGCTGCGCGCGGCCTGCTCAGCGACGATGCGCGCCTGGGTTTCCAGTTCGCGACCGGTGTCGTCGACCGCCGACCGGTAGCCGCGCACGATGTCGAACGCGGCCATCGCGACGATGACCGCGATGAGCAGCGCTCCGATCCATGGCACGCTGCGACGCTGCCAGGGATGTCCCCGGAGCGCGTCGATTGCGCCGCCCAGGGTCATGCCGCCGGCCGCAACAGCCCGTCGACCGCCTCGAGAAGCGCTTCGCGCGCGAGCGGCTTGGGCAGCACGCCGGCCACCCCGAGAGCACGCGCACACTCGCCGCCGCACTTGACGTTGGAAAAGAACGTCGGCGAAAGCGCGAGGATCGGCACGCCGGGGTCATCGCCCGCGACGCGCCTGAGCAATTCGAGTCCGCCGTGGCGCGTGAACGGCACATCGACGATCGTCAACCGCGCGGGCTCCTGCGCCGCGCCGACATCGACGACGCGATAGCCGGCGGCGCCCAGCCATTCCTGCAGCAGACCCAGCGTGGCGCGATCCGCGTTGACGACGCGGATCACCGCAAGCGCGTCAGTCATCCGCGCGGCCCCTGCGGCCCGATCGACGAACTGCAATTCTGCATCTGCGCCTCTCCCACTCGATAATCCGCAATCGTCGCGCCGCGGCCGGCGCCGGCCCCCGCACCGCAGCGCGGATGGCATCCATTGGGCAACCCTAACGTGGCCGCGTCGTTTCGGGCAAGCACGTACGGATTACATCTGTAATCGCGATCTTGCGGCACGGCGGGTGCGCGACAGGCCCGGTTGTGCGAGAGTAAGCGCAATTCGCGAGGTGCAGGAGGAGGGTCCCATGCACGAAACGCTGGTCAAGCCTACGCCGGCCGTCGCCCCGCCGGCCGCAGGCACGCTGCCGCACGTGCTCGCGCTCGACGACGACGCGGGCGTGCGCTCGTTGATCGCCGAATACCTGTCGCAGAACGAGCTGCGCGTGACCACCGTCTCGAGCGGACGCGAGCTGGACGCGGTGATGGCGCGCGAGACGGTCGATCTCGTCGTGCTCGATCTGCGGCTGCCCGGCGAGGACGGCATGCAGATCGCGCAGAAGCTGCGCAGGGCATCCGCGATTCCGATCCTGATGCTGACCGGGCGTGTCGACGAGGCCGATCGCGTGATGGGGCTCGAGCTCGGCGCCGACGATTACCTGACCAAGCCGTTCTCGCCGCGCGAGCTCTTGGCGCGCATCCGCGCGCTGCTGCGGCGCGTGCAGGCGAACGCCACCGTCGCGGACGCGATTTCCAAGGTGCGCGCGTACCGCTTCGGCAACTGGGAGCTCAGCATCGGCCTGCGCCGACTGAAATCGACCGATGGCGCCACGCTCGAACTCACCAACGGCGAGTTCAGCCTGCTCACCGCGTTCCTGTCCGCGCCGCAGCGCGTGCTGACGCGCGATCAGTTGCTGGATCTGTCGCGGCTGCATAACGCCGAGGTCTACGACCGCTCGATCGACGTGCAGATCCTGCGGCTGCGTCGCAAGATCGAGCCCGATCCCAGCCACCCGAAGTTCATCCGCACCGAACGCGGCGCCGGATACGTATTCGACGCGGCCGTCGACGTGGTGCGCTAGCGCGTCCCGGCGCGGCCGTTCCGGCCGCTGCCGTTGATGACCGTCAAGCCGCGAGGCGTCGGCCTCGCCTACGGTTCGCCTGTCCGCGGCCATTGGCAGCCCCTGCCGAACGGCCATCGCGGCGACATCCGTGCTTCGATGGCCCTGCACACCACGACCAAGGGACTCGACCTGCCGCTGGCCGGCGCACCGGCGCTGCAGTTGCGCTCGGCGGCAGTCTCGCGCGTG
Organism: Gemmatimonadota bacterium; assembly: GCA_050258235.1. GTDB lineage: Bacteria > Pseudomonadota > Gammaproteobacteria > Burkholderiales > Burkholderiaceae_F > JAKOQB01. The sequence goes on along the minus strand of JBLMYK010000302.1, from coordinate 678 downwards.
GCGCTGCTGGGGGCCGACTATCCCGGGCTGAAACCGTCGCTGCTGGTCGCAGCCGGCGATCGGGTGCTGCGCGGGCAGCCGCTTTTCGAAGACAAGAAGAATCCGGGCGTGCGGTTCACCGCGCCGGCCGCCGGCGTCGTGAACGCGATCCACCGCGGCGAGCGGCGCGCGTTCACGTCGCTGGTGATCGATGTGGCCGCCAACGACGGGCCCGACGCGCAGGTGACGTTTGCGAATTTCGACGCTCGCCCATGCGAGCAGCTTGACGGCGCCGCGGTGCGTGCGCTGCTGGCCGAGTCGGGACTGTGGACCGCGTTGCGCACCCGGCCGTTCAGCAAGGTGCCGGCACTCGATGCCGAACCGCGCGCGATCTTCGTCACTGCGATCGACACGCGTCCGCACGCGCCGCCGCCGGCGCTGGCGCTGGAAGGCCGCGCCGAGCACTTCGCGACGGGCGTGCGCTGCCTGGAGATGCTCACGCGCGGGCCGGTGTACGTTTGCAAGGCGCAGGCCGACCCGTGCATTCCGGCGCCCGAGGGCGGCCGCGCGCAGGTCGAGGAGTTCCGCGGCCCGCATCCGGCCGGTCTGCCGGGCACGCATATCCACCTGCTTGCGCCCGTCGATCGCGCCTCCCCGGCCTGGCACATCGGCTATCAGGATGTCACGGCGATCGGCGCG
>JBLMYK010000301.1:0-13327 GCA_050258235.1 Gemmatimonadota bacterium | reverse complement strand
GTCCGTACCCGCCGTAGGCGCCGCCGCGCTGCACGATTTCGCAGTCGACGGCGGTGATCTCGCCGCTCTTCTTCAGGCCGATCTTCAGCCGGATGTCGGTCTCCGGCCGGCCGCGGTGGGTAAGGAAAGCCTCCTCGCGCGTGAGCTCCATCTTCACGGTGCCGCCCGCCGCGCGCGCCAGTGCCGCCGTCACCATCTCGAAGTTCAGCGGCTCGACCCGATGTCCGAACCCGCCGCCGACGAAAGGCTTGACGACGCGGATCTGCGAACTGTCCATGCCGAGGCAGCGCGCCAGCGTCAGGTGCAGGTAATACGGCACCTGGGTGACCGAGTGCGTGGTCAACCGCGCGCGCTCGGGCTCGAATTCGGCAACCGCCGCATTCAGTTCGATCTGTCCGTGCGCGACCTCGGCGTAATGAAACGTCTGCTCCCTGACGTAGTCGGCGACCGCGAAGCCGTTGTCGACATCCCCGAACGTGTGATCGACGTCGCGCTCGATGTTGCCGGCCTTGTTCTCGTGCAGCCGCACCGCACCGTCGGCGCGTGCTTCGCCCGCGGAGAAGTACGCCGGCAGCGGATCGATGTGGAGTTCGATCGCGGCCAGTGCCGCCTGCGCCGTCGCTTCGTCGACCGCCGCGACCGCCGCCAGCGGCTCGCCGCGATAGCGGACCTTGTCGCGCGCCAGCGGCCATTCGTTCTGTGCGATCGGGATCACGCCGTAGGGAGCGGCGAAATCCTCGCCGGTGATCACCGCGCGCACGCCGGGCAGTGCGCGCGCCTTCGCGGCATCGATGCGGCGGATCACGCCGTGCGCGACCGGGCTGCGCAGGATCCGACCGACCAACACGTCGCCGAACGGCAGATCCGCGGTGTAGCGCGCCCGCCCGGTCACCTTCTCGATGCCGTCGATCAGGGGCGTGCGGGTGCCGATCGTTCGTTCGTCCGCAGCGGAGTGTGCAGTGCGCTGTTCCATCCGATCACGCTCCCGCGGCCGTCTGCACCGACTCGATGATCTTCACGTAGCCGGTGCAGCGGCACAGGTTGCCGGCGAGCGCCTCGCGGATCTCGGCTTCGCTCGGACGCGGGTTACGCCGCAACAGCGCCTCGGCCGCCATGATCATGCCGGGCGTGCAGAACCCGCATTGCGTGCCGAGCTTCTCGTGAAACGCCTGCTGCAGCCGGCTCATGCGGCCGCCGGCGGCCAGGCTTTCGATGGTCTCGATGCGCGCGCCCTCGCAGGTTGCCGCGAGCGTGATGCACGCCAGCCGTGGTTCGCCGTCGATCAACACGGTGCAGGCGCCGCACTCGCCGCCGTCGCAACCCTGCTTGGTGCCGGTCAGGCCGAGCGCGTCGCGCAGATAGTCGACCAGCAGGGTGTGATCGGCGATCGCGTCTTCTCTCACGCGGCCGTTCACGGTGACGTTCAGCAGGCGTTTGCTCATTGTTTCCTCGACCGCCACCCAGGTGCGTTCAACGCCTGCGGCGTGGCGGCAGCCATTGCATCCACCGGTGCGCGCGAGCTAGCGCCGCGCGCCACGAATGGGCAGATGCGTCAGTGCGAAGCCCTGGTTGAAGCCGGCGCGCGTGACGAGCGTGAACTTGAACCACGATCCCGCGATCGTCGCGAGCAGTCCCGCGACGGCGGCGAGCATCGTTGCGGACGCGCCGAACTGCCCGGCCCCCGCAACAGCGCTCGCGCCCAGCGGAATCAGTGTGCCGGCGATGAGCAGCGTCCGTCCGGCGCCGTCGATTGCGCCCAGCGCGCGCGGCGCCGCGCGCCGCTCGAGGCGCCGGCGCCATGCGCGCCACAGCAGCATCCGCACCAGCACCAGCGCAGCAAACAGCAGCAGCAGCGCCAGCGTCGCCTGCCCATGCCACAGCGCGCCGAGCCAGAACAGCCCGGCGCCTTCGGTCAGGCCCGTGGTCATCATCAGCGGCAGCAGGCTCGGCTCGCGCCATGCGACGATGCCCTTGGACGCCTGCAGCATGCGGCTCTGGCAGTAGACGAAGACGAGCGCGATCAGCGCCGCCAGCCACGCGAGTTCCGGCACGGCGACGGCGGAGGCGAAACCCACCGGCATCAGCAGCGTGGCGGCGATCGCCTCGCGCGACATCCACGACGTGCGTGGATTGAAGAACACGTTGAACGCGCGCAGCGGGCGGCCGATTTCCAGCCACACGCAGGTCAGGCCCAGTCCGATCAGCGCAAGCCCGGCGAGCATCAGCGCGGTCAGCACCGGCCCGCGCGCGCCAGATACCGCGGTGAACACGATCAGCCCGCTGCCGGCGCCGCCGCAGATGAAATTGCCGGCCGCGCGCCAGTCCCACTGCGTCTGCTGCCAGGGTCTCGGTCCGTAGGTCATGCGCTCTCCTTCATGCGCTGTCCTTCATGCGTCCTCCGTCATGCCGCTTCCCGGTCCCACAAGTAATACATGCCGGGCCCGGTGCCAACTTCTTCATGCATGCGGAAATGCTGGTTCTCGGCCAGCAGCCGCGACACGTTGCTGTCCGGATCCTCGAGATCGCCGAACGCGAGCGCCTGCGTGATGCAGGAATTCACGCACGCCGGTGTCGCCTCGGGATCGATCCCCGGGGTCAGCTTCTGCGCCAAGCCGCTGTCGATGCGATCGACGCAGAACGTGCACTTGGTGGCGACCGCGAGCCGCGCCTCGTCGAAGCGCTGCTCCTCGCTTTCGGTCGCGTCGCCATACGCGAACGTGGGTCGAGTCGTCTTGTAGCGTTGCTGGTACGGACAGGCAACCGCGCAGTACGCGCAGCCGATGCACAGGTCGTAGTCGATCTTGACGATGCCGTCGGTGCGCTTCGTTGTCGCCTTGGTCGGGCAGACGTCCATGCACGGCGGCTCGTCGCAGTGCTGGCAGCTGACCGGCACGAACACGCGTTGCACGGTCGGATAGGTACCGAACTCCATGTCGAGCACGCGCCGCCATTGCACGCCCGGCGGCGTCGCGTTGGTGACTTTGCACGCTGCGGTGCAGGTCTGGCAGCCGACGCAGCGACGCAGGTCGGCGATCATCGCCCAGCGCGTCATGGCAGCCGGCCCTCCGCCGCAGCCACGCGCAGCCGGCTTCCCGCGCCCTTGGAGCCGGTCTTTCGTTCGTGGCCGGCCGTCAGCGCGGTGCGGTTGCCGATGCCGGCTGCCAGGCTCGCATTCAAGTCGGACCTCCGTGGGTGGTCTGCCCGCGGCGCTGGAGTGACCGGCCGGAAGCAGATAGCATTTCGACGATTTAGATCATTCTGGTACCGAAATACGGGTTTACATTTGATCTAGTTCATCCTTTTCAGGAACCCGTGGCAGCCCAACCGTCAGGCCGGAAATCCGCCGCGCCCCCGGACACGGTCGTCGTGCGGCCGGTGCGGCGCGGCGACCTCGACCAGGTGATTGCGATGGACGCCGCGGTGACCGGGCTGGAGAAGCCGGCGTACTGGCGCTCGGTCTACCGGCGTTACGGCATCGCCGGCAAGCACCAGCGGCAGTTCCTGGTCGCCGTGGCCGGGCGCCGTGTAGTCGGGTTCGTGATCGGCGAGGTGCGCGACTGGGAATTCGGCTCCCCACCATGCGGATGGGTATTCGCGATCAGCGTCGATCCGCAGGCGCGGCTCGCCGGCGTCGGCACCCGTCTGGTGCAGACGCTGGGCGCATCGTTCCGCCGTGCCGGCGTGCGCAAGATGCGCACGATGCTCCACCGCGAGAACACCTTGATCCTGTCGTTCTTCCGCAGCCACGGGATGATGGCCGGATCGCTGATTCCCCTGGAGATGGACCTCGACGAACAGGCGCCGGCACCATGAGACTGCAGACCAACACGTCGCTGGCGCTGTACAGCGTGCTCGAATTCGCACGCGATCCCAGCCGTCACATTCCCGCGGCCGAAATCGCCGACAAGTACGGCGTTTCCGGACACCATCTGGCGAAGGTGCTGGCGGAACTGGCGCGCGCCGGCATGCTCGAGTCGGTCCGCGGCGTCGGTGGGGGCTACCGCTTTGCCGCCAACCCGCGGCGGGTCACGCTGATGGACATCATTCAGCTTTTCGAGGACCTCGGCCCGGCCGTCTCCGCACGCGGCGAAGGCAGGGAGTCGGCGCCGGTCGAACGCGCCCTCACCGCGGTGCTGTCCGAAATCGACGAACTGGCGAAGGCCACCTTCAGCTCGATCACGTTGAGCACCATGCTGGGCATCGTCGAGCGGCAGCAGGCCGGCGCACGCGAAACCGAGCGCGAGACTGTTGCCTAGGCGCGCAGAACGCAGCGCCCTCGCGTCGCCGCTGTCACCTTTTCGGGGCTGCGCCCGTCTAATGGGCGGAAACAGGAGAAGCGGCAATGTCCTTTGGATCGAGCGGGGCGATCACCGGCATGGCGATTCCGTCACAGGATCGGCAGGCCGACCGCGAACTGGTGGAGCTCGCACGCAGCGGCGACGCCGCGGCATTCGAACTGATCATGCGGCGTCACAACCGGCTGCTGTTCCGTACCGCGCGCGGCATTGCGGTCGACGACAGCGAAGCCCAGGACGTCGTGCAGGAAACCTACCTGCGCGCCTTCACGCGCCTCGATTCGTATCGCGCCGATGCAGCCCTCGGCACCTGGCTCGCGCGCATTGCGATCAACGTCGCGCTCGATACGCAACGTGCGCGCGCCCGGCTGATCGCGATCGACGACCTGCAGGAGACCGACGAGAAATCAATGGAGCTACCGATGTCCTTCAGCGACCTCCGTCACGATGACCCGGCCGCGAAGGCGGAGCGGGGCCAGCTGCGCGACCTGCTGCAGTCGGCGATCGAGCGCCTGCCGCCGATCTATCGCAGCGTCTTCATCCTGCGCGCGGTCGAGGACATGAGCGTGGAAGACAGCGCCTACTGCCTGAACGTCAGCGCCGACGTGGTCAAGACCCGTTATCTGCGAGCGCGCGCGCTGCTGCGAGATGCGCTCGGCGCGCAGATCGAGGCGCACGCCACGGAAGTGTTTTCCTTCGCCGGCGAGCGCTGCGACGCCGTCGTCAGCCACGTACTGGCTGCCCTGCGCAAACAGGGGCAAATCCGTCCGCGCTGATGCGCGGCTTTCCGCAACGAACTCCAGGGAGAATGCCATGCGTGATCGCTTGATCGTGCCGCCGCAATATCTGCTGCATTCGCGCCGCCGCGCGCTGTCGGCGGGCAGCGCTGTCCTTTCCGCCGCGGCCGTGGCGCTGCTCGGCGGGCGCGATGCGCTCGCCGCCGCCGCGAGCGCGGCCACCGAAGGCGACGTGCGCATCCTGAACACCGCGCTCGGCGCCGAGCACGAGGCGGTTGCCGCCTACCAGGTCGGCGCGGAAAGCGGCCTGCTCGGCAAGGCGGCGCGCTCGGTTGCCCTGACGTTCCAGGGCCACCATAAGGAGCACGCCAGTGCGCTCGCCTCCACGATCAGCAAGCTCGGCGGCAAACCGGTCGCAGCGAAGGACAAGTACAGCTTCCCGGTCGAGAAACTGAAAACCGAAGCCGACGTGCTGCGCTTTGCCGCGGGCCTCGAGAAGGGCGCGGTGTCCGCGTATCTGGGCGCGGTGCCCGTATTCGGCGATCGCAAGCTGGCGCAGGTGGCGGCCAGCATCCTCGGAGACGAGGCGATGCACTGGGCGGTGCTGCGGCAGGTGCTCGGCGACGCGCCGGTGCCGATGGCCTTCATGTCATGACCTCCGGCCGCGTCAGCGCGGCCGCAGCGATCGCAATCGGACTGCTCGCCGCGCCGCTCGCCGGCGCGGCGACGGATGCGGCCGCGCTGCGGCGGGGCGAGCAGATCTACGAGCGCTGTGCCGCCTGTCATTCGATCGAGGGCAACCGCACCGGTCCGCAGCACTGCGGTCTGTTCGGGCGCCGCGCCGGCACCGCGCCCGGATATGACGGCTACTCGCCGGCGATGCGCAATTCGGGCATCGTCTGGAACGAGCGCACGCTCGACCGCTTTCTGCAGGACCCGACGAAGATGGTCCCCGGCACCGCGATGGGCTACGCCGGCATTCAGGATGCGCGCGAACGCGCCGACCTGATCGCGTGGCTGCGCGAGGCCACGCGCCCCGGCAAGGCGTGCCACATCGTCCGCTGAAGTTCCCCACGTCGGCCCGGCGCCGACCCGACTGCAATCAGACACAAGGAGGTTCCTCGTGAACACTGGTCAAGCTCGTCCTGCGCGCGCCGCAGGCTTCCTTCGGGCAACACCGCGGCCATGGCTTCTGCTCGGTGCGGTCGTCGCCGTCGCTGCGGCGGGCTGCGGCGGTTCCTCCGACGATTCGGCGGCGCGGCAGGCCGCATTGATCGAACAGGGCAAGCAGATCTTCCGCTTCGAAACCTTCGGCGACGAGGCGCACTGGACTGACACGCTGCAGATGAACACCGTCATCGCCGCCGCGGTCGACCCGGTGACCGCGCTGTCGGTCGGACTGAAAGTCGATTCGGACGTGCTGCCGCAGAGCGTCGCCGACGGCATCAGGAACGGCACGATCGACCTGAAGAGCCCGCAGACCACGGTCGCGCTGCTGAAACTGAACGCGGTGGTCGGCGTCAAGGGCACGGTCGAAACGGTCGACGGCCAGGATCGCCTCACCCGCGTCGGCATCACCTGCGCGCTGTGCCACTCGACGGTGGACGACTCGTTCGCGCCCGGCATCGGCAAGCGGCTCGACGGCTGGCCCAATCACGACCTGAATCCGGGCGCGATCATCGCGCTGTCGCCGGCGCTGGACGCCGCGACGAAGTCGCGCCTGAACGCGTGGGGCCGCGGCATGTTCGACCCGCGCTCGAATGTCGACGGTCTGAGCAAGCCGGTCGTGATCCCGCCCGCGTACGGGCTCGCCGGGATCCACAGCGTCACCTACACCGGCGACGGCAACGAGATCTCCTACTGGAACCGCTACGTCGCGGTGGTCGAGATGGGCGGCCTCGGCTCGTTCGCGGAGCCGAGGCTGAACCTCAACGTCACGCACGGCAATGTCGATCTCGTCAGCGACAAGCTGGATGCGCTGCAGGCGTACCAGCTCAGCCTGGCAAGTCCCGCCGCACCGGCCGGCAGCTTCGATGCGGCGGCGGCGGCGCGCGGCAAGCTGGTGTTCGAAGGCGCCGGCCGTTGCTCGACCTGCCACGCGGGCCCCGCCTTCACCGACGCGAACGAGCGACTGCATCCTCCCGCCGATTCGATGTCCGAGCCCGAGCAGCCGAGCTATGCGGCGCGCAGTGCAACCCGGCAGTACCGCACCACGCCTTTGCGCGGGCTGTGGCAGCACGCGCCCTACTTTCACGACGGCTCCGCGGCAACGCTCGACGCGGTGGTACAGAAGTACAACGACCGCCTGTCTCTCGGCCTGACGCCGCAGCAGGCTGCCGATCTCGTCCAGTACCTGAAGTCGCTGTAGCGGGAAGCGCAAGTCGGCGCTGTGCGATGGCGTCCGAGTTGATCTGCAACACAGAATTCCTGCCGCGTCCGGCCGATCATCGCGCGTCTGCGATGTCGCTGCGGAGGTCGGCACGATGCGGTCAGGAAGGATTCGCGCGCGGTGGCGCGCAATCGTGTGCGGCCTCGCCGCCGGCACGGCACTGCTGATTCCCGCCACGTCGTTGGATCTGTCGGGGGCGGCGCGCGCGGCAGAACCTGCCAAGGGGAAACGCGAAGGCACCGCCATCTCGGTCACGCCGCAGATGCGCGGCGCCGGCATCGTGTCGAGCGGCGTCGCGCTGCCGCCGATTCCGCCCGCGACCGGCGATCGCAGGAATCCGGTGCCGTCGTGGGGCAAGCCGCTGCCGTATCCGATCGTGATCGCCGACCGGCGCAACAACCGGCTGATCGAGATCGCCCCCGACAAGCGCATCGTGTGGGAAATGCCGTCGCCGGACCTTTCCTACTACCGCGGCAACGAGGACGTGAACTTCTCCGAGGATGGCAAGCTGCTCGCGGTCAGCGAAGAGGACAACTACGACCTGCACATCGTCGACTACGACAAGCGCGTCGTCACCTGGACCTTCGGCGTTCCCGATCATAGCGGCAGCCAGGGGCGGTACCTGAACTACCCGGACGACTCGCACCTGCTGTCGGACGGCAAGTTCCTGACCGCGGATATCCGCAACTGCCGCGTGCTGATCATCGATCCGAAGACCAACGAGATCGCCACCGAGTGGGGCAAGGCCGGCAACAATGCGAAGAACTGCCGGCACGAACCGCCGCGCTTCCTCGCGTTTCCGAACGGCGTCACGCCGACCGACAACGGCGACATCCTGGTGAGCGAGATCGGCGGCGCGTGGATCAACCGCATCACGCGCGAAGGCAAGGTGGTGTGGAGCGCGCAGGCGCCGAACGTGCGCTATCCATCGGACGCGTTTCCGACCGTCGATGGACGGAACGTGATCGTCGCCGATTTCCAGAAACCGGGCCGGGTGGTGATCTTCGACCCGGCGACCCGCAAGGTGCTGTGGCAGTACGACGGCGACAGCAAGCGGCCGCAGACGCTGCTCGACCACCCGTCGCTGGCGCGCGAACTGCCCGACACCGGCGACGTGCTGATCGTCGATGACCTGCGTCACCGCGTGATCGTGGTCGACCGCAAGACGAAGGAGATCATCTGGCAATACGGTGTGACGGACACGCCCGGACATGCGCCCGGGTATCTGTTCTACCCGGACGGGCTCGATCTCGACGTGTTCCGCGACTGGAAAGCGCACAATCGTTGAATGGATCGGCACAAGCGGCCGATCTTTGCAGGTGGCCCGGGGAATGCGCAATGGACAAAAGCTCGACAGCAAAGCCGTTCGGCAGTTTTGACTACGTGATCGTCGGCGCGGGCTCCGCGGGATGCGTGCTCGCCAATCGACTGTCCGCCGATCCCGATGTATCGGTCCTGCTGATCGAGGCCGGGGGCCGCGACGACTGGATCTGGATCCACATCCCCGTCGGTTACCTTTACTGCATCAACAATCCGCGCACCGACTGGTGCTACCGAACCGAGCCGTGCGACGGGCTCAATGGCCGCTCGATCATCTACGCGCGCGGCAAGGTGCTCGGCGGCTGCTCGTCGATCAACGCGATGATCTACATGCGCGGACAGAAGCGCGACTACGACGAGTGGGCCGCGCTGACCGGCGATTCGGGCTGGAGCTGGGACAGCGTGCTACCGGCGTACCGGCGCACCGAGGATCACTGGCGCGGCGCCGACGATGCGCACGGAGCCGGCGGCGAATGGCGCGTCGAGCAACAGCGGCTCGAATGGGAGATCCTGAACGCATTTCGCAGCGCGATGAACGAGTGCGGCATCCCGCTGACCGACGACTTCAACCGCGGCGACAACGAGGGCGCCGGCAAGTTCGAGGTCAACCAGCGGCGCGGCGTGCGGCTGAACGCATCGAAGGCGTTCCTGCACCCGGTCTCGCACCGCCGGAACCTCACCGTGATCACCGACGCGCAGGTCACGCGGCTGCGCCTGCAGGACAAGCGCGCGGTCGGCGTCGAGTTCGAGCGCGCGGGCGTTGCGCACTTCGCCGAGGCCCGCATCGAAACCGTGACGGCCGCGGGTTCGATCGGCACGACCCAGATCCTGCAGCTGTCCGGAATCGGACCCGCCGCTCTGCTGAAGCAGCACGGCATCGGGGTCGAGCATGAACTGCCCGGCGTCGGCGAGAACCTGCAGGACCACCTGCAGCTGCGCATGGGGTTCAAGGTGCAGAACGTGCTGACGCTGAACAAGCTCGCCAACAGCCTGATCGGCAAGGCGAAGATGGCGCTCGAATACGCGCTGTTCCGCACCGGCCCGCTGACGATGGCACCGTCGCAGCTCGGCGGATTCACGCGTTCGTCGCCCGAGCACGCGACGCCGAACATCGAGTTCCACGTGCAGCCGCTGACGCTCGACAAGTTCGGCGACCCGCTGCACACGTTCCCCGCATTCACGGCGAGCGTGTGCAACCTGCGTCCCACGTCGCGCGGCCATGTGCGCATCAGGAGCGCCGATCCGCGCGCGGCGCCGGCGATCCAGCCGGACTATCTGTCCACGCCGGAAGACCACAAGGTCGCGGTCGATTCTCTTCGTCTGGCGCGCCGCATTTCAAGGGCATCCGCGCTCGCGCGCTACACCCCAGACGAGTTCATGCCCGGGCCGCAGATCCAGAGCGACGCAGATCTGGTGCGCGCCGCCGGCGACATCGGCACGACGATCTTCCATCCGATCGGTACCTGCAAGATGGGCCGCCCCGACGACCCCATGGCCGTCGTCGACTCACGCCTGCGCCTCCTCGGCGTCGAGCGCCTGCGCGTGGTCGACGCCTCGATCATGCCGACGATCACCTCGGGCAACACCGCTGCGCCCGTGATCATGATCGCCGAGCGCGGCGCGGAAATGATTCGCGCGGATCGACGCCGGTAGCGGGTCCGGCCGGGAACTCGATCCCGCCGAAGCCGTTCTCGCGATGTTGACCCGCGTTAAGAAATTGGCGATCGGGCGGGCTAACCGCTTGCGCACAGGCGTGCGCTGCGGGAAAGTGCACAATTAATCATGGGCCAGAACGCTCCACCGCAGTCGCAGCGCTGACCGGCCGCCGTTGCCAACGAGCGGGCGGACTCTTCCTCGCCACTGCTGCAGGAACCCCCGATGCGACTGCTGCTCATCAATCCACGCTTCAGCGAGAGCTTCTGGAGCTTTCGCTTCGCGATCTCCGACATCGTGCCGGGCAAGCGCGCGCTCAATCCGCCGCTCGGGCTGGCGACGCTGGCCGCCCTCTGCCCTGCGCACTGGCAGGTCACGATCGTCGACGAGAACGTCGAGCCGGTGCCGCTCCATCCCGACGCGGACCTCATCGGCGTGTGCGGCATGGGCGTTCAGTTCACGCGCCAGAGCGAGCTGCTCGGCTATTACCGCAGCCGCGGCCATTACGTGGTCGCCGGCGGCAGCTACGCGTCGCTATGCCCGGAAAAATACGAGCCGCTTGCCGACACGACGATCGCCGGCGAGGCCGAATACATCTGGCCGCAGTTCTGCCGCGATTTCGAGTCCGGCGCGGCGCAGCCGCTGTATCGCGAGACCGGCACCGTGTCCCTCGCGGATTCGCCGGTGCCACGCTTCGACCTGCTGAAGCTCGCGCTGTACAACACCGCGAGCCTGCAGTTCTCGCGCGGCTGCCCGTACCTGTGCGACTTCTGCGACATCATCGTGATGTTCGGCCGGCGCCCGCGCACCAAGAGCGTGGAGCAGATCGGCCGCGAACTCGACGTACTGCGCGCGCAGGGCGTGCGCCAGGTCTTCTTCGTCGACGACAACCTGATCGGCAACCGCGCGCAGGCCAAGGCGCTGTTGCGCTTTCTTGCCGACTATCAGCAGCGGCACGACTGGCGCTTCGGTTTCGGCACCGAGGCCTCGCTGAACCTCGCCCAGGACGAGGAGCTGATGCAGCTGATGCGCGCGGCCAACTTCGGCTGGGTCTTCATCGGCATCGAGACCCCGGACGAGGACGCGCTGAAGCGAACGCGCAAGACCCAGAACACCGGTACCGACATCCTCGGCGCCCTGCGCAGGATCTACGCGCATGGCATCGACGTGCTGGGCGGTTTCATCGTCGGCTTCGATGAAGACACGCTCGAGAGCTTCGAGCGCCAGCGCCGTTTCATCGTCGATTCGGGCATTCAGGCGGCAATGGTCGGGCTGCTCACCGCGCTGCCGCGCACGCCGCTCTATGCGCGGCTGCAGCAGGAGGGCCGCCTGATCGAGCGCGCTGCCGACGGAGACAACACGCGGCTCGGCACCAACGTCGTGCCCAGGCACATGAGCTACGACGCGATGCTCGCCGCCTACCGCCGTCTGTACGAGCAGCTGCTGAGCGACCGCGGCATTGCCGAGCGCATCCGCAACAAGCTGCGCTGGCTGCGCGCGCCAATCTATCGCAGCGAATATGCGAGCTCCGACAAGCTGCGCATCATTGCGCGCCTGCTCGCAAGAGGCATCCTGCCGGGCGGTCCGCGTCGCTGGATCGCTTTCGCGCGCACGCTACCGGTCGCCTCCCCGCGCAAGCTGCCGACCGTGATCTCGGACTGGATCACTGGCCTGTCGATGCGCTCGTACGTGCAGCGGCATCTGGTGGGCGATGCCGCGAAGCCATCTCGGGTCGAGCGCCGCGTGCGTGCGCTGCGGCGGGTAGCGGCGCGCCACCTCGACGCGGGCAAGGTCGTGCTTGCGTGGCGGCCCGCGTCGCTGCAACTCGACCTGACGCTGGCCGGCTGGCTCGACGCACGGTTCTTCGCACGCATCGCGCCGCGCATCGACAGGCTGCTGCGCCACACGCATTCCACCCTCACCCTGCGGATCGAGGAACTGCAGGCGCAGCACGTCGCGCACCTGCAGCGGCTGCTGGCACGCGTTGCGCGTCACGGCGACCGTGTTTCGGTGGTAGTGCACGAAAGGCTGCAGGCGCTGGTGACAGTCGATTCGTCGGTGTTCAACCTCGTGCTGAGGGCGGGGCAGACGTCGGATGCCCGCAGCGTGGGAGCGGACGTCGCATAGGCGCCGGCGCGCAGTTCTTGTCAAGTAGCGCTTTCGCTTGCAGGCCGGCCAGCTGCGCGTGCACCCCACCGTGCAAGCGTCTACTTCTTCGTCATCAGTCGGCTCAGTACGTCCTGCATCGCGGCAGAAACGTCAGTGTGGTGGTGCACAATCTTCCAGCCCTTGGCTTCACGACGGTAGACATTGGTCACCCGATGATCGATCGAAATGCGCTGTCCACCCAGAACGAGAAATCCCTGTTCGCGACCTACTTCGTAGGCCATGTCTTCGGTGACGCGGATCAACTGATCGTTCAACGCGACCTGTCCGTCGGACATGACCTTCGCGACCTGCTCCCAGGTTTCGCTGACATTTGACCATCCGACGTCCCGGCCGCCGACCGGATGCATGGTCGTCACGCTCGTACTGTGCGACCAGATCCTCCCGAGAGCGCCAGCATCTCCCTTCAGCATGCCGTTCAACGCGACATAGAACTCCTTCGATGCCTTGCGGACGCCGCTTTGGTCTGCCATGTGTCGTTCTCCTTGAGGCCGGCGAGTATTTGAAGCGCCACGTGGATGTCGCCGATTCCTTTCCGTGGCGCCGTGCTGGTTCCTCCGCCGGCATTCAGGCCCGCCTTCCCGGTAACGGGAACGGAGTCGTCCGCTGGTCGAGACGGTGCGTGAATCGGCGCAGGAACCGGGGCAGTGTAGGCCCGCACATCAATCGAATCGGAAGAGAATTCGAACCGGCACACGACGGTCCCGATTGCCTATGCCAACTCTTGTCCTTCTGGTCCGCCTTGGCGCTGCGTCACGGACCGCGGA
>JBLMYK010000300.1:0-3222 GCA_050258235.1 Gemmatimonadota bacterium | reverse complement strand
TAGCCGCTCCGCCAGCTAGTCAGAGCCCGCGTCAGTCGCGGGCTTTGTTTTGCTGAAGGGCCGCGTGGCGCGGGGCTTGCGGAGGCGGTGGCATTCTCAGTGGGCGCTTCTGTCGGCAGTCCTGACCAAACTTGCGGCGCATTCTCTGTTCCCTGGTTCGCCGGTCTTAGTCTTCTGGCCGACGGAGCGAGGAAGGGCGCGCCCCGCGCGGCAGCTCCAGATCGGATCAGCCCCAGCAGTTACTACCGGGATTCGGCCTGACGAGACCTGGCGGGCTCCAAAGGGTCGGAGCTGAATCGAATAACGCATTGGCCGGATGCGGCTCCTCTCCGGCTCGTAGCAAGCTTCCGCTTCAGACTGGCTGCGGCCAGTCAGGTTCGGAGATTGAATGACTGTAGCCGCCGAAACCGGCCGTTCGCCGATCGACCAGGCTGACGACCGCTGCACCCACAAACCTGCCGGACGTTGACGATCGACCTTGGCAGGAGCAGGTGCCTGACCAGCGGCAGCTTCCGCCGATCGCCAACTGGCGCTCACGATGTGAACGATCATGTAAAGCTGACCAGGTTTAGGGCGGTCCGATCATTGAAACGGGACCAGCCCAGACTGTCCGTCCGAGCGGAAGCGGGACGGAGAACCTGGAGTGTTTTGCGTGGAGACGGTAGGCAAGATTCGACGCTGGTATCGGGTCGAGGGCAGGAGCATCAGCGAGATTGCCAAGCGGCTTGGGGCATCTCGCAACACGATCAAGAAGTATTTGCGTAACGGGATCATCGTGCCGCGGTACAAGCCGCGGCCGAAGCGAGCGCCGGTGATCGGTGCGTGGACCGATCGGCTGCAGGAATGGTTGGCGTTCGACGAGCAGCGTCCTCGCAAGGAGCGACGCACGGCGCAGCGGATGTTCGAGTTGCTGCGCGCGGAGGGCTACGGCGGCTCGTATGTGACGGTGCAGCGGTTTGTGCGGGCGTGGCGGTCGGCGCAAGCCGGTAGCGGCGGGCGGGCGATAACGATGGCGTTCATACCGCTGGCGTTTGCGCCAGGCGAGGCCTATCAGTTCGACTTCAGCCAAGAGACGGTCGAACTGGCTGGCCGGGTGACCACGGTGAAGGTGGCGCATACGAAGTTGTCGTTCAGCCGCGTGTTTCACGCCACGGCGTACTTGCGCGAAGCCCAGGAGATGGTGTTCGACGCGCACGCACGGGCGTTTCAGTTCTTCGGTGGGGTGGCGCGCCGCGGCATCTACGACAACATGAAGACGGCGGTGCAGACGATCTTTGCCGGCAAGTCGCGCCAGTACAACCGTCACTTCCTGCGGATGACGAGTCACTACCTGATCGAGCCGGTGGCGTGCACGCCGGCGGCCGGCTGGGAGAAGGGTCAAGTCGAGAACCAGGTCGCGGTTGCGCGCGAACAGATCTTCACCCCGCGCCTGCGGGCGGCCAGCCTGCGCGAACTCAACGAGTTGCTGCAGCGTCGCTGCGAGCAGGTGTCGCGCAAGCTGGCGCACCCGGAACGCGCGGGCCAGAGTCGCTGGGAGGTGTTCGAAGCGGAGGAACGCGGCACGCTCATGCCGCTGCCGCCACCGTTCGACGGCTTCACCGAGCGCGAGGTCCGGGTCACGACGACCGCACTGGTGCACTTCGAACGCAATCGGTAC
Source organism: Gemmatimonadota bacterium (assembly GCA_050258235.1). GTDB lineage: Bacteria > Pseudomonadota > Gammaproteobacteria > Burkholderiales > Burkholderiaceae_F > JAKOQB01. Next base: position 1,565 of record JBLMYK010000300.1, on the reverse strand, counting down.
TCGGTGGACGGTCGCTGGGCCGGCAAGACGGTGGCACTGCGCGTGTATGCCGATCGCATCGTCGCCGTGGCCGGCGCCACGATCGTCGCCGAGCATGAGCGCTGCTTCGAGCGCGATCGGACGATCTTCAATCCCTGGCACTACGTCGAGGCCCTGCAGACGAAGCCGGGCGCGTTGCGCAACGGGGCGCCGTTTCGTGACTGGATGCTGCCGGATCCGATCGAGCAGGTGCGGGAACGGATGCTGGCCCGCGCCGGTGGCGATCGCCAGTTCGTGACGATCCTGAACGCCGCGCGCACCGATGGCCTGGAGGCAGTGACGGTCGCCAGCGAACTGGCGCTGGAAGCCGGCGTGGTCACGGCCGAGTTCATCCTCAACGCCATCAGTCGCCTGAAGCCGGGTCAGCCTCTCGAGGCGGTGCCCGAGCCCAGGACGGTGACGCTGCGCGAAGCACCGAAGGCCGACGTGGCGCGCTACGACCGATTGCTCAAGAAGCTGGCCATCGCGTCCTTGCTCGCCTTGCCGGCAGCGGCGCTGCCGATCGCCGTGGCCGAGGTCAGCCATGCAGCGGCATGAGATCTTCACGCAGCTGCGCGCGCTGAAGCTCAACGGCATGGCCGCGGCGCTGGATGAAGTGCTCGAGGACGGCGCTCGGCGCCATCGGCCCGCCAGCGAGATCCTCGCCCGCCTCGTGCAAGCGGAAACCGCCGACCGCGATGCGCGGTCGATCCGCTATCAGATGTCCGCAGCGGCGTTTCCGGCCGCGCGCGACCTCGACAGCTTCGAGTTTGCGGAAAGTGCGGTCAATGAACCACAGGTGCGCGGACTGTATGAAGGCGGCTTCATCGATGAGAAGCGCAACATTGTGTTCGTCGGCGGCCCGGGAACCGGCAAGACCCACCTGGCGATTGCGATTGCCAGCCAGGCCGTGCGCCGACACCGGCGCGTGCGCTTCTACGGCGTGGTCGACCTGGTCAACCGGCTGGAGGCAGAAAAGGCCGAGGGCAAGGCCGGCCGGCTCGCCCAACGGCTGTCCCGGCTCAATCTGGTCGTGCTCGACGAGATGGGGTACCTGCCGGTCAGCGCCAACGGCGGGGCCTTGCTGTTCCACCTGATGAGCAAGCTGTACGAGCGGGCCAGCCTGATCATCACGACCAATCTCGCCTTCGGCGAATGGAGCCAGATCTTCGGCAACGCGAAGATGACCACGGCGCTGCTCGATCGGATCACCCACCGGTGCGACATCGTCGAAACCGGCAACGATTCCTATCGCTTCAAGAAGCGATCCTGAAACCGCAGATGGCGGGTGGGCGCGCATGCGCGCCCACCCGCCCAACAAAGAGGAGAAAGACCTTCAAACCCTAAACCAAATGCAGCGACAAGCGCCCCGGGTCAGACTTCGGTGATCGCGCATGGTCCCGGATCTGTGATCGTTGACAGACTCGGAGAAGTACGAACTGGATCACTTCATTCCGCTCGCGCTCGGAGGACATCCCCGCAGGATTGACAATCTCTGGCTCCAGCCGTGGAACGGACAGTGGGGAGCGAAGACAAAGGATCGGCTG
>JBLMYK010000299.1:0-3744 GCA_050258235.1 Gemmatimonadota bacterium | reverse complement strand
GACCTTTTCCACCCCCGGCACGTTGTCGACGCTGTCGCCGACCAGCGTCAGGTAGTCGACGATCTGGTCCGGTCGCACGCCGAACTTGGCGACCACGCCGGCCACGTCGAGCTTCTCGTTGCTCATCGTGTTGACCAGCGTGACGTGGTCGTTCACCAGTTGCGCGAGATCCTTGTCGCCGGTGGATACCACCGTGCTAACGCCATGCGATTCCGCGTGACGCGCCAGCGTGCCGATCACGTCGTCGGCCTCGATCCCCTCGATCTCGAGTACCGGCCAGCCGAGCGCTTCGACCGCCGCGTGGATCGGCGCGATCTGCGCGGCCAGGTCGTCCGGCATCGGCGGCCGATGCGCTTTGTATTGGGGATAGATGTCGTCGCGAAAGGTCTTTCCCTTGGCATCGAACACGCAGGCGAGATAATCCGCCGGCACCTGCTCGCGCAGCAGCTTCATCATCGAGATGAATCCGCGGATCGCGCCGGTCGGCTCACCCTGCGAGGTGCGCAGGTCGGGCAGCGCGTGAAACGCGCGATACAGATAGCTTGAGCCGTCGACCAGCAACAGAGTTTTCTTGGAGTCAGCCATGCTCGATCGTCAGAAGAACATCCCCAGCCTGCGCGCGGTCACCGCGCCCGAACGCGCCACCAGCCAGAAGGCGCGCGAATCGTGGCAGATCTGGGGGATTATCTCGGAGTTCGTCGAGGCTGCCGAACGGCTGAGCGAAATCCGCCCGGCGGTGTCGATCTTCGGCAGCGCGCGCGCCAAGGAAGGTTCACCGATCTACGGCCAGACGGTCGAGATCGCACGCAAGCTGTCGGACGCCGGCTTCGCGGTGATCAGCGGCGGCGGTCCGGGCGTAATGGAGGCCGCCAACCGCGGCGCGTTCGACGGGCGCAGTCCGAGCGTGGGCCTGAACATCGAACTGCCGTTCGAGCAGCACGGCAATCCGTTCCAGGACATCTCGCTGCGGTTCCGCCACTTTTTTGCGCGCAAGGTCGCGTTCGTCAAGTACGCCGCGGCGTACGTGGTGATGCCGGGCGGCTTCGGCACGATGGACGAGCTGACCGAGGCGCTGACGCTGATCCAGACTCGCATGGGGCGGCGGATTCCGATCGTGCTGGTCGGGTCGGACTTCTGGGACGGGCTGCTGGCGTGGATGCGCGGCGCGCTGGTCGCGCAAGGAATGATCGCGGAAGCCGATATGGACCTGATGAAGCTGGTCGACGACGCCGACGCCGTCGTCGATGCGATCTTCGACTTCTACGAGCAGCGCGGATTCGCATCGACGCCGGCGGAGCGCGAGCAGCTGCTCTATCTGTAGGCCTGGAAGCCGCATCGGGGCGTAAAATCGTTGCATATGAAACGACTGCTGCCGACCGTCATCGGACTGAGCTTCATCGCCGGCAGCACGGCATTGGCGCAGCCCATCGACAAGCCTCCGGCGCTCAAGGACGGGCCGCGCGTCGAGGCCAAGGGCCCCGACGCGGAATCGACCGCCCCTCTCGCCGAGCCGGACGCCACCGACCTGCTGCCGCCAAAGGTGCGGACCGAGCGCGAAGCACGCATCGAGCAGCGGCGTCAGCACGGGCACGTGGTCGAAATCGTCGTGACGCCGGCCGGACGCGCCTACAGCTACACGATCGAGAACCGCGAGGGCCAGCGGCCGCTGTCGCCGCAGGAACTGAGCAGTGGACTGTCGACTCCGCGCTTCCTGAAGTTCGAGTTCTGACTTGCACCGCCCGATGACCAACCCGCGGTCGCTGCTCCCGCCACGGGTTGCAGCCCCTGATTGCGAGTCCGCCTGATGGCGGTGTTCACGGCGCTCGACCGCGGCGACATCGCGCAGTTGCTGGCGTCCTACGCACTCGGCGATCTGGTCTCGTATCAGGGCATCGGCACCGGCATCGAAAACACCAACTACTTCGTCACCACGACCGCCGGCGACTACGTGTTGACGATCTTCGAACGCCTCGGATTCCGCCAGTTGCCGTTCTACCTCGACCTGATGCGTCATCTGGCGCGGCGCGACCTTCCGGTGCCGGCACCGCAGGAGAACGCGCACGGTTCGCTGATCTCCGAGTTCAAAAGCAAGCCCGCCGCTTTCGTGACCCGCATGCCGGGACGCGTGGTCGAGTCGCCGACGCCGGCTCACTGCGAGCGTGTCGGCACCTTTCTCGCGCGCATGCACCTGGCGGGGCAGGACTACCCGCGGTTTCAGCCGCATCTGCGCGGCATCGGCTGGTGGAAGACAGTTCTGCCTGAACTTGAGCCGTACGTCAGCGACACGACCTTTCACCAACTCGCGGAAGAAGTGATCTACCAGGACAGCTTCTTCCGCTCGCCGGCATTCGAGAAGCTGCCGCGCGGACCGATCCACGCCGACCTGTTCCGCGACAACGTGCTGTTCGTCGACCGGGCCGGTGAGCCGGCGATCGGAGGCGTGGTCGACTTCTATTTCGCCGGCTGCAGTATCTGGCTGTTCGACGTCGCGGTTGCCGTCAACGACTGGTGCGTCGATCTGGACGACGGCGCGCTGGTGATGGAGCGTGCGACCGCGCTGCTGCGCGCCTATCACGAGGTGCGCCCATTCACCGACCTGGAACAGCAGCACTGGCGCACCGTGCTGCGCGCCGCTGCGCTGCGCTTCTGGATCTCGCGCCTGCACGACCTGCACGTGCCGCGCACCGCTTACCTGTTGAAACCGCACGACCCCGGCCGCTTCGAGCGCACGCTGCGGCGGCGCATCGCCGACCCCGAGTTGCCGTGGGTACAGTCCATGGAATCGAAATGCTGATCGGAAAAGTCCCGGCGACCGCCGGTGCGCTGTGGCTGCGCGACGGCTGGCGGCTGTTTGCCCGCCAGCCGCTTGGCCTGTCGGCGATGGTCGTCGTCTACCTGATGATGCTGTTCGTGCCGGCGCTGGTGCCCTTCATCGGCATCGCGATCTCGGCCGTGCTGGCGCCGTTCGCAACCTTCGCGCTGCTGGCCGCATGCCGCGAGGTCGACGCGAAGCGCACGCCCAATGTGGGCCTCTTCGTCCAGCCGTTCCAGGACGCCCGAGTGCGCACGCCTATGTTCCAGCTCGGCATCATCAATGCAGGGCTGGTGGTGACCGTCGCGCTCCTCGGCAATCTGTTCGGCGGGTCGGAGCCGGCCGCGCCGCCTGCATCCCTGCAGGACATCCCGCTCGACGCGGTGGCGCTGCAGCTCCTGCTGTACACGCCCGTGCTGATGCTGATGTGGTTTGCCCCGGTTCTGGTGGGCTGGCACCGCCTGACGCCGGGCAAGGCAATGTTCGGAAGCGTGGTCGCCTGCTGGCGCAACAAGGGCGCGCTGCTGGTGTTCGGCGTCGTGGTCACCGCGATGATGATGGCAACGAGCGCCGTGATCGTCGGCCTGCTGGCCCCGCTGATGGCATCGCGCCAGGCGCTGTCGCTGGTGCTCGCGCCGCTGGCGCTGGTGCTGATGACACTCGTGCAGGCGAGCTTCTATCCGATGTATCGGTCGGTGTTCCAGACGGAGTAGGTTTCGGTTTCTTGAAATACCTCGCCGAAGCTCGCCTCCCGGCAAGGCTCCACTGCACTCTCCCCCGGGCCCCTCTCGCCAAGCGAGAGGGGTCGAGGCTCGGCTTGCGCCTCGTCTCGTTCAGGCGGCGTCGAGCTTTGCAATCGACAGCAGCAGTTCCTTGATTCCCTGCGGGCCGAAGTTGATCTTGGCGCGCGCGTCGGTGCCCGAGCCTTCCAG
>JBLMYK010000298.1:0-6338 GCA_050258235.1 Gemmatimonadota bacterium | reverse complement strand
GGCCTCACGGTTCCGTTCGCGCTCGCCGCTGGCATCAGCGGCGCTGCCGCCGGCGTCGACCTGGTGATCACGGCCGGGGTGGCCGAAGTGGCGGCCGGCTCGATCGCGATGGGGCTGGGCGGCTATCTGGCGGCGCGCAGCGAGCGCGAGCACTACGCGTCGGAACTGGCGCGCGAGGAGCGCGAGATCGTCGAGAAGCCCGACGCAGAGGCGCGCGAGATCGCGGAAATCTTCGAGAAGTACGGGTTGACCGCCGCCCACTACACGCCGCTGATCGACGGACTGAAGTCGAACCCGATCGCGTGGCGCGACTTCATGATGCGCTTCGAGCTCGGGCTGGACGAGCCGCTCCCGCAACGCGCCAAGTGGTCGGCGGCGACGATCGCGGTTGCGTACGTGGTCGGCGGCTTCATTCCGTTGGCGCCCTACCTGGCATTCGACACCGTCGCGCGTGCGCTGCCGTGGTCGATCGCGATCACGCTGGCCGCGCTGGCGGTGTTCGGCTACATCAAGGGCCACTTCACCGGCGCTCCGAAATGGAAGTCCGCGCTGCAGACGCTGGCGATCGGCGGCCTTGCCGCCGGCGTCGCGTTCACGCTGGCGCGACTGATTGCATAGGAGGACACATGAGAGCGAAAACCGTCACGGTGCGCGACCTGGCGACCATGCAGGTCGTGTCCGTGCAACCGCAGACCACGCTTGCGGAGTGCGCGCAGATCATGCGCAACCAGCATGTGGGCAGCCTGATCGTGGTCGACGACAAGGGGCGGCGCGACAACCCGGTCGGCATCGTCACCGACCGCGACATCGTGATCGAGTCCGTGGCGGTCGACCTCGATCCGAAGACGCTCACCGCGGGCGACGTGATGGCGACACCGCTGGCGACCGTGAACGACAGCGACGACATCCTCGATGCGCTGGCGCGGATGCGCGAACGCGGCGTGCGGCGCCTGCCGGTCGTCAGCCAGGACGGCGCACTTGCCGGCATCATCGCGGTCGACAACCTGCTCGAAGCCCTGGCCGAGCAGCTCGACTCGGTGGTGCGCGTGATCAAGGCCGAGCAGACCAAGGAAACGGCGCTGCGCAAATAGCCGCCGCCCGCGATGCCGATCGCCAACGCGGACATCGCCGCCGCGTTCGAGCAGGTGGCCGACCTGCTCGAACTGCAGGCTGCCAATCCGTTTCGCGTGCGCGCCTATCGCAACGCCGCGCGGATCGTCGGCGAGTTGAAGCTCGATCTGGCGGCGCTGGTCGCCGCCGGCAAGCCGCTGCCCAAGCTGCCGGGAATCGGTACCGATCTGGCCGCGAAGATCCAGGAATTCGCCAGCACCGGGCATCTGGCCGCGCTTGACCGATTGCGCAAGGAAGTGCCGGCTGGCGTGGTCGATCTGCTGCAGCTGCCGGGTCTGGGGCCGAAGCGCGTGCGCGCGCTGTACGACGAGCTGCACGTACACACGCTGCCGCAGCTGCTGCGCGCGGCGCGCGACGGACGCATCCGCGAGCTGCCCGGCTTCGGCGCAAAGACCGAAGAACGCATCGTCACCGCGATCAACCAGCAGATGGGGCAGGTCAAGCGCTTCAAGCTGGCGATCGCCACACAGTACGCCGACGCGATCCTGAAGTACGTCAAACAGGCGTCGCAAGTGGATGCGGCGGTCGCCGCCGGCAGTCTGCGCCGCGCGCGCGACACGGTCGGCGACCTCGACCTGCTGGTCACGGCGTCGGACAGCGCGGCGGTGTGCCGCCATTTCACCTCCTACGCCGATGTGCGCGAAGTGCTGCAGGCAGGCGACACCAAGGCATCCGTCGTGCTGAAGACCGGACTGCAGGTCGACCTGCGCGTGGTGCCGCCGGCGAGCTACGGTGCCGCACTGATGTACTTCACCGGCTCGAAGGCGCACAACATCCGCATGCGCAACCGGGCGATCGACCGGGGTTTCAAGCTCAACGAATACGGGCTGTTCAAGGGCAGCCGTGCGGTGGCAGGCGCCACCGAGGAAGACGTGTACGCGGCGCTCGGCCTGCCGTGGATCGCGCCCGAGTTGCGCGAGGACCGTGGCGAGATCGAAGCCGCCGCAAAAGGGACCCTGCCGCGGCTGATCGAACTGGGCGACCTGCGCGGCGACCTGCACGTGCACACCAACTGGAGCGACGGCACGGCGACAATCGAAGCGATGGCGGGAGCCGCGCGTGCGCACGGTCTGACCTATGTGGCGATCAGCGAGCACAGCCGGCGCCTCACGGTCGCGCACGGGCTAGACCCGGTGCGCCTGGCCAAGCAGTGCCACGAGATCGAGCGCCTTAACGCGAAGCTCGACGGCATTCAACTTCTGACCGGCATCGAGGTCGACATCCTCGACGACGGTTCGCTCGACCTGCCCGATGCCGCGCTCGCGCCGCTCGATGTCGTGATCGCCGCCGTGCACTCGAAGTTCAACCTGCCGCGCGCGAAGCAGACCGCGCGCATCCTGGCGGCGCTCGACAACCCGCACGTGAAGATCCTCGCGCACCCGCTCGGCCGCCTGATCGACCAGCGCGATCCTTACGACGTCGACATGCTGGCGATCGTGCGCAAGTGCAAGGCGCGCGGCATCGCGCTCGAACTGAATGCGCACCCCGAGCGCCTCGACCTGACCGACATCCATTGCCGGATGGCCAAGGACGAAGGTGCGCTGGTGTCGATCAATTCCGATGCACACTCCGTGCACGAGTTCGACAACCTCGTGCACGGAATCGGCCAGGCCCGGCGGGGCTGGCTGGAGAAGAATGACGTCTTGAATGCGCGCGCGCTTAAGGAGGTGCGCGCCTTCCTTGCACGCCATTAGCGCGCCGCATCAATGCGGCTGGAGTCCGAAACCCGCCGCCCCGAAGCACTCTCCGGAGCGGCGGTGACCGCTCGGTCGGCGAAGCCTGCGTTACCGCTTCACTCGACTTTCACGTGCTTCGCACGCGTGCCTTCCTTCTTCGGCAGCGTCAGTTCGAGCACGCCGTCGCTGTATTTCGCGCCGGCGGCTTTCTCGTCGACGTCGGTGTTAAGCGAAAACGAGCGCGACACTGCGCCATAGTAGCGTTCACTGCGCACCGTGCGCTCGTCCTTCTCCTCTTTCTCGCGTTTGACTTCTCCGCGAATCGTCACCAGGTTGCCATCGATCGAAATGTCGATGTCTTCCTTTTTAACGCCCGGCAGTTCGGCGCGTACCTTGTAGGCCTTGTCCGTTTCCTTCACTTCAAGTCGGATGTCCAGCCCGGGCTCGGCTTCCCACCGCATCGGCCGGAAGAAGTTCCGGAAGTACTCTGGAAAGGTGAGCTCGAACGGATCATGTCTGACGACCACGTTTGCCATATCGACCTCCTCGTCTGTGAGGGGCGCCTCACTCCATGCCAGCACCCCATCCTGCAAAAATCATCATGCGCGCGCATCCATGCACGACATTGACCGGCTGCAACTCGACGGACGCGGCGTGCGCCGCTTTACCACGTTTGAGGCAGCGGGGATTGCATGGCTTCGCGCCAGCGGCGACGCTGTGACCGATCCGATGTCGCCTCGACGGAATGGAAGGAGAAGACCATGAAGATTTCCTCCTCGGCATTTGGCCCGGTCGGCGCGATCCCGGCGCGCTTTACGTGCGAAGGACAGGACGTTTCGCCGCCGCTCGCCTGGCGCGATGCACCTGCGGCCACCAAGAGCGTCGCGCTGATCGTCGACGATCCGGATGCGCCTGACCCCAATGCGCCGAAGATGACCTGGGTTCACTGGGTGCTGTACAACCTGCCGCCCTCTGGCGAACTGCCCGAGGCGGCTCGCTCGCTTCCGTCCGGAACCCTGCTCGGACTGAACGACTGGAAGCGCACGGGCTACGGCGGCCCGTGCCCGCCGATCGGCCGGCACCGGTACTTCTTCAAGATCTACGCGCTCGACGCGGTGCTGCCGGACCTGCACCGGCCAACCAAGGGGCAGCTCGAAAAGGCCATGGACGGACATGTGCTGGCGCGGGCCGAGCTGATCGGCACCTACGAAAAGCGCGGCGCGCGCTGACGCCTACCCCGTCGCGGCGGCGACCGCTGCGCGCAGCGCATCGGCCTGCTTGCTGGACACCGAGTGCCTGACCAGGATGTCGAGCGGTGTCGCCTTGCCGCCGTAATAGGCATCGTTCAGCGCTCCGCGCACATCGAGTACCGAGCCTTCGAAGCTGATGCCGGCAAAGGCGCCCTTCGACTTCGAAAAGCTCGTCATGTCGGTGGTGAACGCGAGGCCGCCGCCCTGGCCGATCGGGCCGGCTGCGACCGAGGCATCGCTGCCGATCTTGAAGTGGTCTGAATACAGGCCGTCGAGCGCCTTCTGGTTGTTCACCAGGATTACGACCTGGGCCGCTTCACCGCCGAACTGGATGCCGATGCTGGCCGAGCCGATCGTGTAGAAGGCCGGTCCCACCCAACGGTTGCCGTCGCGGGCCAGCAGCACACCCGTGCCGCCCGAGCCGCCGACGAAGAAAGCGCCCTTGATGATCTGCGGAAAGATCAGCACGCCGCGCGCCTGCTTGAGCCCCGCGCGCATCGCGCCGAAATTCTTGTCGCGCGCCAGTTCCTGAATCGTGATGCGCGCATTGTCGACCACATCGCGCGCGTCGGCGGCATCGTCGGCGCGCGCCGCGGGCACGACCAACCAAGCGCCGGCAGCGAGAGCGGTCTGCGTGAAACGGCGGCGGGAAACCCGCATTGCCGGGTTATTTTTCATCTTGGTTCCTCCACGTTGATGACCGATTGGAACGGCACGCCGGCTCTTGGTTCAACGGCTGCCCCGCCGCGCGATGCGCGATCGCCGCGTCAGCCGTCGCCCCCGAACGCCGGCAGGCCGTGGTGGAGCGCCCATTCCTTCGCCTTCGCGATCGCGATGCGGATCGCCTTGCCCTCTTCCATGTTCTCTTCCAGCAGGGCGTTGGCAATTTCGATTGCCTTTTCGCGCACCGGTTCGCTCAGGTGTCGCATGGACGCGGGATAGTTGAACTCTGTCCAGGGCATGGTCGTCGGCCTTGCCGCAAACGCGCGGCTGTCCTCTTCTGCTGATCACGTCACGGCGGTCGGCCGCCGAAGCTGCCTGTCCGGCCCGCAGCGACGACGCCGGACCTGCGAATGAGCGTGCTGCGTTCTCGCGCAGTCGACCATCCCCTGAAAATCCACGCTCACCGTCGGCTCGTCGCCGACGGCTCGGGCGTCATGATCGGATGTCAGCAGCGACGCTGCGTCAGCGCGCCGGCAACGGGATGTATTCGGTATCGCCGGCGATCGAGCCGAAGCGATGGCGCGCGGCGACGTTGCCGTAATGCATCCATTCCGCCTTCGCCGCGTCGAGCCGGGCGGTCGAACTGGCGACGAAATTCCAGAAGATCTGCCGTTCGCCAACCGGCGCGCCACCGAGCAGCATCGCGCGCGCCGCGCTCTTGGCCGTGACGACGACGTCGCTGCCGCCGGCGAGCACCGCCATCTGGCCGGCGGTCAGCAGCTGGCCGTCGATTTCGATCAGCCCGGCGACCACGTACACGGCGCGCTCGGCATGCTCGGAAGGGATCGTCAGGCTTGCGGCGGCATCGAGCTTCAACGAGCAGTACAGCGTCGGCGAGAACACGCCGACCGGCGACCGCTCCCCGAACGCGGTGCCGGCGATCACGTGCACGCCCACACCGGGAAGATCGACGCGCGGCAGCGTCGCCGCCGGATGATGTTCGAATGATGGCGCGTCGTCCTCGTGCTCGAGCGGCAGCGCGACCCACGTCTGCACCCCGTGCACGCGGCTGCCGCGCGCCAGCGATTCGGGCGGCGTGCGCTCGGAGTGCACGATGCCGCGCCCGGCCGTCATCCAGTTGATCGCGCCCGGCTCGATGCGCTGCACGGCGCCGGTCGAGTCGCGGTGCATCATCGCGCCCTCGAACAGGTAGGTCACGGTCGCCAGGCCGATGTGCGGGTGCGGGCGCACGTCGTGGTTGTCGCCCGGCCCGGCCTGCACCGGGCCGAAGTGGTCGAAGAAGACGAAGGGGCCGACCTGCCGGCAGGCGGCGGCGGGCAGCGCGCGCCGCACCATGAAGCCGCCGCCAAGGTCGTGCGTGCGCGGGTCCCAGGCCAGTCGTTCGCTCATCGTGTCACCCCCTTTTCGTCGTGCGCCGCCGATCGCCGCCGATAGCCGTCGATAGCCGCCGATAGCCGGCGCTGTCACGGCGCTGTCGCGCCCGACCCGTAAACTGGTCGGATGTCCGACCCGCATGCGCCGCCCGTCCGTCTGCTCAACCGCGAGCGTTCGATCCTGGAGTTCAACCGGCGGGTCCTGGCGCAGGCCGAGCGCGACG
>JBLMYK010000297.1:0-3091 GCA_050258235.1 Gemmatimonadota bacterium | reverse complement strand
TGAACGGTGGCGGCGCGCAGCCGGATTGAGGATGCAGGATCCGTAACAGCCGCCGCCTGACTGCGGAGGAGAAGATGAAGATCAGCGCGCAGATTCAGAGCAGCCGCGGCCGGCACGAGATCACGCTGGCGACAAACGGGCAGCCGCACTCGATCGCGATTCCGCCGCGGGCGACCGGGTTCGGTTCGAGCGCCAACGGCGGCGAGCTTCTGTTCCTCGCGCTTGCGACCTGCTACTGCAACGACATCTACCGGGAGGCCGCGAAGCGCGGCATCACGGTCGAACGTGTCGAGGTCGCGGTCAGCGGCGAGTTCGGCGCCGAGGGTGAAGCCGGGCGGAACATCGCCTACGAGGCCAAGGTCTGGGCACCGGCGTCCGAGCAGGCGATCCGCGACCTGATGGCACACACCGACCGCGTGGCCGAGGTGCAGAACACCTTGCGTGCGGGTGCTGCGGTCAGGCTCGATCGCATCGAGGCTATCCCCATCTAGCGCGCGGCGCACCGCGCATAGGTGTCTTCCACATGTACGATCGCTGCCCGGCTCGGTAGGTTCCGCTCACAAGCGTGCCGTGGAATCGGTTGCCAGGTGCGAGGACATGTTGTCTCGCGCGCGCTGCGGATCTCGCCGTCCTGCCGCTGACCCACCACTCGAAAAAGAGATAGAACATGACTCCGCACGAATCCAGCAACGTCGCCGTCGTGCTGAAGTATTTCGATGGCTGCAACTCCGGCGATCTCGATGCCCTGCTCGGCACGCTCGATCCGGACGTGGTTCACTACTTCCTGCCGGCCCGCTTTCCGCCGATCCGCGGGGCCGAGCATCTCGCCCGGTACTGGAGAAAGTTCAGGGATGTCCTCGACCCGGTCTGGCGCATCGACCGCATCATCGGGCGCGACGACGAGGTCGTGAGCGAGTGGAGCTGCCTCTGGACGCCGCCGGGGACATCGCGGCGCGCGATGATGCGCGGAACCGAGTGGTACGTGATGCGCAGCGGGCGGATCGCGGAGGTTCGTGCATATTTCCTGTATGACGACGCCGCCGACGCCCAGCTCACCGGCTTTCCGTATGCGGAGCGCGGCTACCTTGTCGAGCAGTAGCGTGAACAAGGGCGGTCGCCGTCCCGCGTCGTGCGTACGCGGGGCGGCCCGCGCCATACGGGTCTGACCGATGGAGCTCTACCAACTCCGCACCTTCGTCACCGTCGCGCGCGAGGGCAACCTGTCGCGCGCATCGGAACGCCTGTTCACCAGCCAGCCGGCGATCAGCGCTCAGGTGAAGGCACTCGAGGACGAACTCGGCGTGCGCCTGTTCGAACGCAGCGCGCGCGGGATGCGGCTGACCGCGCCGGGCAGCCTGCTGCTCGGCGAGGCAGAAAAGGCGCTCGCCGCCGCCTCCGGCGTGATCGCACAGGCGCGCCAGCTGCAAGGGCAGCTGAGCGGCGAGCTGCGGCTCGGAACCGTGTCCGATCCGGTGACGATGCGCCTCGGCGAATTCATGTCGCGCGTGGCGGCCGCGCATCCGCAACTGGTGATCCGTCTCACCTACGGCCACTCGGGCAAGGTGATCGACGGCCTGCGGCGCGGCGAGCTGGATGCCGCCTACGCAGTCGGCGAACTGAACGACGCCGGGCTGCAGGTGTGGCGGCTCGGCATGATCACGCTGCGCGTGGCCGCGCCGGCGGCCTGGCGCGATCGCATCGACGGCGCCGACTTCAAGGCGATCGCATCGCTGCCATGGATCACGACGCCGCCGACGTGCTCGTTTCATCCGATTGCGCAGGCGCTGTTCGCCGCGCACGGCCTGCCGCTGCCGAAATCGGTCGCCGAGGCGGACCAGGAAGTGGCGATGCGCAGCCTGGTCGCGGCGGGCGTCGGGATCTCTCTGCTGCGCGATGATCAGGCACGCGCGGGCATCGAGGCGGGCGAACTCGCGTTCTGGCCGGGCGCCGCACCGACCACGTACCTGAACTTCCTGCTGCGCGCCGAGCGCGCGACCGAGCCGCTGCTCGCCGCCGCGCTGGTCGAGTTGCGCGCGACCTGGCCCGAGGCGGCGCTCGTCTGACCATCGGCCGCGCCGAAGGCGGCCTTCCAAACAAACGATTGGATCGCGCGCGCCGCGTGCGGAAGACTCGCGGCCATCGAACCGCAATCGGAGTCCAGCCATGCAAGCAAAGTCTTCTGCCGTCACCCGCGGGGTGTTGCCGCTCCTTGTCACCGCCGTCATCTGGGGCGGCATGTTCCCCGTCGCCACGTCGATCCTGCAGTCGATGGACGCCTTCCACCTGACGCTGATCCGTTACGGCATCACCGCGCTGATCTTCGCAGCGCTGCTGCGCTGGCACGAAGGCAGCGCGGGCTTCGCGACCGAGGGCCGACTGTTCTCGGTCGCCGCGCTGGGGACGCTCGGCTTCGCCGGCTTCAGCCTGCTGGTGTTTTCGGGGCTCGCGCTGTCGCGGCCCGAGCACGCGGCGGTCATCATGGCCACGATGCCGCTGCTGACCGCGCTGCTGACATGGGCCGTGCGCGGCGTGCGGCCATCGCGGCTGACATTCGGTGCCATTGGAGCTGCGCTCGCGGGCGTGCTGCTGGTGGTCAGCAAGGGGCGCGCCGACTTCCTGCGCGAAGGATCGATCGTCGGCGACCTGATGGTGCTGGCCGGCGCGCTGTGCTGGGTCGCCTACACCATGGGCGGGGCGTCATTCACGACTTGGTCGGCGCTGCGCTACACGACGCTGACCACGCTCGCCGGCGCCGTCGCGATCGCGATCGCCACGCTGGCCGCGGTCGAGCTCGGCATCGCGCATCCGACCGACGCCGCGGCGATCGCCGCCACCGGCTGGCAGATCGTGTACATGATCGCGCTCGCATCGGTCTTCGCGGTGCTCGCTTGGAACCGCGGCATGCAGGTCCTCGGTTCCGCCAACGGCGTGCTGTTCAGCAACTTCGTCCCGATCACCGTCTTCGCCATCCGCGCCTGGCAGGGGCAGCGCTACGGCGCGCCTGAACTGCTCGGTGCGGTGCTGGTGATCGGCGCGCTGCTGGCCAACAATCTCGTTCCGCGGCTGATGTCGCAGGCGCGACCGTCGGCGC
>JBLMYK010000296.1:0-25672 GCA_050258235.1 Gemmatimonadota bacterium | reverse complement strand
CAGCAGGCCAGGGCGGCGGAAGGGCGGCAAGAGCCGGTGTGACCCGCGATGACCGTGTCGATCCGCAGCGTGGTGATCAGTCTGCCGGTCGCCGGGTCGGCCCCGGAACTGCTGCGGCTCGCGGCGGACATCGCGCGCCTGATCGGCGCCGATCTGCGCGCGCTGTATGTCGAGGACGAATCGCTGCTCGACGTTGCCGGCCTGCCGCTGGCACGCGAATTCGACCCCTTGCGCCCGTTGGATGAGCGCTGGCGACCCCTGCTGCGCGAACAGCTCGCGCGCGACCTGGAACTGGCGGCGGCGACGCTGCGGCGTCGCCTCGCCGACCTGGCGCGCACGGTCGGTGTGCGCATGGAGTTCTCCGTCGTGCGCGCCGGCAGCCGGCCGCTCGCGGCGCTCGACGAACTGCGCGGTCACGGCGACTTCGTGTTCGTCGTTCCCGTCGAGCGCAAGGCGCAGCTGCCCCCGCTGCCCGCCGGTGCGGTGCTGTTCGCCCCATCGGGCGTAACGCGCCGCAGCGGCGATGTAGTCGCGCTTGCCGACCGCGCAGAAGCGGCGGCCGCGCGGCTTGCCGACCGGATCGCGCACGCCGCGCGCGCGCGGCTCGTCGTCATCGACGCGGCGGGCGATGCCGAGCAGCTGCAACGTGCGCTCGGCCGGCTGCGCGTGCGGCTGATCGTCGCCGACGCGGGCGCGCTGTCCACCATCGAGGCCGGTGCGCGCCTGGCGGCCCTGCGGCGCGTGCCGGTGATCGTGGTGCCCGAAGCACAACGCGAATAGCGTGGCGGGCAGACGTGCTCGATATCGACGGCGCGTGGGGCGAAGGAGGAGGCCAGCTAGTCCGCACCGCGGTGGCGCTGGCGGCCATCACGCACACGCCGATCCGCGTGCGCAATGTGCGCGCGGCCCGGCGGCCGGCGGGGCTCGCCCCGCAACACCTGGCCGCGGTGCGTGCCGCAGCCTCGCTGTGCAGGGCAACGGCCACCGGCGTGGAACTGCGCGCGACGTCGTTCGATTTCGTTCCGGGCGACATCGTCGCCGGCGAATTCCACTTCGACGTCGGCACCGCGGGCAGCATCACGCTGCTCGCTCAGGCGCTGCTGCCGGTGATGTTGCGCGCCCCGGCGCGGTGCCGAATCACGTTGCTCGGGGGCACCGACGTGCGCGCCGCGCCGCCGTTCGACTACTTCCGCCACGTGCTGCTTGCGCACCTGGCCGCGCTCGGCGTGGCGATCGACTGCGAATTGCGCCGGCGTGGCTATTTCCCGCGTGGCGGAGGCATGGCGGACCTGACAACCACGCCGGCGCGGCCGCGTGCGCATCGCTTCGAGGCCCTGCATGCGGTGCGCACGATCGAAGGTTGCGCGCACAGCGATCATCTCGACGCGCACGTGGCCACGCGCATGGCCGACGCCGCGCGCGCCCGCCTGCATCTGCCGGCGCGAATCGCGATCGAGGTCGACGCCGCAGCGGCGTGCGCCGGCGGCGCGATCACGCTATGGAGCCGCGATGGCGGTGCAACGCTTGGCGCGGGCCAGGTGGCCCAGCGCGGCGTAAGGGCGGAAACACTGGGCGACGCGGTCGGCGTAGAGCTCGCGGCCGACCTCGCCGGCGGCGCCGGGCTCGACATCCACGCAGCCGATCAGCTGCTGGTCTGGCTCGCGCTGGCCGCGGGCGAATCGAGTTTCACGACGCGCGAGGTCACGCAGCACGCGCGCACTGCGATGTGGCTGATCCGGCAGTTCCTGCCCGTGGATTTCGACGTCGAGCCCGCGGGCGGGCTCAGCCGCGTTCGCGTGCGGCCGCACGCAATGTCGGGCGCCGGCCGGGGCACGAACCGATGAGCCGCGCCGAACTTCAGCTCTTCCTGTGCGGCGACGTGATGCTCGGCCGCGGCGTCGACCAGATTCAGCGGCATCGCAGCGATCCGCGGCTGTACGAGGCAAACGTGACCTCCGCGCTCGGCTACGTCGACCTGGCCGAACAGGCGAGCGGACCGATTCCGCGCGGCGTCGCACCCGACTACGTGTGGGGCGATGCATTGATCGAATTCGCGCGCCTGCGCCCCGACGTGCGGATCATCAATCTCGAAACCGCGGTGACCACATGCGCCGAACCGTGGCCCGGAAAAGGGATTCACTACCGGATGCATCCGGCCAATGCCGGCGTGCTCCGCGCAGCCGGCATCGATTGCTGCGTGCTCGCGAACAACCACGTGCTCGACTGGAGTCGTGCCGGCCTCGTCGACACGCTCGACGCGCTGCGCACCGCCGGCATCCGCACCGCGGGTGCCGGCCGCGACGCAGAAGAAGCCGCGCAGCCGGCGATCATCGAGGCGGCCGACGGCGCCCGCGTGCTCGTGTTCGCGTTTGCGACGCTCGACTGCGGCACACAGCCCGACTGGTCAGCGACGACGACCCACGCCGGCATCGCGCTGTTGCCGTCGCTCGCGGCGCCCGAGGTGAGAACGATCGCCGCGCGCGTGCGCGCCGCGCGGCAGCCCGGCGACATCGTCGTCGCATCGATCCACTGGGGCGGCAACTGGGGCTACGCGGTGCCGCCGCCGCAGCGCGCGTTTGCGCACGCGCTGATCGACGAGGCGCGGGTCGACATCGTGCACGGCCATTCGTCGCATCACCCGAAGGGGCTCGAGGTGCACGGCGGACGCCTGATCCTGTACGGCTGCGGCGACTTCATCAACGATTACGAGGGAATCGGCGGCTACGAGGAGTTCCGCACCGGCCTGGGCCTGATGTACTTCGCCACCCTGGCCACCGCCGACGGCTCGCTGGCGCGGCTGCAGATGACGCCGACCCGCGTGCGTCGCTTCCGCGTGGAGCGCGCCGGGCTCGACGACGCGCAATGGCTTCGGACGGCGCTCGACCGCGAATGCGGCAAGCTCGGGGCCGGGATTCGGCAGGCCGCCGATGGGACGCTGTTGCTGGCGCGCTGACACAGGCCGGATCATCGGCGGCCGCCAATCCCGCGAACGCGCAACGGTGGCCCCGATCAGCCTTCGGCCGCTAGACTCCCGCCTCCGCGCGGTCGACCGTGGCCCGAGGCGCGCGACCCCCGAATCCCCGCCATGAGCTTTCACTGGATGCCCGCGCAGCCGGGAGACGCGCTCGCCGACGTCGATACGCCGGCGCTGATCCTGGACCTCGATCGCTTCGAGACCAATCTCGGGCGCCTGATGGACGCCGCGCGCGACGCGGGCGTGCGCGTGCGTCCGCATGCGAAGAGCCACAAATCGCTGCAGATCGCGCACCGCCAGATCGCGGCCGGCGCAGTGGGCGTGTGCTGCCAGAAGGTCGGCGAGGCCGAGGTGTTTCTCGCCGGCGGCATCAAGGACGTGCTGGTCACCAACGAGATCGTCGGCGAGCGCAAGATCCGGCGCCTGGCGCAGCTGGCGTGCATGTTCTCGCCGGCGCGCGTCGGCGTGTGCGTGGACGATGTCGGCATCGTGGAGCAGCTCGGCCGGATCTGCGACGAGGAAGACGCACATCTGGACGTTTACATCGAGATCGACGTCGGCCAGAACCGCGCCGGGGTCGCCGATGCGGACTCGGCAATCGAACTGGCGCGCGCGGTGATCGGGCATCCGCGCCTGACGATGATGGGACTGCAGGCGTATGCGGGCTCCTCGCAGCACCGGCGTGGCGTGCCGGAGCGCCGCGCCGGCAGCGACAGCGCCGCGCGCCGTGCCGCCGAGATACGCGATGCGTTGCGCACCGCAAGCCTGCCGTGCGAGATCATCACCGGCGGCGGCACCGGCACCTTCATGTACGAGGCGGCAAGCGGAGTGTTCAGCGAGATCCAGCCGGGTTCCTTCGCGCTGATGGACTCCGATTACGCGCGCAACGAAGTCGATCCGCAGGTGCCCAACTTCGAGCACGCGCTGTTCATCCTGTCCACGGTGATGAGCCTGCGCGGCGACCGCGCGACGCTCGATGCGGGACTGAAGGCTTTTTCCACCGACTCCGGACCGGCGCGTCCGACCTTCCGCGGCTGGCACGTACACGCGGTCTCCGACGAGCACACGGTGCTCACCCGCGTCGACGACGAAGGGCCGACGATTCGCCTCGGCGCGAAAGCGCTGCTGATTCCCAGCCATTGCGATCCGACCGTCAACCTGCACGACTGGATCGTCGCGATCCGCAGGAACAAGGTCGAGGACGTCTGGCGCGTTGACGCACGCGGCGCGGTGTTCTGAGCCATTTCGCACCCCTTCCGGCCTGGCGCGCGGCGCCCGGCGGGGCGATCCGAACGACCCCTGCAATCCGACCCGGGCGCGCGGACCGGTCCGGCAGCCCCTCGATGTCGGCTGCCGCTCGCTGTCGGATCTTCTTACATCGCAGGCGAGCGCCCGCGGCCTCGATCTTCAAAATCAAGGGGTTGGCTTCACGGTATGTTTCTTGCAGGACTGAACCCTGATCGCTGTTCAGCCTTGAATCAGGGAGAAGGCCACTGGGACGACGGCGGTTCGTTCCGCCGCGGACTCTCCACCGGGAGCGCGCCGGTCCTGCTCGTTGCGCGGCTTGCACGCCGTTGACGAGCGGCGCGGTGTCAGCAGCCCCGGCGGATGCGTGGAGCGGATGGACCGACCGTTTCGACCCGAGAAGACGAAACGACCATGGCAAAACTGCTGTTGATGCTTCAGGGCGTCGCGCTGCGCGAAATCGCTCTGTCTAACGAAGAGACGACGATAGGCCGGCGCAGCCGTAATCGCATCGTCCTGGACACGCTCGGCGTCAGCGGCGAACACGCCGTGATACGCCGCTGCGGCGAAGACTTCTATATCGAAGACCTGGGTTCGACCAACGGCACCCTCGTCAATGGCCAGCCGGCAAGAAAGCGGCTCCTGCACGCGGGCGACAGCATCGAGATCGGCGAGTACCGACTGAAGTTCCTCGCAGACGGCGCCAGGGATTCGCAGGACGGCGACGCTGATGGCGACGCCTCGCTGTCGCCGCCGACGAGCCCGTACGATCTGGCCCCCAACACGATCCAGATCCCGCTGCCGAAGCCGCCCGTGGAAACCCACGCGGAGGATTGGCCGCGACTGCGCATCCTTACGGGCGCCAACGCGGGACGGGAGTACCGGCTCCGGAAGCTGTTGACGCGGCTTGGGCGGCCGGGTCAGGAAACAGCGGTCATCACGCGCCGCCCGACGGGGTACTTCATCGAGCACCACCGCGGCGACGCTTTTCCGAAGGTCAACTGGATCAGGATCGGCAAGACAGCGTGTCAGCTGTCGAACCACGACGTGATCGAGCTCGCGGGCGTGACGATCGAGTTCCTGGATGGAGGGCATTCGACTGCGTCGGCGCCAGGCGCGCAAACGCGGCCCGAGCCGCTTGCGCACGCGGCAAAGTCGGCCTCATCTCTGCACTCGACGATGCCGACCGTGCCGACGCCGGGCAACGCAATCGCCGGCAAAGTCGGCCTTGCGGCCGAACGGCTCGCGAAGACGCCCGCTCAGAATCCTCAGCTTCAACGAACGGCGAAGGCAGAGCAGTCTTTGTCGGAAGCCGCGGCGAATCGGCTGCGCGGCCTGCTGGGAATCGGCACGCACCGGCGCGCGATCCCGGCGCCCGGGCCGCGGCCGAATACCGGTGCGCGGATCTTCTGCGAAGACCTGCGGATGACGGTCCAGGCCGGACTGACGAACGAACTGTGGCGCTGGCTGCTGGACGCCGGGTGGCGCGAAATCACATATCGGCCCGATCGGCGCCGATATTGCGACGTCCCCACCGAATGCGTCTATGAACTCTTCGAGTCCGCCGCGGAAGACCGCCGCGACGTGCTCGACCTGTGCGTCGCGCGCGCACAGGAGGGGCGGCTGCGGGTTCTGGCCACGCCGGCAGAGTCGAGGCGCTGAGCGTCAACGCCTTGCGCGGGTCGACCGCGCCAATCGCACGCAGTCAGGCGTTCTCGAAGCCGTCAGCAACGTTGGCGGCGTTGATGCCCAGTTCCGCTGCCGCATACCCGCCTTCCAGTATGAAGACCGTCGGCAGGCTCAGGCGCGCAAGCTCTTCGCCAAGCCTGAGGTAGTCAACCGAACGCAGCCTGAATCTCGAAATCGGGTCGCCGACGAAGGTGTCGAGTCCGAGCGAGACGATAAGCGCATCGGCCCGATAGCGCTGAATCAGCGCGCAGGCCTGGTCCAGCGCCGAAAACCATGCTTCGGCTTCGGTACCAGCCGGCAGCGGCAGATTCACGTTGAATCCCAGGCCTTCTGCCGAGCCCGTCTCGTCGGCGTGTCCCGAATAGAACGGATACTCGGTCCGCGGGTCCCCGTGGATGCTGACGAACAGCACGTCTGCGCGATCGTAGAAGATCGCCTGGGTGCCATTGCCGTGGTGATAGTCGACGTCGAGCACTGCGACGCGGTCACAGCTTCTCGAACGAAGGGCTTCGGCGGCGATCGCTGCGTTGTTCAGAAAGCAGTAACCACCCATGAAATCGCATCCGGCGTGATGGCCGGGCGGACGCGTCGCGCAGAACGCCGCGCGCTCTCCGCGTCCGAGCAGGTCGGCGGCCGAGACGGCTGCATCCGCGGCGGCCTTGGCCGCCGCCCATGTCCCGGCCGACAGCGGAGTACCGTTGTCCATCGAATAAAGCCCGAGCCTTGCAACGAAGTCGGCCGGCTCCACGTCGCTGCGCAGCGTGCGGACCGGCCACACGGATGGAAAGGGCTGGCGGTCTGCGTTGGCGGGATCCTGCGCGAGCCACTCGTTCCATGCCGACTCCAGGAACTCGACGTACCGGATTGCGTGGACCGTCGTCAGCATCGGCCGACTATCGGCCGTCGGCGCCAGCAGCCGGTGGCCCCGCGCCACCATTTCGGCGCGAACGAACTCGGCGCGCGCCGGGGTTTCGAAGCACGGCACGCGCTCGCCGCGAAAGAATTCATAGACGGGGCCGTGCTGCGCGTGCCGGGATGAGAACAGCACGATCATGCTTCGAATGCCCCGCCTGCTACGGGCCGATCACAACGCCGCGATGAAATCCCGCACGTGGCGCTCGAACTCGTCCGGCGCTTCAATCACGCTCAAGTGCGAGGCATTCGGGATCACGACCAGCCTGCCGCGCAGCTTCTCGGCGAGCGCCTGTGACATGGCCACTGGCGTTCCCTGGTCGAGTTCGCCGGCAATCACCAGCGCCGGCAGCGCGAGCTGCGCCAGGCGGTCGAGCGTGTCGACGTCGCGCACCGCGTAACAGCAGCCGAGGTAGCCGCCGGCATCGGTCGTCACCACACGGCGGCGAAAGCGCGCCACCGTCGCGGCGCGCTGCGCACGGAACTCGTCGCTGAAGTAGCGTCCCATCACCATATCGGCGATCGCTTCCATACCACCGCTGCGCACCGCATCGATCCGCTGCTGCCACATCGCCTGCCCTGCTTCCGGGTAGCGTCCGGCGGAGTTCGCGATCACCAGCGCCTTCACGCGCGCGGGGTGGCGCAGCGCCAGCTCCTGGCCCACCATGCCCCCCATCGACAGGCCGACCCACAGCACCGGCCCGGCGTCGATTTCGGCAAGCAGCCGGTCCGCGTCGTCGGCAAGCTGCGCGAGCGTGTACGGTCCTTCGGGCGCCGCCGAGGCACCGTGGCCGCGGTGGTCGTATGCGATCACGCGGTGCTCGCGCGCGAGCGAGCTGGCCAGCCCGTCCCACATCGACAGGTCGCAGCCGAGCGCATGGCTCACGACGATCGTGTGCCGCGCCGCGCGCGGCGCGCGCAGCGTGAAGTGCAGCGCCGGCGCGCTCGACGTGCGCGCCGCGCGTCCGACGCCGGGATGCGCGGCGGTCAGCACGTCGCCGGGCTCGGGCACGAGCCCGATCTCGCGCAGCACCTTCTGCGCGTGCGAGAACGCGGTGTTGGCGGCGGGCACGCCGGCGTAGATCGCCGCCTGCATCAGCACTTCCTTCACCTCGTCGGGCGTGAGCGCGGTGTCGCCCCCCGTCAGCGCGGCGCGCAGGTGCAGCTCGAACTCCTCCCAGCGTCCGAGCGCGCAGGTGATCGCCAGCACGATCACGCGGCGCGTCTTCGGATCAAGCCCGGGCCGGCCCCAGATCTCGTGCCACGCGTAGCGCGAGATCAGGTTCTGGAACTCGGCGCTGAACGCGTTGGCGTTGCCGAGCGAGCGGTCGACCCATGCATCGCCGAGGATTGCACGCCGGTTGCGCAGTCCGCGCTCGAGGTCGCCGTTGTATTCGTTCTGGCTCATGGGTTCGCCTGCCTCTATGATCGATGCCGCGCGCAGTCTACGAAGTGTGGCGGCTGCGCGCCACTTCCGTCCAGGAGCCTGCATGAGCCGCATCGTCTACGTGCTGAACGGCCCGAACCTGAACCTGCTCGGCCAGCGCGAACCGGAGATCTACGGGCGCGAGACGCTGGCCGACATGCAGGCCGAATGCACGCGCGTCGCGGCTGAACTGAAGCTGGCGCTCGAATTCCGGCAGAGCAACGCGGAGCATCAGCTGATCGACTGGATCCACGAGGCACGCACGCGCGCCGGCGGCATCGTGATCAACCCGGCCGCGCTGTCGCACACGTCGGTTGCCCTGCTCGATGCGCTGAAGGCGTGCAGCTGTCCGATCATCGAGGTGCACATCTCGAACATCCACGCGCGCGAGCCGTTCCGCCACCATTCGTACGTCTCGGCCGCCGCTGCTGGCGTGATCGCCGGATTCGGCACGCAAGGCTATGTCTTCGCGCTGCGCCGGCTGGCGCAATTGCTCGACGCGACCGCAGGCTAGCCATCGCGCGCAGTCGGCGCCGCGCGCTCAGAGGTCGAAGAAGACCGTCTCGCCCTGGCCGAGCGCCTCACCCTGGATCACGATGTTGAAGCGGTAGGGGCCGCCTTCCTGTTTCGCGATCAGGGTCGGCCGCCGCGCGGCCGGTACCAGCGCCAGCACCGGATCCTCCCCGTTGGATGGCTCGTCGGCAAAGTAGATGCGCGTCGCAAGCCGCTTGAGGATGCCGCGCGCGAATACCGAGACCGCGATGTGCGGCGCCTGCAGCCTTCCGTCGGTGGCGGGCACGCGGCCGGGCTTGATGGTGCGGAAGCGGAAGCAGCCCGCTTCGTCGGTCGGCACGCGGCCGAAGCCGCGGAAACCCGCTTCTGGCGCATCGCGCGTGTCCTCCGGATGCGCGTAGCGCCCTTGCGAGTTGGCCTGCCAGATCTCGATCAGGCCGTCGGGGACCGGCGCACCCATGCCGTCCACCAGCACGCCCTCGATCGCGATCCGCTGCCCGGCCACGCCTTCGCCGGCGAGGTCGTCGGTCGTCAGCCAGTTCATGCCGATGTGCAGATACGGTCCGACCGTCTGCCATGGCGTCGCGTAGAGCATCGGTCTTCTCCTATTCGCCCGGCGAGCGCGATTCCATCGGCGTGCGGTCGCGCCCGCGCAGCACGATGTCGAATTCGAATGCATGCGCGTAGCCGGGCACGGTGCTGGCCCAGTCGAGGCGCGCGATCAGGCGGTTGCGCGCATTGGGATCCGGCGTCGAGTTGAAGATCGGATCGAACGGCAGCATGTCGTCGCCGGGGAAGTACATCTGCGTGACGAGCCGCGTCGCATAGGCGTTGCCGAACAGCGAGAAGTGGATGTGCGCCGGCCGCCACGCGTTGTGGTGGTTGCCCCAGGGGTACGAACCCGGACGAATCGTCAGGAAGCGATAGCGCCCGTCGCCGTCGGTCAGCATCCGGCCCTCGCCGACGAAATTCGGGTCGAGCGGTGCATCCCACTGGTCGCGCTGGTGCCGGTAGCGTCCCGCCGCGTTGGCCTGCCATACCTCGATCAGCGTGTTGCGCACCGGGCGGCCGTTTTCGTCGAGCACGCGGCCGTGCACGACGATGCGCTGCCCGATCGGCGCGCCGCTGCCATGCGCCGTCAGGTCGCTGTCACCCTGTTGCACGAACTCCGCGCCGAACAGGGGGCCGGTGACCTCGGACAGTGTCTGGCGGATCGGCACCAGCGGCTGGCTGGGCGAGCGGCTCTGCGTGGCCACGTAAGCGTCGAAACGATCGGCCGGCTGCGTGTTCCAGAACGGCCGCCGGTAGGGTGTGATGTCGTTCATCTGGTCAGTTCCCGTCGTCGGATTCGTCACACAACAGGTCGGCGCCGGCTGAACAGCCGTCTCAGGAACGCCTTCAGCATGCTCCAGAAACCGAATGACACCGGCTCCATCAGCCTCGACAGATCGGCATCAATGTGGACCGTCGTCTCTTCCAGTTCGGCCACCGCGCGCGCGCGCAGGCGCTGGTCGAACGCTTCGAAGAACTTGTCGGCCATCGCGCCGGCGGCGGCGTCGATCAGCCGCGAGCCGACCTGCGCCAGCTTGCCGCCGACCTGCACCGTGGCGACGTAGGCGAGCTGCGTTGTCTCCGGCGCCGGCGCATCGGACAACGTCACGCGCACGTCGCCGCGCGCGAATCCTGCGCTGCCGCCGGAACCGTCGAATTTCATCGTATAGCCGTGCGGTGCATCGACGTCGGCCAGCTCGACCGTTCCCTTGAAGCGCGACTTCACCGGGCCGATCGCCGCGTTCATCACGATCTCGTAGCTGTTCTCGCTGCGGGCAGTGAGGCTCTCGCAGCCCGGCACGCACAGCTTGAGCATCTCCGTGTCGTTCAGCGCGGTCCATGCGACCGCGCGGGTTGCGGCGAGCTGCCGTTCCCCTCTAAGTTCCATCCCGACCTCTCCCTGGTCTTGTTGATCGTTGTCGCAGCCAGTGTGCGCGCGAGCTCACGCAGGCTGTCGATATTGTGCACGGGAAGAAACGCGTCGACGTGCGGCAGCATCGCGCGGATTCCCCGCGCGCGCGGCTCGAATGCGTCGTAGCGCAGCAGCGGATTCAGCCAGACAAGGCGCCGGCAGGACTTCGCCAGCCGTTCCATCTCCGCCCCGAGCATGTCGGTCTCGCTGTGCTCGAGCCCGTCGCTGACCAGCAGCACGGTCGGGTTGCCGGACAGCGAGCGGCGCGCCCAGCGCAGGTTGAATTCGCGGATCGCGTGCGCGATGCGCGTGCCGCCCGACCAGTCGTCGACCGCCTGCACGACTGCGGCGACCGCCACGTCCGGGTCGCGCGATTTCAGCTGGCGCGTGATCGGCGTCAGCCGCGTGCCGAACACGAAGGCCTGGGTGCGGTGACCGGCCGCCGGATTGCCGATCAGCGCGTGCAGGAAGTGCAGGAACATGCGCGAGTAGCGGCTCATCGAACCGGAGATGTCGACGATCACGACCAGCGGTTCGGGGCGCGTGCGCCGGATGCGGCGCGGCAGTTCCGCGATGTCGCCGCCGCGGCGCGCCGCGTCGCGCAGCAGGCGCCGCAGGTCGATCCGTGCGCCGCGATGCGATGGCGCATGGCGCCGCGTCAGCAACTGCGCGAAGAACGGCTGCATCTCCTTCAGCATCTGCTTGGCGGCGTTCCACTCCGCAGTGGTCATGGTGTCGAAGTCGGCCTTGCGCAGCCGCTCGCGGGCGGACCACGACCGGTGGGCGTCGATCTCGATGCGCTCTTCCGCCCGCGGCTCTGGAGGCCGCGGCGCATTGTCCCTGAACAGAGCCTCGCCGAGCCGCCGGTTCTCCGGCGGCGGCGCGCCCGGCTTGTCGATCGACCTGGGCAGCAGCAGGCGCAGCATCTGGCCGAGCAGATCCGGATCCTTCCAGAAGACGTGGAATGCCTGGTCGAAAAGCATCCGGTGCTCGGCGCGATCGATCAGGCAGGCAGCGAGCGTTGCATGGAAATCCTGCCGCGACTCGATTCCGGCGACCCGCAGCGCCTGCAGCGCGAGCAGCACGCGGTCGGTGCCCACCGGAACACCGGCAGCGCGCAGCACGCGGGCGAAGTGCACGACGTTCTCGGCGAGGCGACCGGGCAGCGCGTCAGGCAGCGCGTGTTCCGACGGGGTCTGCATGCGTATGCGCACCGCGTTCCGGATCGATCCAGAAGGCGGCCAGCACGATCAGCCACTGAGCCTGCCCTGCCCATGCAATCGCCGCGACCGACGGCGGCGGCGGGCCGAACACGCTGGCAAGGTAGATCGCCACCAGAAATGCGACCAGCGCCCACAGTGGCCCGCGCCGCGTGTGCGCGCCAGCCCGCAGGAACGCCAGCAGGCCGAATGCGACCAGACCGAGTTCGACGATCAGGGTCGCAACCGTCGAGCGCCACAGGCCGAAGCCGATCGCCCAGTGCCCGCCGGGAACCAGCAGCAGATCGGGACGATGGACGATGGCGTCGAGCAGCCAATGGCTGATCACGAGTCCGCCGACGACCAGAGCCGCCCGACGGTCGCGCGCCCAGGCAAAGTGGGCTGCGCCGAGCAGCACCGCCCAGACGCAGACCGCGACCAGGCTGTGTGTCCACGGATAATTCGTGAACACGAGCGGAGAGACGCCGCGCTGCGACGTGTCGATGCGGACGCTTTCGACGCCGAGCAGCAGCAGCGTCGGCCAGATCAGGTCGAGCAGGTTCGCGGCGAGGAAGAGCGTCCCCAGCGACGTGCGCGGCGCCAGCTTCTTGGCCGCCAAAGCGATGCCGTAGTGTCCGATGAACATCGGCGCTTCGCTCAGACCGCGGCCGCGGCCTCGATGCGGATCTTCTCGACCAGCCGGGCCGCCTCTGTACCCTGCATCTTGGCGATGTCGTCCTGGTACTTCAGCAGCACGCCGAGCGTGTTGTTCACCGTGTCGGGCTCGAGCGCGACCGCGTCCAGCGCAAGCAGCGCGCGCGACCACTCGATCGTCTCGCTGACGCCGGGCAGCTTGTACAGATCGAGGGCACGCAGCGACTGCACGAAGGCGACAATCTGGCGGCTCAGCGCCTCCCTCGCCTCCGGCACCTTGCGGCGGACGATCTCCAGCTCGCGCGCCGCATCCGGGTAGTCGACCCAGTGATAGATGCAGCGGCGCTTGACCGCGTCGTGGATTTCGCGCGTGCGGTTCGACGTGATCACGACCACCGGCGGGAGGTCGGCCCTGATCGTCTTCCACTCCGGCACGCTGATCTGGAAGTCCGACAGCACTTCGAGCAGATACGCCTCGAACGGCTCGTCGGTACGGTCGAGTTCGTCGATCAGCAGCACCGGCGGGACCGCGTGCGGCAGCAGTGCGCGCAGCAGCGGCCGCTCGATCAGGAACCGCCCGGTGAAGAGTTCGTCCGCCATCTGCCCGCGCGATTCGTGCGCGGCTTCGGCGACGCGGATCTCCAGCATCTGGCGCGCGTAGTTCCACTCGTAAGCGGCGGCGTTGACGTCGAGGCCCTCGTAGCACTGCAGGCGGATCAGCTCCGCGCCCAGCCCGGCGGCAAGCGCCTTGGCGATCTCCGTCTTGCCGGTGCCGGGCTCGCCTTCGACGAACAGCGGCCGGTTCAGCTTCAATGCGAGAAATACGGTGGTCGCGAGCCGGCGATCGGCAACGTAGTTCTGGTCCGCCAGCAGGTGCTGCGTGGCGTCGATCGAATCCGGAATCGTCATGGGCGACGGACGTGGGCTGAAGGGTGTCACTTTAGCTCACCGCGCGGTCCGGCCCGGCGCCGCACCGCGTGTCCGCTGCACCTTCGCCAGCGCCGCCTCCACGATGTCGAGCGCCTGCATCATCTCCGCCTCCGTGGTGATCAGCGGCGGCGTCAGTGTCAGCACGTTGCCCATCGTGGTCTTGAACGACAGCCCGCTGGACAGCGATTCGTAGAGCACGGCCTCCGCGGCGTCGGCATCTGGGGCCTTCGTGTCGCGATCGGCCACGAGTTCGATGCCGATCAGGAAACCGCGGCCGCGCACGTCGCCCACCAGCGGATAGCGGTCGCGCCAGCCCTCGAGGCGCTCGAGCGCACGCGCGCCGACCCGCGCGGCGTGCGTGACCAGATCCTCGTCCTCGATCACGCTCAGTGTCGCGAGTGCGGCGCGGCAGGTGACCGGATTCTTTTCGTGCGTGTAGTGGCCGAACGCGTAAGCGCCGGCGACATCGAGCTCGGGCCTTGCGACGACGGCCGCGATCGGCAGCACGCCGCCGCCGAGCGCCTTGCCAAGCACGAGGATGTCCGGCTCGACTGCGTCGTGATTGCAGGAAAACCACCGCCCGGTCTTGCCCAGCCCGGTCGGAATTTCGTCGAAGATCAGCAGCGTGCCATGCGCATCGCAGGCGTCGCGCACCGCCTGCCAATAACCAGGCGGCGGCAGGTAAGGCACCGCACGTGCGGGCTCCGCGATCACCGCTGCGACGTCGCGCTCGCGGTCGAGCACGTAGCCGACCATCGCCGCGCAGGCAAGCCGGCAGCGATCGAGATCGGGGCGGCCGCGCGCGTCGGTCGGCTGACCATACGGACAGCGGTAGCAGCCGAAGGGTGCGACGTGCTCGGTGCCCGGCAGCAGCGGCCCGATCGGGCCGGAACGGAAAAGCGACTCGCCGCCGACGCTCGACGCACCGAGGCCTGCGCCGTGGAAGGCATCCCAGAAAGACAGCGTCTTGAAGCGGCCGGTCGCGGCACGCGCCAGCTTGATCGCGACTTCGACCGCATCCGAGCCGCCGGTCGTGAACAGCACCTTGGACAGGTTGCCGGGCGCAAGCTGCGCCAGCTTCTCCGCCAGTTCGACCGCGGGTTCGCAGGCATAGCGGCGCGGTGCGAACGAAAGCTTCTGCAACTGGTCGCCGATCGCCGCCAGCACACGTGGGTGTGCATAGCCGACGTGGTGCACGTTGTTGCCGTGGAAGTCCATGTAGCGGCGGCCAGCGAGATCCTCGATCCAGATCCCCTCCGCCCTGCGGATGCCGTTCAGGCACGGCGTCGACACCGACTGGTGCAGAAAGGCGCGGCGGTCCCGGTCCAGCAGGCGGCGCGTGTCTGCATCGAGGTGCTCGGATTGCCACTGCTGGCGGCGCGGCGACGAATTGACATCCCCCTCGGATTGCGCGGGCGCCGCGGGATTCATCATCGAAGTCTCCTCATCCGCCGGACGAGCGCTGATCGGATTCATGCCGGCAGCGGCCGACCGCGTCATGCTCAGGCGAGCACCTGGGCCACGGCGCGCCGTGTCAGCACCGCGATCAGGTGCGCGCGATATTCCGCGCTGGCGTGGATGTCGCTGTTCAACCCATCCGCCGACATCGTGATGCCGTCGCATGCGGCGGCACTGAAATTCCGGTTCAACGCATCTTCGAACGGCCTGGCGCGGAACACGCACGGGCCGGCCCCGGTCACGGCGACCCGCACGCCACGGTCCGATCTGGCAACGAACACGCCGACAATCGCAAACCGCGACGCGGGCTGTTTGAACTTCACGTACGCTGCCCGCTCCGCAACCGGAAAACGCACCGCGGTGATCAGCTCGGTCGGGTTCAGTGCCGTGTCGTACAGGCCCCGGAAGAAGTCGTCCGCCGCGATCGTGCGCGCGTCAGTCCGGATCGTTGCGCCGAGGCCGAGAACGGCCGCCGGATAGTCGGCGGCCGGATCGTTGTTGGCGACCGACCCGCCGAGCGTTCCGCAATTGCGCACCTGCCGGTCGCCGACACCCGCCGCCAGCGTGGCGAGCGCCGGGATCAGTCGCCTGACGTCGGGCGACGCCGCAACCGCCGCGTGCGTAGTCGTCGACCCGATCGCGATCGCATTGCCATCGACGCAGATGCCTGCCAATTCCGCGATCCCGCCAATGTCGATGAAGCCTTCCGGCGACGACAACCCGAGTTTCATCGATCCCAGGATCGACTGCCCGCCCGCCAGCACCTTGTCCTCAGGGTGCGATCTCATCAACCGGACTGCGTCGGCCACCGAGGTCGGGCGGTGATAGCGCATCTCATCCATTTCGTATCCGTTACGCTTTCTTTACTGGCTCGCCAGCGTCATTACTTTCCGCGGGCCGCAACCCGCCCTACCTGCCCATCGCCCGTGCCCCTTGTGCGATGGCCTGCACGATGTTCTGGTAACCGGTGCACCGGCACAGATTTCCTTCCAGGCCTTCCCGGATTTCGCGTTCGGTGCCATGCGGATGGTGCATGACGAGGTCGATCGCGCTCAGCACCATCCCCGGCGTGCAGAAGCCGCACTGCAGGCCGTGACAGTCCTTGAACGCGGCCTGCATCGGATGCATCGTGCCGTCCGCCGCCGCGATGCCCTCGATCGTGGTCACTTCGGCGCCCTGCACCTGCGCCGCGAGCAGGTTGCAGCTCTTCACGGCATGGCCATTGACGAGCACGGTGCATGCGCCGCATTGCGCGGTATCGCAGCCCACGTGCGTGCCGGTCAGGCGCAGCTGCTCGCGCAGAAAGGTGACGAGCAGCATGTCCGGCGCAACGTCGGCCGCGATGGCCTGCTTGTTGATCCGCAGCGAAATCGGCACCGCCATGATGATTCCCTCTTTCCCAATTCGAGCGCGCCTGTGCGCTGGCGCCAACGGCCGCTTCCTGCGCCGGCGACGGAATTTACTGCCCCGTCATTGGACCACGCAAACGCGGACCGGATCGGTGCCCGATCATCCCCCGCCGCGATGCATCGCGCGGTCGAGTCGCTGCAGCAGCGACTGCTGCGCTTCGCGGCTGCCGGACTGGAAACGGTAGGTCACGCGCAATGTGGGAAGCCGCAACAGCGCAATCCGGCGCTCCGGCCCGGTCTCGACGTCGATCTCGAGCCGAACCACACCTGTGTCGACGAGATAGTGCGGCGCGGCCCCGGAAATGAAGCCGGCCGCTGCGGTCCGCAGGGAGGCGTCGAATTCGGCGAGCGTGCTGGTGACATCGCGCGTGATGACAGACGGCGATGTCACGTCAATACGGCACGAGGGGTCAGCCGCCGGCGATCGGCGGCCACACAGCCACCGTGTCGCCATCGCGCAATGAAGTCGACGTGCGTGCCTCCGGCGCGATGTAGTGGCCGTTGATCAGCACGAGATGGGTCAGCTTCGGCGGCAGGTTGTAGCGGCCGATCAGGTTCCCGACCGTGGCGTCTTCGGGCACTTCGACCTGCACCTGGTTATTCCGGGCGTCGGGCGGCAGGTAGTCCGACAGGGTGGCATACAGCTTGAGCGTGACGTTCATGGCCGCATGCTACCGGCAGCGCGCATCCGCCGCCGCCTCAGTGCGTGATGGACACCGGCTGGCTCCGCGCCACGTACGCCTCGACGAAGCGTTCCGGCTTCGAGAGCAGCGTGTCCTTCCATCCGCCCAGCTGCGTGCGATTCTGGATCAGGCCGCGCAGCACGCCCACGTGCTGTGTAAGCCCGATCGCGGTTGCGCCAACCAGCACGTCATGGTCGAACTGCAGGCTCAGATAGCGGTACGCACCGTCGTTGATCTCCTCGACGCCCTGACCGCCCGAAACCCCGCCCCATTGGCCGAACGAGGTCGAGATCAGTCCCAGCGTGTCGAGCACGTTGATCGCCAGTGCGCCCTGGCTGTGCGTCGCCTGCCCGAGCATGTTGAGCGCCGCCACGCGCGCCTGGTCGACTGCATTCGGCTGGATCGCATTGACGAAACCCTTGCCAGTGCTGAACTCGGCGGCCTCGACGACATCGCCGGCGCCGAAGATTTCCGGCACCGAGGTGCGCATCGCCTGGTCGACCAGCACGCCCTGGCCGACTTTCACGCGCGAACCCTGCAGGAAATCGATGTTCGGCCTGACGCCTGCGGAGGCGATGATCAGATCGGCGTCGATCGTATCGCCGGTCGACAGAAGCGCCTTCAGCGGGGCGCCGGCCTCGATGCGATCGACCCGCGCATTCGTGATCACGCGCACGCCCTTGCTTTCCACCCAGCGGCGGATCATGTTCCCGGCGTTGGGTGTCATCATGCGCGGCACCATGCGGTCGCCCATCTCGACCACGGTCAGCTGCACGCCGCGCTCGGATAGCGCCTCCATGATGATGCAGCCGATGAACCCGGCGCCGATCTGCAGCACGCGCTTGCCTTTGCCGGCCCGCTGCGCGATTGCGCGCGAATCCTCGAGCGTCCAGCAGGTATGCACGCCGGGCAGATCGATTCCCGGAACCGGAGGCCGGATCGGATGCGACCCGGTCGCGATCAGCAGGCGGTCATATGCGAGCGACTGGCCATTGTCGAGCGCCACCTGACGCGACTGGTCGTCGAGCCTGGTTGCCTTCGCCTGCACGAGCTGGATGTTCAGGCGCTGGAAATGATCTGCGCTCTTGCGCAGGTAGGTTCCGTCCTCGCCGATGTGTCCCATCAGCAGGTACGGGATCGCCATGCGCGAGTACGGCGGCTCGCGCTCGGCTCCGACCAGGACGATTGAATCGCGCGGCGCCTGCTGGCGCAGCGTTTCGGCGGCCACGACACCTGCGGGACCATTGCCGAGAATCACGTGTTTCATGCGGCACCCAGAAGAAGAAACGGGGCGCGGTGAGCGCCCCGAGAGGTTGAGATGTCAATGCAACACGCCGGCCGAGACTGGCGTGCGCACGCGTGCGACTACAGGCCGAGGCGCTCGAGGGTGTCGCGCTTGGGCACACCCTCCTTGTCCCAGCCGCGCAGGTCGTAATACTCCGGCAGCATCTTGTCGAGGCCGTTGACCAGGCCCTTGGCCGGTCCGGTCTTGGCGGGCTCAGTCTTCAGGCGCCGCGGCAGATCATCGTCCTTCTTCGTCAGGCCAGCCTTCAGGTTGAACTGCTTCTCGAGATTCCAGATCCGCTCGCCGACCAGGTTGAGCTTGTCGAGCGACCAGTCGCCCTCGCACGCGGCGGCGACCTGCGGCTGCACATCGGCCAGGGTCCACGCGAACGACGTGAAGATGCAGATGCCCGCCGCATCGAACACGGCGGTTGCGTCCTGGAACGCCTTGACCAGCGCCGGCTTGCCTTCGGTGGTCAGCGGATCGGTCTTCACCGGAACGCCGAGGATCTCGGAGGCCACCGTGTATGAGCGCAGGTGGCAGGCGCCGCGGTTGGACGTGGCGTAGGTGAGTCCCATGCCCTGGATGCCGCGCGAGTCGTAGGCCGGGAATTCCTGCCCCTTCACGCTCATCGACAGCTCGGGCTTGCCGTACTTCGCGCACAGTCGCTTCGAGCCCAGGCCGATTTCCTTGCCGAAGCCCTCGCCCATCGCGGTCATCTTCACCAGTTCGACCAGCGCCTTGGCCGAGCCGAACGGCGCCTCGGTGCCGATCTGCTCCTTCTTCAGCACGCCGGTTTCATAAAGTTCCATCACCGCGCCGATCGTGGCACCGAAGGAGATCGGGTCCATCCCTTCTTCGTTGCAGATGATGTTGGCAAAGGTCAGCGCCTCGAGATCGCCGACGCCGTTGGCCGCGCCAAGCGCCCAGGCAGCCTCGTACTCGAGTCCGCCCGTCGCGCCCCAGTACTTCGGGCTGTTGACGACGGAGAAGTGCGTCTTGTCCATCTGCGAGATCCGCCCGCAGGCGATCGTGCAGCCGAAGCACGCGGCATTGGTGATGAGGTTGGCCTTGCCGTCGGTCGGCCGCTTCTCGCGCATTGCCTCGGCCGAGATCTTGCTGGCATCCTCGAACTGCACGTCGCGATGGTTGCGCGTCGGCAGCGCACCGACTTCGTTGATCACGTTCATCAGGACCTGCGTGCCGTAGGTGGGCAGGCCCTGGCCGGTGACTGCGTTGTCGGCCAGCACTTTCTTCTTCTCGCTGGTCGCCTGCAGGAACTCCTTGAAGTCCTTGATGCCGCTGACTCCCTTGGTGCCGCGGAGCGCGACCGCCTTCAGGTTCTTCGAGCCCATCACCGCGCCGACGCCGGAGCGCCCGGCCGCACGGTGCAGGTCGTTGACGACGCATGAAAACAGCACGCCGTTTTCGCCGGCGCGGCCGATCGAGGACACGCGGATCTGCGGATCCTGGTGCGACTTCTTGATGATCTCCTCGGTGTCCCAGGTCGACTTGCCCCACAGATGCGAGGCGTCGCGCAGCTCGGCCCTGTCGTTCTCGAGCCAGAGGTACACGGGCTTCGGCGACTTGCCCTCGAAGATGATCATGTCCCAGCCGGCACACTTCATCTCGGCGCCAAAGTAGCCGCCGGAGTTGGAGCAGGCGATCGCGCCGGTGAGCGGCCCTTTCGTGACGACCGTGTAGCGGCCGCCGGTGGAGGCCATCGTGCCCGTCAGCGGGCCGGTGGCCATGATCAGTTTGTTGCCCGGTGACAGCGGGTCGACCTTCGGATCGATTTCCTCGTACAGGTACTTGGTGGCCAGGCCGCGCGAGCCAAGATATTCGTCGGCCCACTTCATGTTCAGCGGCTCCGGCTTGCAGGTTCCGGCCGCGAGGTCAACGCGCAGAATCTTTCTCGTCCATCCCATCGTCGTCTCCTTACATCACGGCCGTGTTGGCACGCCCCGCCCACTGGCGCATCTTGTCGAGACCGGTCCAGTCGGCATCGACGTAGGTGATCGCTCCAGTCGGGCACGCCTTGGCACACGCGGGGTCACCGCCGCACAGATCGCACTTCTGCACCTTGCCGCTGTCGGCCACGTAGTTGATCGTTCCGAACGGACACGCGATCGTGCACACCTTGCAGCCGACGCAGGTCGCCTCCAGCACGATCTTGGCGCCGGTGGCGGAATCGATCGTGATCGCTTCGACCGGGCAGGCCTTCTGGCACCACGCTTCCGCGCACTGGGTGCAGGTGTACGGCACCTTGCGCCCTTCGTGCTCGAAGTTGAATACCTTGATGCGGGACTTCGCCGGATTGAACGCGCCCGTGTTCTCGTAGGAGCATGCCATCTCGCATTGCAGGCAGCCCGTACACTTCTTCGGATCGAGATACAGGGACTTCATCATGAGCCAGTACTCCTCCGTTCGTGAGGGTGGTTGTTGTCGGAGAGCCGCGTGATGCTCAGCGAAGTCACGCGGCAACGCCAGTGCAACTTACCGCAAAGTCTATGCTTTCGGAAGGCGCCGTGCACGCGAAGATCCGCGATGCGGCCGGGTTGCTTCCCGCATGGACGCGTTCGACCCTGATCGCTGCAATGCCTCTGGCATGCCGTGCCGAGCGCGCAAGCGCGCCGGCGGATGCTCGAGGAGGCTGCGGGCGGTCGAATGACCGTGTGTAAACGAAGCGATACACGATGGATGACCGGCAACTGACGCGTTACAGCCGCCATATCCTGCTGCCTCAGATCGATATCCGCGGCCAGCAGCGGCTGCTCGACGGTCGCGTGCTGCTGATCGGCGCCGGGGGCCTGGGAGCACCGGCGGCGTTGTACCTCGCGGCCGCCGGCGTCGGCCGTCTCACCATCTGCGACGGCGACGCAGTCGACCTGACGAACCTGCAGCGACAGGTGATCCACCGCGAATCCGGGATCGGCATGAACAAGGCGGAATCCGCGCGCCGCGCGCTTGCCGAGATCAATCCCGACTGCCGCGTGCAGGCAATTACGCAACGCGTGACGCGCGACGATCTGCGGGAACTTGCCCGCGAATGCGATGTTCTGGTGGACGCCAGCGACAATTTCGCGACCCGGCATGCCGCCAATGCCGTGTGCGTGGAGCGCGGCGTGCCGCTCGTCAGCGGCGCTGCGATCCGCTTTTCCGGCCAGGTGGCCGTGTTCGACCGGCGCCGTCCCGGCGCGTCCTGCTACGAATGCCTGGTGCCCGCCGGAACCGCCGCCGGGGACGACGCGTGCGCCGTGATGGGCGTCTTCGCGCCGTTGACCGGCGTCATCGGCACGCTGCAGGCGTCCGAGGCGATCCGGATGCTTGCCGGTTTGCCGGGTGCGGTCGATGGCGAACTCGTGCTGTTCGACATCCTCAGCATGGAATGGCAGCGCGTACCCGTACCGCGCAATCCGGCCTGCCCGGTCTGCGGGCGCGGATAGCGCGGGAATCACCGTCGGCACCCGATCAGCGCACCTACATGCAGATGCCGGAAACCTGCCGGCGCGTGCGCGAACAACGCCGACCAGGCGACGACCAGCAGGAACAGCACCGCGGCGCGGGACGGATCGACGATCATCCACGCCACCAGCGCCAGCTTCGCGATCTGCCCCGCACCGGCGAGCTGGGCGACATGCTCACGCGTCTTCCATTGCTCGAGCGCGAAAAGCACGATTCCGGACGCCAGCAGCGTCACGCCGACCCAGGCAACCGGCAGTCGCGGCGGCGCGCCGAATACCACCGAGCCGAGCAGCACGATCGCCATCAGGTGCAGCGCACGCGCGACGATCCCGAACCAGCGCCAGAAGCGCGGCAGCGTGCGTCTCGGAGCATCGGCCATGCGCAAGGCTACCGTCGGAAGCGCCGCTGCGCTTGCGCCCGGTCATCGGGGCTCAGGACGTGCGCACGCCGGTCTGTCCGAGCATCAGGTAGCCGGACTTCGTCGCCAGCACGGCGGCGACGTTGCTGCGATCCGGTCGCACCGATACCTGGAAACTAGCCCCGCCGTCCCGGCTGACCAGCGTGATGCCGTTCAGCCCGACGATCACGATGGAGCCGTCGGCCAGCTGCGCGCCACCCGACAGCGACTGCTCGGTTCCGGTGGGAATCGCCGACCAGGTCTGGCCATCATCCGTGCTGCGCAGCACCGTGCCGCGCATGCCCCACAGCATCAACGAGCCGTCCTTGAGCGCCATTCCGCCCCAGAGCGAACCCTTATAAGGCGTTGTCACCGCCTTGAAGCTTGCGTCGTTGTCGTCGGAACGGAACACCACGCCGCTTTCGGCGGCGATCAGCACCAGTTTGCCGCGCGCGAAGATCTGGTTCAGATGGCGTTCGCCCATCTCGCCCGCGACAACTTCGAACGGGGTCCAGGTGGCGCCGCCATCGTTGCTGCGCGCGGCGTAACCGAACGATCCGACCGCCAGTCCGTTCTTCTCGTCGCGGAACCAGACCGAAAAGAACGCGTCCTTGCCGTCGATCCGTCCCGAGAGCAGCCGCCAGTTTTCTCCGCCGTCGCTGGTGCCGAGCACTATCCCGCCGTGCCCGACCGCCCAGCCGGTTCGCTCGTCGAAGAACGTGACCGCGGTCAGCGTCGTGCGCGTGGGAACGAGCTTGGCCTGGCGCCAGTTGGCGCCCTCGTCGTCGGAAAGAATCACGTGGCCGTATTCACCGACGACCACGAGGCGATTGCCGGCGCGGGCCCCGCCGAGCAGCAGCGAGGTGGTCACGAGTTTCGATGGGCGGGCATTGCCGCCGCCGGGTGGCGCCATCGACGCAGGCGGAACCACCGCCTGCGCGAATGCGACGCCTCGACCCGCAACACCGCCCAACAGTGCGCCGCCAAGCGCCAGTACCACGGCCCGGCGCGGCGCCAGCGAAGGCGAACGGGGGATGCTTGCGTCGCCGTCCATGTCAGTGGGCCATGAATGGCCGCTTCACCGGGCCGCGGCGCGGGATCAGCGTATCGATCACCACCGCCAGTGCTGGCAACAGCGTGATCGCCATCACCATGTTGATCATGAACATGAACGCAAGCAGAAGTCCCATGTCCGCCTGGAACTTCAGATCGGAGAAGCCCCAGGTCGCCACGCCGATCGACAGCGTGATCGCGGTGAAGATCGTCGCGTTGCCGGTCTCGAGCAGCGCGTTCTTGAACGCCGGCTCGATCGGCATGCCATCGGCCAGATAGGTCTGCAGACGGTTGTAGATGTAGAACGCGTAGTCCACGCCGATCCCGACCGCCAGCACCATCACCGGCAGCGTCGCCACCGTCAGGCCGATGTCGAGCACCTTCATGAACCAGTAGCCGAGGAAGGTGGCGAGCGTCAACGGCACGCAGCATGCGATCATCGCGCGCCAGTCGCGGTAGGTGATCAGCACGAGCAGAAGGATCGTCACGTACACGTACAGCATCATCGGCAGTTCGGTGTGCTCGAGCACCTCGTTGGTCGCGGCCTGCACCCCCGCGTTGCCGCTCGCCAGCCGGATCTTCACCGAGTCCATGTGGTTCTGTGTCCGATAGCGCTTGGCGGCATCGACCACCGCCTTCAGCGTGACGGCCTTGTGGTCGGCGAGGCTGACGTTGATCGGCAGCACCGAGCAGCGCGGGTCGTACAGGCCGGACCCCTCGCCAGCCAGCCCGATGAAGCTCGCCATCGAGCGCGCGTCGCGCGGCAGCGCCTGCCACTTGAGATTGCCCTCGTTGAATCCCGACGCACCCAGCTTGACTAGTCCGGGAAGGCTCGCCACCCCGATCACGCCGGGAACGTTCGCCATCACCCACGACAGGTCGTCCACATACGACATGCGCCAATAGTCATAGCAGCCGTCCTCCGGCATTTCGGCCACCAGCGTGAACACGTCGAGCCCGACACCGAACTTTTCGACGATGGCCACCGCGTCCCGGTTGTAGCGTGAGTCCTCGCGCAGTTCGGGCGCGCCCGGTTTCAGATACCCGATGTGCCGGTCGCTCGACTGCCACAGCGCCACCGCGAACAGCACGACAGCCGCGCCGGTGACCGCAAACGCGACATGGCGCTCGGCGACGCGGTCGAGCCGCTTCATCCAGCCCTCGCGCTGCAGCCGCAGCCCGGTCACGCGCTTGACGTAGTCCGGGCCGAACTTGAAGAACGATGCGACCACCGGCAGCATCACCAGGTTGGTGACGATCTTGTACGCCACGCCGATCGACGCGGTCAGCGACAGCTCGCGGATCATCGGGATCGGTATCAGGTAAAGGGTGGCGAAGCCGACGAACGCGGTGACGAGTGCCATCGTTCCAGGCACCAGCAACCCGCGGAAACTCGAACGCGCCGCGTCATAGCCCGACAGGCCGGCGCAGATCGAGCGCGAGATGTAGTTGACCTGCTGCACGCCGTGCGACACGCCGATGGCAAACACCAGGAACGGCACCAGCACGGCGAGCGGGTCGAGCCCGTAGCCGAGCAGATGCAGCGTGCCGAACTGCCATACCAGCGACACCAGCGAGCACAGCAGCGCGGCCACCGTGAACGCCACCGAACGGCTGTACCAGTAGACCGCCACGGCGGTCAGTACGAACGCGAGCGCGAAGAAACGCACGACGCTCGCCGCCCCGTCGGCGATGTCGCTGATCTGCTTGGCGAAGCCGATCACCATCACCTTGGTGTCGGCGTCCTCGAATTTCGCGCGCAGCTGGGTATCGATGCGACGCCCGAGCTCGATGTAATCGGTCTTTTCGTGGGTCTTGGGGTCGTAGTCGAGCAGATCGGCGACCACCATCGCCGCCGACGAGTCATTCGCCACCAGGCTGCCGATGTAGCCGCCCTGGATCACGTTCTCGCGGATCTGCGCAACCTGCGCATCGGTCAGGTTGCCCGTTGTCACATTGCCGGGGATCACGTTCATCCCCTTGAAGCCCTCGTCCGTGATCTGCAGCACGCGTGTGTTCGGCGTCCACAGCGAACTGACCGTGCGGCGGTCGATGCCCGGCATGTACAGCACCGCATCGGTCACGTCGTTCAGCCGGCGCAGGAACGGTACGTTCCAGATGTCTCCCTTCGTGCGCGCGACCGCGATCATCAGCCGGTTGGCGCCGAAGATCTCGTCGCGATACTGGAAGAACGTGTCCGTGTATTCGTGACCGGTCGGCAGCTGCTTGTCGAAGCCGGCTTCCATCCGCAGCTTCAGCGCTGACATTCCGAGCGCAACAGTCAGCAGCGCGAGCAGGCCCAGCGTCAGCACGCGATGACCGAAGATCACCGCCTCGAGCCGGCGAACGAAGAGTTCGATCATGCGGACGACACAGCGAGCTGCTCCGGAACGGCCGGGACGATCGGGTCGATCGTC
>JBLMYK010000295.1:0-3707 GCA_050258235.1 Gemmatimonadota bacterium | reverse complement strand
GCTGCTGTTCGCCGCCGGCGGAATGATCGGATTCCTGATTCAGGGTTCGGACGTACGCATTCCTGCGCACTACCACGGGTCGATCGTCGGCATCACGCTGGCGCTGATGGGGATCGTGTATGCGCTGCTGCCGCGGCTGGGATTCGCCGCGCCGGCGTCGCGCGCCGCGGCCTGGCAGCCATGGATCTATGGCGGCGGGCAACTGCTCCATATCACCGGACTGGTCTGGTCCGGCGGCTACGGCGTGCAACGCAAGGTCGCCGGCGCCGAGCAGGTCCTGCACACGGCGAGCGAAGTGGCCGGCATGGGACTGATGGGCGCGGGCGGCCTGATCGCGGTAATCGGCGGACTGCTGTTCGTCGTGATCGTGTTGCGTGCGCTGGCACGCCGCGAAGGTCGATGATTCGCGCGCTGCTCTGGGCTGCGCTGGTGCTGGCGTTCATCGTGCTCGCCACCAGCAGCGCGCTGCGACTGTCCACCAACGGGCTGTCGTGCGCTCCCTGGCCCGCGTGCTACGGACAGGCGTCTACCGCACAGGCTGCTCGCGCCGCACCGGCGACGCAGGCACTGCGCGCGATTCATCGCGTCGCGGCGACCGTGTTCGGACTGCTGGCGCTCGCGCTGGCCGTGGTCGGTTGGCGAAGCTTTGCAGGTGTCGAGCGGGCCGCGGTGATCCTGCTGCTCGCGGTCACCGGGGGTCTGGCATGGCTGGGGCGGCACACGCCATCGCCGCTGCCTTGGGTAACCTTGGCAAACGTGCTCGGAGGGCTGGCACTGATCGCGCTGCTGGCGTGGCTGCTCGCCTACGGTTCCGACAGCAAGACGCGCACGTGGCCGCTCGGCCTGCTCGGCCTCGCGCTCGCGTTGCAGGCCGTCGGCGGAGCGTTGATCAGCGCGCGCCTGGCGGCCGCGTCTGCCTGTTCCGGGTCGTGCGAGCAAACGTGGCTGCCGGGCGCGGCGGCACTGTGGGACGTCACCCGCGCCGGCTCGGCCGCGGATCTGCTCGGCCTCCCACAGGCGGGCCAGCCGCTGATCGTGCTGCACGCGTTGACGGGCATCGGCATCCTGATCGCCGCGCTGCTGATCGGCGCTGTGCAGGGCGGCGGACACGCGCGCAAACTCGCACTGGCAGCAGGTGCCGCCAGTGCGGCGGGGATGGGCTTGTACGCATTTGAAAGCCCGCTCTCGCTGGCGGTGCTTCATGCGGCGCTGGCGGGCGGATTGATCGCCACGCTGGCCGCATCCGCCGCGGGCGGCCGGCACGACTCTAGGGAGAGCGTCCAATGATCGTGATCGACGCACGCGGCATGGAACCGCCAAAGCCGTTCGAACAGGTGATGGAAGCGCTGTGCGAACTGAAGCCTGGCCAGTGCATCCTGCTGATCCTCGAGCGCGAGCCGTTTCCCCTTTATCAGGTGCTGGAGCGCAACGGCTACGCGCACCGCACCGCGCGCCTCGAGGATCGGTTCGAAATCCTGATCGGCGAGCCGTCCGCGCTGCAGTAAGGCGACGCCGGCTCAGGGCGCGTAGTCGCGCAGCTTCCTCGGATCGGGGACGTGGATCTGCCGCCCCTTCACTTCGATCAAGCCGGCCGCTGACAGCTCGTGAAGGATGCGCGAGAAATGCTCCTGCGTCAGGTTCAGCCGCGAGGCGATCACGCCCTTGGCCACCGGCAGCACGATATCGACCGCCCCCTCTTCCTCGCCGTCTTTCACGCTGGCGCAGTCGCGCAGCATGAATCCGATCACGCGCTCGGTCCCCGAGCGCGTCGAGAACGCCTCGACGTCCGCGACCAGCTGGTGCAGGCGGCGTGCGAGTCCAGCCAGCATGCCGCGCGCGAAGCCGGGGTCGTGTTCGATCCGCTCGTGCACCGCCTCTTTCGGGATCCACAGCAACAGGGAATCGGTCAGCGCCTGCGCGCTGACGACATGCGGCACGTCGAGGAACATCACCGCTTCGCCGAAGCTCTGGCCGGCGCCGAGGAACTCGATCACCTTCTCGACGCCGCCTGAGGAGACGAACGACAGCTTGATCTGGCCGTGCACGACCAGGTGCATGCCGTTGCATGGATCGCCGCGGTGGAACAGCACGTCACCGCGCGCGACGCGCAGCTGCCGCGTCGACTCGGCGATGCGGTGCCGCTGCGCGGGCGACAGTTCGCGAAACAGCGGCATCGCGCTCAGGAAGGTCTCGGCGCTGATCGGGGTGGCGGCCATCGCTGAGCTGCGGCGGGTCGGAAACGAAAGCCGGAATCTTATCCGCGAATACCTGCGGGGTCCGCTTGCCCCCTGAGGCAAGCCGGGTACCGCTCGCGCAGCGCGCCCCGGCACGCGAGACGCCTGCAGCCAGCATCGATAACAGGCAGGAAGGCTTGTGACCGTCTACCGACTCGCCACAAACTGCTTGCGGCGGTGCTCCTCGGCGACGAACTCCTCCAGATCCGGATCCATCGCGTCGCGCGCCGAAACGATGCCGATCGGCTTGCCGTCTTCGATCACCGGCAGATGGCGAAAGCGGTTTTCGTTCATCACCAGCATCGCGTGTCCGAACGACTTGTCGGGGCCGATGGTTTTTGGAGACTTGGTCATCACATCGGCAAGGCGGGTATCTTTCGGATCCAGCCCCTTTGCGATCACGCGGAACAGCGCGTCGCGCTCGGTGAAGATGCCGACGAGATGGCCGTCCTCGACGATCACGATCGCCCCGACCTGCTTGTCCGCCATCCGACCGGCGGCCTCGCTGACCGTCGTTTCCGGACTTGCGATGAGCAGCTTGCGCCGCTCCATGACCGTACTGATCCGCTGACTGAACACGATTGTCCCGATCCCTGACTGAATCGCGCGTCCTGGCGCGCATATGCGTCGCATTGTCGTTGATCGCCGCGCCACGGCTCGTTGACGTAAAGCAAGATTCGCCGAATGGACGGGAGCGCCGGGAACCCGCGTCGAGCTACCCTGATCCGAGCACCGAGCGGGAATGGAGGAGCGGAAATGGCGCGATCCGTGGTTGACTTCACCACTCCGGCGGCGGGGTTTGATCAGCCGCTGGAGCTCTGGAACGCCTGTCACGGCCGCGTTCGGCGCATGCTGGCCCTGCTGCAGCGCCTGGCCGACCACATCGACAGGTCGGGCATCGACGGTGACGCACGCACGACCGCCGTTTCGATCAAGCGCTACTTCGAACAAGCTGCGCCGCACCATCACGAAGACGAGGAGCGCGACCTCTTTCCGCGGCTGCGCGAGAAGGCCGACCAGCTCGATGCGGCGAACGCAGCGAAGCTGCTCGACGCGCTCAGGACGCTGGAAACGGACCACACCGAACTGGCCGAGATCTGGAGTGGGCTGCGGGTGGCGTTGACAAGCATCGAGCACAACAAGGCGGCGATCCTGGACCGGCCGACGATCGCGCTGTTCGTCAGCCGCTATCACGCGCACATGCAGATCGAAGAGACCGTGATCGAACCGGCGCTGAAGCGCCTGTTGCGCAAGGGCGACCTGGCCGCGATCGGCAAGGCGATGGCGAAACGGCGCGGCGTGGACTGGAACGAGCTGAAGGCCTGAGTCGGAACCCGGTCAGCGCCGTCGTCCGCCCAGCAGCGAGCCGAGCACGCCGCGCGTGATCTCGCGCGCGATCGACGACCCGACCGAGCGTGCGGCGCTCTTCGCCAGCGCATCGACCATGCCCTCCCGGCGACCGCCGCGCGGGCC
>JBLMYK010000294.1:0-5161 GCA_050258235.1 Gemmatimonadota bacterium | reverse complement strand
TTGCGGTGCCGCTGGGTTTCAACAACGGTTACGCACTGGCGATGCGTGCGGCCGATGCGGCCCGGCTCGACATCAAGTCGCTCAGCGATCTGGCCCGCCATCCGGAACTGCGGCTTGGACTCTCCAA
Source organism: Gemmatimonadota bacterium (assembly GCA_050258235.1). Classification (GTDB taxonomy): domain Bacteria; phylum Pseudomonadota; class Gammaproteobacteria; order Burkholderiales; family Burkholderiaceae_F; genus JAKOQB01. The sequence continues at coordinate 5,034 of JBLMYK010000294.1, read as the reverse complement.
CGAGTTCATCGGCCGCGCCGACGGCTGGCGCGGGCTCGCCCAGCGCTACGGCCTGCCGCAGAAGCCGGTCGGACTCGACCACGGCATCGCGTTCGACGCGATCGCCAAAGACCAGATCGACGTGACCGACATCTACACGACCGATGCGCAAATCGAGAAGATGAAGCTTGCGGTGCTCGCCGACGACCGCGGCTACTTCCCGCGCTACGAAGCCGTGCTGCTGTATCGGCTCGATGTGCCGCAGCGCTTTGCCCAGGCGTGGCAGGCACTGCAGCGGCTTGCCGGAACGATCGACGAGCGCGCGATGATCGCGATGAACGCGCGTGCCGAACTCGACGGCGTGCCGTTCGAGCAGATCGCGCGCGACCACCTGGCGGGCCGGGACAGGGCCGGCGCAGGACAGCGAGGCTTCTGGGCCAAGCTCTTCGGCCCGGACCTCGGCCGTCTGACGCTTCAGCACCTCGGGCTGGTCGCCGCATCGGTGATAGCGGCCGGATTGATCGGTATTCCGCTCGCGCTTCTGGTGGCGCCTTATCCGCGCCTGCGTGCCGGCGTACTCGGTGCAACCGGTCTGCTGCAGACCATCCCGTCGCTCGCACTGCTGGCGGCGCTGATCTCGTGGCTCGGGGTGATCGGCACGGCGCCGGCGCTAATCGCGCTGACGCTGTACGCGCTCCTGCCGATCATGCGCAACACCTGCACCGGGGTCGCGGAGATTCCTGCCGGCCTGATCGACGCGGCGCGTTCGCTCGGCCTGTCGAAGGGACTGACGCTGCGGCTGGTCGAGCTGCCGCTGGCGGCACCGACCATCATCGCCGGCGTGCGGATCGCCGCCGTGATCGCGGTCGGCACGGCGACGATCGCGGCATTCATCGGCGCCGGGGGATACGGGGAACGAATCGTCACCGGCCTGGCGCTGAACGACGGCGCACTGCTGCTCGCCGGCGCGCTGCCGGCAGCGCTGATGGCGGTGGCGTGCGAATTGCTGTTCGAAGCGATCGAGGCTGCGATCCAGCGCCGTCGCGGAATCGGGATCCAATGACCAGCGAACTGAACTTCCTCACCGCCTGCGAACTCGCGGCACGCATCCGCCGGCGCGACGTCTCCGCGCTCGAGGTGATGAAGGCCCACATTGCGCAGATCGAGCGCTTGAATCCGCGCGTCAACGCGATCGTGACTTTCCATCCGGAGCGCGCGCTCGCGCAGGCGCGCGCCGCCGACGAGAAACAGGCGCGCGGCGAAAGCCTCGGTGTCCTTCACGGCCTGCCGACCGCGCACAAGGATCTGGTCCCGACCCGGGGCGTGCGCACGACCTGGGGATCGCCGATCTACAAGGACTTCGTGCCTGCCGAGGACGCGCTGATCGTCGAGCGACAGCGCGATGCCGGAGCGATCGCAGTCGGCAAGACCAATACCCCCGAGTTCGGCGCCGGCTCGCAGACGTTCAACGCCGTCTTCGGCGCCACGCTCAATCCGTACGACCTTGCGCGCACCTGCGGCGGATCGTCAGGCGGCGCGGCAGTCGCGCTCGCGTGCGGCATGGTGCCGATCGCCGACGGCAGCGACCTCGGCGGCAGCCTGCGCAACCCGGCGAGCTTCTGCAACGTGGTGGGTTTCCGCGCCTCTGCCGGCCGCGTGCCCAAGCACCCGACGAAGCTCGCGTGGAACACGCTTTCGGTCGAAGGGGCGATGGCGCGCACCGTCGAGGATGTCGCGCTGATGATGCAGGCGATCAGCGGACCCGACGCACGCGTGCCGATCTCGCTCACGGAACCCGGCTCGATGTTCGCGCAGCCGCTCGCGCGCGACTTCGCCGGCACGCGCGCGGCGTGGGCGCCGGCGCTTGGCGGACTGGCGCCGGTCGATGCGCGCGTCACCGCGGCGATCGACGCACAGCGGCGGACGTTCGAATCGATCGGCTGCGCGATCGAAGACGCGATGCCCGACCTGCGCGATGCCGACGAGATCTTCCGCGTGCAGCGGGCAATGATCTACGCCGCCGCGCACGCCGATCTTCTCGACAGGCACCGCGACAAACTCAAGGACACGGTGATCTGGAATATCGAGCAGGGCCTGCAACTGAGCAGCCGCGCGATCGGCGCTGCGGAACTGAAGCGCACGGTGCTGTTCGCGGGCGTGCACGCGTTCTTCGAGCAGCACGAATTCCTGGTGCTTCCCGCTGCTCAGGTGCCGCCGTTTCCGGTCGACCAGCCGTGGGTGCGCGAGATCAACGGCCAGCCGATGCACGACTACCTGGAGTGGATGAAATCCTGCTACCTGATCACCGCGACGGGACATCCGGCGATCTCGGTACCGTGCGGCTTCACGTCCGACGGGCTGCCGGTAGGAGTGCAGATCGTCGGCCGCTATCGGGATGACTTCGGCGTGCTGCAACTTGCGTATGCGTTCCAGCAGGCAACCGGCTTCTGGAAGCGCGCGCCGCAGATCGAGTAATTCACGCGGTCACTCGACCGACCTCGCGCTTCCGCCGTTCCTCTTCTACGTATCTGTACGAATGTTGCGCTGAGTACACAGCTCGCGCGTCGCGGCGAATCACGATTGCGAGTTCTCAGCTCTGCCCGAGCCGCGCGAGCGCTTCGCCGCTGATGCGGCAGATGCGCCAGTCCGGCAGGACCTCCGCTCCCAGGGACTTGTAGAAGTCGATCGACGGCTGATTCCAGTCGAGCACCGCCCACTCGAAGCGACCGCAGCCGCGCTCGACCGCGAGCCGCGCCAGATGCAGCATCAGCGCCTTGCCGATGCCGCGCCCCCGCGCCTCCGGCACCACGAACAGGTCCTCCAGATACAGCCCGCGCCGCGTCAGGAAGGTCGAGAAGTTGTGGAAGAAAAGAGCGAAACCGACCGGCCGCGCATGCTCCCAGCCGATCACCGCCTCGATCGCCGGCCGTTCGCCGAACAGCTCGCGCCGCAACTGCTGCTCCGTTCCGACGAGCATGTGCGTCAGCTTCTCGTATTCCGCCAGTCCGCGGATCAGGCTGAGCAGGACGCCACAGTCCTGCGGCCGCGCCGGTTCGATGCGAAAGGTCACCTGCGGTCCTCGCAGTGTGGGGGAGGTCCAGGAGGGGCGCAGCCCCTCCTGCATCCCGACAGAGGGACAAGGCGTTCCGGCCCCCGGCCGGACGCCTCACTCGCCCGTTGGGCGAGTGAGGCGAGCCTTGTCCTCGGCACTGAAGGAAATCCGCTGTGGCTGCTTCGTTCCCGACCTGACCAGGTTCACGGCACCTACATGCGAGGGGGCCCGCCGGAACGAATGCTAACAGCCGGCGCGACTTCTCCGGCCGAGCGGCTGCCGAAGCAGCGTTCCATCGCAGTGCAGACCTTGAACCGTCGTTCGGGTCGGGACGTGACCGCAGCCGGACTGCCGGGTTGTGCCGCACTGCGGCGCCGCACCGAAGCGCTCTGCCGTAGCATCGGCGGCCGACCCGTCTCCGCCGGACGATGTCCGGCATACGACTCGGACCAACTTTCTTCGTCGCCCGGTGTAATTGTGGAGAACGATCCCGATCAGCCGCTGGTGGAACGCTGCCGGAACGGAGACCGCGAGGCGTTCACGGAACTGGTGGTGCGTTACCAGACGCCGATCTATAACGCGGCGTTCTGGCTGTTGCGCAAAGTTGAGGATGCCAATGACATTGCCCAGATCGTGTTCCTGAGGGTCTGGGAACGGCTCGATGAATATGACTCACACTACAAATTCTTCAGCTGGATCTATCGGATCGCGGTCAACGAGTCGCTCAATTTGCTGCGACGTAAGGGGCGCGAAGACCCGTTGGATGAGGATTTCGACATCCCCGACGACGATAGCGCCGATCCGGAATCGAAGCTGGCTGCAGCGCAGCAGTCGAGGCAGATTCAGCGCGCGATGATGAAGATGACAACCGATGACCGGCTCGTACTGACGCTGCGTCACTTCTCGGAGTGCAGCTACCAGGAGATCGCGCAGATCCTGGACCTGGATGAGAAGACGGTGAAGTCCCGCCTGTTTGAGGCAAGGCGTCGGCTGCGCGACATGCTTAATGGGCTCCGCCCGAACTGACATGAACACGCCCGAAAAAATCGAACTGATGCACGCAGTCCTCGACGGCGAGGCCACGCCGCAGCAGGCACACGAACTGGAGCGACTGCTTGCCGCAAACCCTGACGCGCGGGCGGAATTCGACGACCTGCAGCGCCTTTTCGAGGCGCTGGGGCGGGTGCCGAAGGCCTACGCACCCGAGGGGCTGGTCGCCGCGGTCACTTCGTCACTGCCCCCACGCAAGCCGCTGGCGAAGGACGAACACCAACTTTCTCCGCTGTCGCGTGTAATTGCACAATCATGGATTCGCCCCGGAAAATGGTCCTTGGGGCGCACGACCACCGTCCACCCGAAGTCCGGGTTGGATTCTTCACTGGAGACCGAGCACATGAACGAGCAAAAGAAGTCGCTGGGCAAAGGCAAGATCTGGGTCGGCGCGGGTATTGCTGCAGTAGCGGTGCTCGCCATCGGCAAGTATGCGATGGAAGTTCCAACCAGCGGTGAGCAGGTGGGCGGCACCATCATGCCGGCGCAGCGGTTCCGTGCGCCGCAGATCACTACGGATGACGTGAAGGTCGGAGGTTCGGCGGCAGGGTCGTCCGCGCCGACGAAACCGACCGGAGAAGGTGGTGCCCAGGGTGGCGCGCAGGGCGGTGCTCAAGGTGGCGCGCAGGGCGGTGCTCAAGGTGGCGCGCAGGGTGGTGCCCAGGGCGGCGCTCAGGGTGGTGCCCAGGGCGGTGCCCAGGGTGGTGCCCAGGGTGGCGCGCAGGGCGGTGCTCAGGGTGGTGCTCAGGGCGGTGCTCAGGGCGGTGCTCAAGGTGGCGCGCAGGGTGGTGCCCAGGGTGGTGCCCAGGGTGGTGCCCAGGGTGGTGCTCAGGGTGGTGCTCAGGGTGGTGCTCAGGGTGGTGCTCAGGGTGGTGCACAGGGTGGAGCTCAGGGAGGTGCACAGGGTGGAGCGCAGGGAGGAGCGCAGGGAGGAGCGCAGGGAGGAGCCCAGG
>JBLMYK010000293.1:0-39973 GCA_050258235.1 Gemmatimonadota bacterium | reverse complement strand
ACGAGACGAACCCTTCCCGAATTCGCATAGCCCTTCGCGCGGCGGGCTTATTCGCCTTGACAGGTCGGTCGAGGTTGCCAGAATCGCGGCGACCGACGCGGACCGTGCGGCTCCCTGATCGCGGCGGGTTGCGCCTGACGGGAGGAAACTAAACCATGAATGACCGTGGCTACCTACGGCAACCGGCGATTCGCGGCGACACCATCGTGTTCGTCTGCGACGACGATCTGTGGCGGGTCGATCTGAACGATGGGGTGGCGCGACGTCTTACCGCGGGCGTGGGCGAGCCATCGACACCGGCGATCTCGCCCGACGGGCGATGGATTGCCTACGTCGGACGCGACGAACTGCACCCCGAGGTGTATCTGATGCCGGCCGAGGGCGGGCCGGCGCGGCGCATGACCTGGCTCGGCCCGGACGTGATGGTGCGCGGCTTCACGCCCGACGGCCGGATCCTGTTCGTCACGACGCATGGCCAGCCGTTCTTTCGCAACTATCGCGCGCACACGCTCGCGCTCGACGGCGGGTTGCCCGAGCTGCTGCCCTACGGCCAGGTCAATCATCTCGCCTACGGACCCAACGGTGCCAGGCTGATCGGCCGCAACACGGCCGATCCCGCCCGCTGGAAACGGTATCGCGGCGGTACTGCAGGTCATCTCTGGATCGATGTCGATGGCAGCGGACAGTTCCGCCGCATGAAGGAGCTGACCGGCAACATCACCAGCCCGATGTGGGTCGGCGATCGCGTCTATTTCCTTTCCGATGCCGAAGGCGTCGGGAATCTGTATTCGTGCCGGCCCGATGGCGGGGACCTGCGGCGCCATACGGACCACGACGATTACTACGCGCGTCACGCGGCCACCGACGGCGTTCGCATCGTCTACCAATGTGCTGCGGCGCTATGGCTCTTCGATCCGGCTTCCGACCGGACACGCCGGCTCGACATCCGCGTCCCCGCCCACCGAGCGCAGGCCGCGCGACGCTTCGTGCCGGCGGCGAGCCATCTGTCGCAATTCAACGTGCATCCGGCCGGCCACAGTCTCGCGATCGAAGCCCGCGGCAAGATGTTCTCGTTCGCGCTCTGGGAAGGCGCAGTCCGCCAGCATGGGCAGGCGGACGGCGCTCGCTACCGTCACGCGCAGTGGCTCGCCGACGGAACGACCCTGGTCGCGGTCAGCGACGCGACCGGTGAGGAGCGCCTCGAGGTGTTCGAAGGATCGTCGTCGCGGACGCTGCCTTGGGACATCGGGCGCGTGCTGGCAATGACGGCGGCTCCGCAGGGCAGGAAGATTGCGCTCGCGAATCATCGCAATGAGGTGCTGCTGGCCGATCTGGACAACGACACGCTCGCCGCCGTCGACCGCAGCGACTGCGGCCGCACCGAGGAAGTCGCCTGGTCCCCGGATGGCGCCTGGCTCGCGTATCCGTTCTGGACCAGCCTGCGGCACTGCGCGATCAAGCTGCACGATGTTGCCGCCGCACGCGGCGCCGTCGTCACGCGGCCCGAGTTCCGCGACTGGAGTCCGGCCTTCGACCCCGAAGGAAAGTACCTGTACTTCCTGTCGGTGCGGACGTTCGACCCGGTGTACGACAACGTTCAGTTCGAGCTCAGTTTCCCGCGCGCCGCCCGGCCCTATCTGATTGCGCTGCAGGCCGACGCGAAGCCGCCTTTCGATTCGTCGCCACGGGGAATGAAACACCGGGAACATGAAGGCGCGCGCGAAGACGAACAGCCGCGGCTGCCGCGCGCAGTCAAGATCGATCTGGACGACATCGAGCAGCGCGTAGCCGCGTTTCCGGTGACCGAGGGACGCTACGGGCGCGTCGCGGGGCTGCGTGGCAAGGCCGCGTGGACGGTCTTTCCGATCCCGGGCGCCCACGGTCGGGGCGGTCACAAGGAAGGTCCCGGCAAGCTGGAGGTCTTCGACTTCGAAACGATGCGCGCGGAAACGCGCATCGAACGCGCCGACGAAATCGCGCTGTCGGCCGACGGCACGACGCTGGTCGTGCGCGACGGCCAGCGGCTGCGCGCCATCGACCCGGCATACCAGCAACATCACGAAGACCCGCGCGCGAAATCGGACGAACCGTCGCGCCTGAGCGGGTGGATCGACCTGAATCGCATTCGCGTGTCGGTCGATCCGCGCGCCGAATGGCGGCAGATGCTGCGCGAAGTCTGGCGCCTGCAGCGCGATCAGTTCTGGGTCGCCGACATGTCCGGCGTCGACTGGGACGCGATGTACCTGCGCTACCTGCCATTGCTCGACCTGGTCTCGACGCGCAGCGAGCTGTCGGATCTCATCTGGGAGCTGCAGGGCGAGCTGGGTACGTCGCACGCGTACGAAATGGGCGGGGATCATCGCAAGCCGCCGCAGGTGGCGCTCGGATACCTCGGCGCCGACCTCAGGCCGGCCGCCGACGGCTCGAGCTACGAGATCGTGCACATCATTCAGGGTGACCCGTGGGAGGCGAACGCGGATTCGCCGCTGAACGCAATCGGGGTGCGCGCTCGCGTGGGCGAACGCATCGTCGCGGTCAACGGCCAGCCGGTGTCGCGCGAGCGCCCTCCGCACGCGCTGCTCGTGCATCAGGCGGGCACGAAGGCCGAGGTCGCGCTCGCGTCGGAAAGCGGCACCCGCCATGTGCTGGTGACGCTGCTCGCCGACGAGGTGCCGGCGCGCTATCGCGCATGGGTCGAGCGCAATCGCGCGTGGGTGCACCAGCAGTCCGGCGGCCGCGTCGGTTACCTGCATCTGCCTGACATGATGAGTGCCGGCTTCGCCGAATTCCATCGCTACTTCGGACCGGAATGCGATCGCGACGCCCTGATCGTCGACGTGCGCTACAACCGCGGTGGTCACGTGTCGCAGCTGCTGCTGGAGAAGATCGCGCGGCAGCGCGTCGGCTACGACTTGTCGCGCTGGGGCAAGCCTTCGCCGTACCCGTACGAGTCGCCGGCCGGCCCGGTGGTCGCCCTGACCAACGAGCACGCGGGCTCGGACGGAGACATCTTCTCGCACTGCTTCAAGCTGATGGGGATCGGCACGCTGGTCGGCATGCGTACCTGGGGCGGCGTGATCGGTATCTGGCCGAGGCACAAGCTGGCCGACGGCACCGAGACCACACAGCCCGAATTCTCATTCTGGTTCAAGGACGTCGGCTGGGGTGTCGAGAACTATGGCACCGACCCGCAGATCGAGGTCGACAACGCGCCGCAGGACGCGCTGGCGTCACGCGACCGGCAGCTGGAGACGACTCTCGACGTCGCTCTGCAGGCGATCGCGAATCGCAGGCCGCTTGCACCGCAGTTCGCGTCGCGGCCGAACCTTGCGCACAAGCCGCTGCCGCCGCGGCGATGACGACCCCGCGTGAGGTCCTCGATTTCTGGTTCGGGGAGCCGGGATCGCCGGAACACGGGAGGGAGCGCGACTTCTGGTTCACGAAGTCGGCGGCAACCGACGAGCTGATCCGCGCGCGCTTCGGCGCTGACACCGACGCGGCATTGCGGGGCGAACGGGAACCCTGGGCACAGACCGTCGACGGCACCCGCGCGCTGATCCTGCTGCTCGATCAGTTCACCCGCAACATCTTTCGCGGCACGCCGCGCGCGTTCGCCGGCGATGCGCGCGCGCTGCAGATCGCACGGCAGCTCGTCTCAAGCGGGGCCGACCGCACGCTCGCGCCGATGCAGCGCTGGTTCGTCTATCTGCCGTTCGAGCATTCGGAGTCGATCGACGTGCAGCGCGAATCGCTGCGCCTGTTCGGCGAACTGGCGGCCGCCGGCCATCCGGATGCCCTGCGCTGGGCGCAGAAGCATTACGACGTCATCGCGCGCTTCGGTCGCTACCCGCATCGGAACGACATCCTGGGGCGCGCTTCGACGCCGGAGGAGCTCGCGTTCCTGGCCCAGCCGGGCGCGGGCTTCTGATGTCTGCGTTCACCTGACCAGCAGCCGCTGCGGTGGCGATGCCTCCGTCTTCGGCAGGATCACGGTGACGACGCCCTGCTGGTAGGAGACCTCGGCGCGCGCCGCGTCGACGCTGTGCGGCAGGCTGAATTCACGCTCGAAGCGGCCGAATGCCCGTTCCATCAGGTGATAGCGCCGGCCCTTTTCATCGCCCGCGGAGCGCTTCTCGCCGCGGATGCACAGACGGGTCCCGGTGAGCGAAACGTCGATGTCTTCGCTGGCCATCCCCGGAAGCTCGATGCGCAGGATCACCGTCAGACCGGTCTCCCACACTTCGGCGGCGAGCAGCGCCCACTCGGGGAAGCTGCCCTCCTTGCCCTGCCCCTTGCGTTGGGCGCGGACGTAATGCGTGAGGGCGCCGCTGCCGCGCGTCAGCAGTTCGTGCCAGCCTTCGGTCAGGCCGTCCCAGGCACGACCGATGCCGCGCTCGACTTCGGAGCGGATGCGCCGGATCGGATCCATCGCACTTGGCGACTTCGGTTGGATGCGGCGCCAGGATGGGAACGGTCCCGGCTGTTTCAAGCCCCACCTGCGGGACGGCTCTTGAAAACCCGGGCGCGGGTCCCTAATTGCGCGAGTGCGACACGATCAACCACCTGAAAGGAGGTATTGAGATGTTCGGAAGTCTGTCGAGCTTCGAGAGTCTCTATGACGAACTCAGGCGGATGGAGCAGGAGATGGACCAGATGTCTGGCCGCGGGTCGGCGCCGGCCGGCATCCGCTGGGTCTCGCGCGGCACGTATCCGGCCGCCAACGTCGGCGCGACCGCGGATGCCGTCGATGTCTACCTGTTCGCGCCGGGCGTCGATCCGAAGAGTGTCGAGCTGTCGCTGCAGCAAAACCTGCTGGTCGTGGCCGGCATGCGCGAGATCCCCGAGGATGAGAGGGCAACGTATTACCGCCAGGAGCGCTTCAGCGGCGAGTTCCGGCGCGTGATCACGCTGCCGGACGACGTCGACCCGGACCGCGTCGATGCGAGCTATCGGGACGGCGTGCTGCGGATCACGGTGAAGCGGCGCGAATCCGCGCGGCCACGCAAGATCGAAGTCCACTGAATCACGAGGAGGCGAGCCATGAGCGACAACGTTGCAACCCGCGCCGAATCCGCGGTTGGACCGGCGCAGAAGCGCGAGAGCGAGATCTTCCTGCGTCCGCCGGCCGACATCTTCGAGGACGCCGAGGGCATCACGCTGCAACTCGACATGCCCGGGGTCTCCAAGGACCGGCTCGGCGTCCACGCCGACCGCAACACCCTCGTGATCGAGGGCGACGTCGAGATCGAACTGCCGCAGCAGATGGAGGCCTTGCACGCGGAAGTGCAGTCGACGCACTACTACCGCAGCTTCGCCTTGAGCGGAGAACTCGATGCCGAAAAGACGCACGCGAACCTGAAGGACGGCGTTCTCACCGTGAAGATTCCGAAGCGTTCCGAGCTGAAGCCGCGCCGAATCCAGATCAGCACCACCTGAACCGTAGCGCGCCGGAACAATCGTGCGCGGCGTGGATCAAAGACTGCAGTGCTTCGCCGATGCAGAGGAGGTGAAGACCATGACGCGCATGAAGCATTGGCAGGACGCGCTCAACGCCGTTCTGGGCATCTGGCTGATCGTTTCCGCCTGGGTGCTTGGTTTCCAGACGGAAACGACGGCGATGGCTAACGCGGTGATCGTCGGCGTGCTGTTGCTCGCCGCCGCGCTCGGCGCGATGTTTGTGCCGCGTGCCTGGGAAGAGTGGGTCGAACTCGTTCTCGGGCTGTGGCTGATTGCGTCGCCCTGGTTGCTGCGGTTCAGCACGCTGCCGGACGCGCGCGCCAACGCGGTGCTGGCGGGACTCGTGACCGCAATCCTCGCGATATGGGTGCTGCTGATCGACAAGGATTACGGCACCTGGCGGCGCGGAGGCGCTGCGCAGTGAGCCGCTAGGCTTGTCGCAGGGGCATGCGCGCAACGTGCCCCTGCGCCGTCAAACGTGCATGAGTAGCGCGCCGCGATCGGCGGCGCACGCCCGTACTTGGGCGAAGTCAATCCTCGAGTTCGGCCTTGGCCAGTTCGACGTCGAGCTTTTCCATCGCGTCCAAAGGCTCGCAGGCAGCGGCTTCCTCGTAGAGTTTCTCCGCCTTGGCCAGTGCTTTCTTGCCTTCGAGCATCACGAGGCCGTTTGCGAACTCGATGCGCGCAATCGCCGATTCGGGGTTCAGCTTCAGTGCCGTTTCGAAATGCTTCAGCCCGACGTCCTTCTTGGCCCCGTAGGTCAGCCCACCGACCATCCCGCCGACCTTGTCGATGATCTCCGCGTGATACGAGCCGAGTGCGATGTTCGCGTCTGCGTGGCGTGGCGCAAGCTTGAGCGCCGTTTCCAGACTGGCCTTCACCTTCGTGCCGATTCCCTGTGACAGCGCCTTCACGACCGAAATGCCCTGCGCGTAGCGGCCGAGCGCGTAGGCGTGCCAGTAAAATGCGTTGGCATTCTTCGGTTCGGCCTTCTGCTGGGACTCGGCGCGCGCAGCGACTTCCTCGAACAGGGCGAGCTTGGTCCTGTCGTTGTCCTCCAGGTAATTGGCATAGATTGCGGTCGCCTTGTTCGCCGCCGTGATGCCCGCACCGCCGGACTTCAGGCCGATGTCGGCCGCGCGGTGGAAGTCACCGGCATGGAATGCGATCCACGCATCGACGACGCCGGCGTCGGCCGGCCAGGGTTCACAGTCGCCCTTGTGCAGACGGTCCCAGGCCTTCTTCAGGCTGGCCGCGGTGTAGACGAACTTCTTGTCGGGATACGGGAATTTCGACCAGGCCTTGGCCATGCTGCCTCCGGTGTGCGATTCATTTCTTCAGGTATTCGGCGGCGAGACGCTCGAACAACAAGCGCGCATCGCCGACGAGGTATGGCGCGGTGAGCGCCATTACCTGGTAGCAGCCGCGCGAAAGCGCTGCGCTCACCACCGCGGGATCGCCGAACCTGCGCGGATTCAGCACGTATTCGTAGGAAAGCCAGTAGGTCGCGACGACGACCATGTTGACCGCGAGGGCTTCGATCTCGGCCGGCGTGCCCTTCAGCTCGCCTTCCTGCGCCAGGCCATCGGTGAGCCAGCGCGCGACCTTCGTCTTCTGCCCGAGCAGCGTCTTGAAGCGCATCTCGAACGTGCGGTTGTTGATCAGGAGATTATTCAGGTCGCGGTAGAAGAAGCGGTACTTCCAGATGAGTTCGAACAACAAGTGAAGGAACAGCCACGCATCCTCGACATTGGGTCGGCGGTCGCCGGGGACCGTCAGCAGCCGGTCCGCCTCCCGCTCGAACTGCTGGAAGATGCTGTTGATGATGTCGTCCTTGTTCTTGAAGTGGTAGTACAGGTTGCCGGGAGAGATGTTCATCTCCTCGGCAATCAGGGTGGTGTTGACGTTCGGCTCGCCGAAATCGTTGAACAGCCGCAGCGAAAGCTCGAGGATGCGTTCGCGGGTGCGGCGCGGCGGCTTGCGTTCCATGACGTTGGTTGCGGCGCGAGCGCGCCACGGTGCTTGGTGGAATGAGCGCGCGGCGAGGATAGCACCGCGCTGCGCGCCCCGACTTACGTGGCGCGTGCGACGCCGAGCCAGCGCTCGAGATCGTCGAGCGTGTGCTTCAGCTCGCGCGCGGTGATCGACGACAGGGTCTCGAGCCGCAGTTCGCGCGTCCTGCGCAGGCTGCGCACCAGCGTCATGCTTTCATCGCGCAGTCGTTCGACATCGATCTGGATGCCGTGCCGCTCCAGCTTCGGGCCAATCTCGTGTCTTCGCTCCCAAAGCTCGTGCCGCGTCTTCTGGTAAGCGTGTTCGCACAACCGGCGTCGGCTCGAATAAGAGAACAGGTTGGTGAAGAACATGTCGGCGTCGGCGCGGTTCGGCTCGAACAGAACGATGTCGGTGTGCGGATAGACGGTCTTGTAGCGCTCCATGCCAGCGCCGAGCCGCGAATGGATGATCGAGCGGAACGTCTGCGCCAGCACGACCGGCAGGCCGCCCTCGACGAGCTTGTCGAGCCGGTGGGACCGGTCGCGCGAAGGGTGATGCGGGCGCGCGTCGTAGGGCACCAGCGGGTTGAGGCAGAGCAGCAGATCGATCCCGTGCTCGAGCGCAATCGACGCATGCAGCGTCTTGCGCAGCGCGCCGTCGACGAAATAGCGGCCGTCGATTTCGACCGGCGGGAACACGCCCGGCAGAGCGGCCGAAGCCTGCACCGCGCGCGAAATCGGCACGTGATCGAACCCCTTCGATCCGAATGCGACTGCCTCGCCGGTGTCCAGGTCGGTGGCGACCAGGTAAAGCCTGTGGCGCAGGTGGCGAAAGTCGTTGGTTCGGCCGGTCTGCGCGAAGATGCGGCCGAGGTACTTGTCGATCTGGTCGCCGTCGAACAGACCCGTCGGAATGGCTCGGCCGAGGCGCTCGATCGAACTCATCAGGTTGCGTGGCCGGGCGAGATAGTCCCAGGCCGCGGCGAGCAGGAGCGGCGGCAGTGAAGTCGCACGCCGCAGGTATTCACGCAGCGCGGGGCGCAGCAGGATCGACGGATCGAAGCGGTCCTCGCTCTTGTGACCCTCGATGAACAGTCGTGACATCTGGTGCGGCGTGAAGCCATTGACCAGCCCGGCGGCGATGAAGCTGCCGGCGCTCACGCCAACGTAGACCTCGGCATCGTTGAAGTCGACTCCGCGCAGCGACTCAGTCAGCGCTGCCAGCGCGCCGATCTCGTAGATCCCCCCCAACGGTCCGCCGCCTGCGAGGGCGAGGCCGATACGGGGAGAGCGGGCGGAGCGTGCAGGTTTCATCGCAAGGCAACGGCAGGCGGCGGACCGTTCCGGAACGAGACGACTTTCCCGCGCGGCGCGCGGGAAAGTCCGCCGCCTGCGAGGGCGAGGTCGATGCGCTCGTGCGGCGGAAATGCGCCGCACGACCGACTCATGCGGGTATGCATGGCATCCGCACAATGGAACAAAGCCGCGGGGCAGGCGCCGCCGCGGCTTCGGGTGCGATCAATGCGCAGTCGTCAAGCCGCGGACTTGCGCGCGCGGCTCGCGCGCTTTTTGGCGGCCTTGGCGCCGCCCAGCTTGTGCACGCTGGCCGTCAGCGCCTCGACGCGCTTCGTCAGGGCCTGCACTTCCTTGCTGGTCGGCACGCCCAAGCGCTGCAGCGCGCGCTCGACGCGTTCTTCGAACACCGACTCGAGCTTGTCCCAGCTGGTATTGGCCTGCTTCTGCACCTCGCCCGCCATCTTGGCAACGCGGCTGGTGACTTCATTGACCTTGTCTTCCGTCATCTGCATCGTGCGCTTCTGGATCGAGTTGCCCTCGCGTACCAGCGCATCGAATACCTTGCCGCCTTCTTCCTGCGCCTTCGAGAAGGCGCCCAAGCCGGCCAGCCAGATCTGGTGCGCCGATTCCTTGACCGCGGCGGCCAGATGTCCGTTGCCACCCGCCCCGGCCGCAATTGACCTGAGTTTCTTGACCATGTGATCCTCCTCGCGTTGGTTGCGTGCTGCTGCAAAACGCAGTGTAGGCAGGGGACCTAGAGGCGGTGTACTAATGCAATAGAGGCGCCCGCCTAGCAGCATCGACCGGAACGACGGCGCCGGCGCTTCATCGGTGGCTGGTTAGAATCGTCCGCCAACAAGAAGGACGAGGGACCCCGGGGCGGCCCGCGAGGAGAGAACAATGGACTATTTCGTGACCGGCGCGTCCGGTTTCATCGGCAGGCGACTGGTCAAGAAGCTGCTTTCGCGCAGAGGTGCAGTGGTGCACTTCCTGATGCGCGAGGCGAGCCAGGACAGGGTCGACGCGATGCTGTCGGAATGGGGCGTCGACGGGAAGCGGGCGCGGCCGGTCTACGGCGACTTGTCGCGGCCGAAGCTCGGGCTGTCTAAGGCGGATATCAAGCAGCTTGCCGGCAAGATCGATCACTTCTTTCACCTCGCTGCGATCTACGATCTGAAGGCCGACGCCGAAAGCCAGACCGCCGCGAATATCGAGGGCACTCGCAATGCGGTGCAGCTCGCCAACGAGCTCAAAGTCGGCTGTTTCCAGCACGTTTCATCGATTGCCGCCGCGGGAATGTACGAAGGCGTGTTCCGCGAGGACATGTTCGACGAGGCCGAGAACCTCGACCATCCCTACTTCCAGACCAAGCACGATTCGGAAAGGATCGTGCGCAAGGAATGCCGCACGCCGTGGCGCGTCTACCGGCCCGGCATGGTGGTCGGCGACAGCAGGACGGGCGAGATGGACAAGATCGATGGCCCGTATTACTTCTTCAAGCTGATTCAGCGGATGCGGCAGATGCTGCCCCCCTGGATGCCGACGATCGGCATCGAAGGCGGGCGCATCAACATCGTGCCCGTCGATTTCGTCGTGAACGCGATGGACCATATCGCTCACGCGAAGGACCTCGATGGCAAGGCATTCCACCTGGTCGACCCGACGCCCTATCGCGTGGGCGACGTGCTGAACATCTTCGCCAAGGCGGGCCACGCGCCGCAGTTCGCGCTGCGCATCAACGCGGCGCTGTTCGGCTTCATTCCGAACAGCGTGAGGAAGGGCATGCTGGCGCTGACGCCGGTGCGCCGCATTCGCAACGCGGTGATGAAGGACCTTGGACTGCCCGAGGACATCCTCCAGTTCGTCAACTATCCGACCCGCTTCGATGCGCGCGAGGCAACCGCGGCGCTGAAGGGCACGGGCATCGAATGCCCGCGCCTGGAGGACTACGCCTATCGGCTGTGGGATTACTGGGAGCGCAACCTCGACCCTGACCTGTACATCGACCGCACCCTGAAGGGGCAGGTGGCGGGCAAGGTGGTGCTGGTCACGGGCGGTTCGTCGGGCATCGGACTGGCGGCGGCGCACACGATCGCGGCAGCCGGCGCGATCACGGTGATCGTCGGCCGGGAACAGGACAAGCTCGATGCGGCGAAGCACGAGATCGACGCCGAGCTGAAGGAGTCCGGCAACGCCAACAACGGCCAGGTGGTGACGTTTGCGGCCGATCTGGCGTCGATGGAGAGCTGCGACAAGCTGGTCGCCTGGCTGGTGCAGAGCCATGGCGGCGTCGATGTGCTGATCAACAACGCCGGTCGCTCGATCCGCCGCGGCATCGAGTCCAGCTACGACCGTTTCCATGATTTCGAGCGCACCATGCAGCTGAACTATTTCGGCTGCCTGCGCATTACGATGGGCCTGCTGCCCCACATGGTCACGCGTCGCCGCGGCCACGTGGTCAACATCAGCTCGATCGGTGTGCTGACCAATGCGCCGCGCTTTTCCGCCTACGTCGCCAGCAAGGCGGCGCTCGATGCGTGGACGCGCTGCGCGGCGAGCGAATTCATCGATGTCGGCGTGACATTCACGACGATCAACATGCCGCTGGTTAAGACGCCGATGATCGCGCCGACCAAGATCTACGAGAACATGCCCACGCTGACGCCGGAAGAAGCCGCCGATCTGATTGTGCAGGCGATCGTCTACAAGCCGGTTCGCATTGCATCGCGGCTCGGCGTGTTAGGGCAGGTCCTGCACGCGCTGGCGCCGCGCGTGGCTCAGATCGCAATGAACACGTCCTTCCGCATGTTCCCGGATTCGGCCGCGGCCAAGGGCGCGAAGGAGGGCGAGAAGGCTAAGGCCACGCCCGACCAGATCGCGCTGGCGAATCTGATGCGCGGAATCCACTTCTGACGACGGCGCAACCGAGTGCCCAAGCCGACGCCGCCCGCAACGATCCAGCTGACGCCGCGCACCAGCAACTTCTCGCTGTCCTGCGTGGTGCCGGTTCACAACGAGCAGGAAGTCGTCGTCGACTTCCTGCGCGCTCTGCATGCGACGGCTGCCGCGCTGGCGCCACGCGTGGAAATCATCGTCGTCAACGACGGCAGCACGGACGCAACCGGCAGCGTGGTACGCGCGCTGGCCGCGGAACTGTCGCTGACATTGATGGAGTTCTCGCGCAATTTCGGCAAGGAAGCGGCGCTGACCGCGGGGCTCGACCTGGCGCGCGGGGACTGCGTGCTGCTGATCGACGCGGACTTCCAGCATCCTCTCGAAACCGCGGCCGACATGGTGAACGCCTGGCGGGCCGGATACGACATGGTTTACGGTGTCCGCGTCGATCGCACCGGTGAGTCGTGGCTGAAGCGCACGGGTGCGCGTTTCTTCTACCGGATGATGGCCGCCAGCCAGTCAATCGATATCCCGCCGAACGCCGGCGATTTTCGGGTGATGGACCGGCGCGTCGTCGATGCGCTGAAGCGCCTGCCCGAGCGCCACCGCTTCATGAAGGGCCTGTATGCGTGGGTAGGATTCCGCTCGATCGGAATCCCGTTCGAGGTCAGGCCGCGCGCCGGCGGCAGAACGTCGTTCAGCATGCGCCGCCTGCAGTCGCTTGCGCTGACCGGCATCACTGCCTTCTCCAACCTGCCGCTGCGTATCGGCGGCGCCATCGGCGCGGTGATCGCGCTGCTTGCCTTCGTGTGGGGTACCTGGATCGTCATCGAACGCATCTTCTTCGGCCAGCCGATCCAGGGTTTCGCGACCCTGGCCGCGTCGGTGCTGTTCTTCGCCGGCATCCAGCTGATTTCGATCGGCGTTCTCGGCGAGTATCTCGGCCGCGTGTACGACGAGGTGAAGCGGCGCCCGACCTATCTTGTCGCACGGCTGGACGACTACAGTCCGTTGCGTGAGGGCGAAGTTGCTTCGGCCCTGCAGCGCCTGACCCATCAATGATCGGACAGCTCGTTCGCTTCGGCCTGGTCGGTGTGGCCGCGGCGGCGACGCATTTCGTGGTTGCCGTCGCCTGCGTGCGCGGGCTCGCGATCGATCCCCAACTGGCGAACGTGGTCGGATTCCTGGTGGCGTTCACGGTCAGTTTCCTCGGCCAGTGGCGCTGGACTTTCGCGGCGCACGCGGCGCCGCTGATGCGGGCACTGCCGTCGTTCTTCCTTGTTTCGCTGACCGGATTCCTGACCAACGCGGCCGCGTACCACTGGCTGCTGACCCATACGGCTCTGCGCTACGACGTGGCGCTGGCGATCGTGCTGATCGGCGTAGCGGCGATGACTTTCATGCTGAGCCGCTTCTGGGCTTTCCGGAGGGCGCGCTGATGGCGCGTCGCGTCGCGCTGTGCGCAGATGACTACGGCTATAACGCTGCCGTCGACGAGGCGATACTCGCGTTGATCGACCTGGGGCGGCTCGGCGGCACGAGCTGCATGGTCGATGCGCCTCGCTTCAGTGCCGCAGCGCCGCCATTGCGGGAGCGCGCTTCGCGGGCCGATATCGGACTGCACTTCAACCTGACCGAAGCGTTTCCGGGTGCGCCGCGCATTGGCTCTCTGCCGAAGGTGATTGCGTTCAGCTGGCTGCAGGCGTTGCAGCCCGTCGATGTCGTGCGGCGACTGAAGGCACAGCTGGCTCGCTTCGAAGCCGCGTTCAAGTGCATCCCGGCCTATATCGACGGCCATCAGCACGTGCATCAGTTCCCGCTGATACGAGACGCGCTGCTGGGAGAGCTGGCCGCGCGCTACGGCAGCCGGCGACCGCTGATCCGCAACACGGTGTCGACCGCGGGCGACGGTAAGCTGCACCTGCTGGCGCTGCTCGGCGGACGCAGCCTGCGCACGCAGCTCAACGGGTGCGGCTGGCCGACCAACCTGGACTTCGTCGGCGCCTATCGGTATGCGCCCGGCGTGGACTTCGCCACGCTTGCCGCCAAGTGGCTGCGCACGCTGAAGGACGGCGCGATCTGGATGTGCCACCCGGCAACGCGCGCAGAGCCGAACGATCCGATCGGCGCCTTTCGCGTCGCCGAGTATCGGTGGCTGGCCTCTGACGAGTTCGATCCGCAGCGGCTGCCGGCGAGCATTGAATGCGTACGGCCAAGCGGGCTACTGCGCGCAGCAGCCTGAACGGATCTCGTCGGCCACGATCCGCCACGCGCGCGGATCCTCGATCAGCGCCAGATGCCCGACACCCGCGAGCACGTGCCGGGTCGATCCGGCGAGCAAGGGGCTCGATCGCGGCACGATCAGGTTGTCGTCGCGCGTCGCGACGCAGACGAAGCGCGCGCGCAGCGCCGGCGTTTCGCCTGCGGCCAGATCCGCGAGGAATGCCGATCCGCGGGCCATCTGCCGCGTGACCGCGCCGATGCCGAGGCGCGCGAAGATCGTGCCGTGATGGGGCGTGGCGAGCGTGATCACGCGCGCGACACGCGCATCGCCGTGGCGCTGCAGGTAGGCGCGTGCTGCCAGCCCTCCCATGCTGTGACCGATGAGAACGGCGCGGGTAGCGCCGCTTGCGCGCAACAGGCGATCGAGTTCGATGTCGATGACATCGGCGTAATGCTCGATGCTGCCGAACACCGGCTGCAGATTCACGCTGGCCACATTGAATTCGCGCAGGACGCCGGCTTCGAGCATCGGCCGCCAGATCGCGCGGTTGCAGAGGTAGCCATGGATCAGCAATACGGCGCAGCGCTGCGGGTCGGGCGTGATCGGGCCATCGGCTCGCGCCGTGAACGGCTGCCGCCACAGGAACACGCGCCAGTTCGCCACGGTTTCCTGCCACCACACGCGCACGACGTCTCCCCGTGCGCTGCGTGGCAGCTGCGGATCGAGGATCGCGCCGGCGGTGAATTCGATTGCAATCGCGGCGGGCGCGAACAGGAATGGGGCCGCGATGCCGATAGCCACGGGCAACCATCTGGGTGCAGTTTCCGGCAGCGATCCGGCCGCCAGCGCTGCCGCGGCAATGACAACGATCAGCAGGCACGAGCGCAGGTAGGTGGCGAGTGTCATCCCGGCCCCTGTCGCTCAATATCGATATCGACCCGATTCCAGATGAGCAGCGAACGACGGTTCAGCGCTGGCACCTCTGGCTCAAGCGCGCCCGCGCGCCGCCGGATCGATGTCGATCCACTTGAAGAAGTCGCGCGCGAAGGGGTGGCGCCGGAAGCCGATCAGCCAGGGGTGCGACAGGTCGTTGGTGATGCGGTGGACGTGGACCTTGTACGGCATCCAGGCGACGAAGAGCCGCTTCATCTCGCGGATGATGGCGTCACGCTCCGGGCCGTCGGGCATTCGGCGCTGGCGGTCGTACAGCTCGTCGTATTCGGGCCGCCTGAAGCGCGCGAAGTTCGCGCCGCCGATCGCGCGGCTGGCGCCGAATGCGAGGAAGTCATCCGAATCGGATGAGGTCGCCGAATTGCCGAGCTGCCACATCATCAGCTTGCCGGCGCGCCCGGCCTTCAGATTCTCCGGCCACTGATTGATCCTGAAATCGACACGGATCTGCAGCCGGTCCATATGGCGCTTCCACAATTCATTGAAGGCGCGCTCGATCTGGCTCGACTGGCTCGCCACGACCAGCAGCAGGGGTGCACCGTCCGGCGTCTCGCGCCAGCCGTCGCCGTCGCGGTCGACATAGCCGTAGACGTCGAGCAGCGCGCGTGCCCTGGCCAGATCGAATTCGCTCATCTCGCTGACGAACGCGGGATCGTAGCCAGAGGTCAGCGGCGGCACCTGCGACTGGGCGGGAATCGCCGCGCCGCGCCGGATCAGCCGGATCTCTTCGCCCACGTCATAGCCAAGCGAGATCGCCCGGCGCAACGCGACCTTGTCGGGGGTGTAGCCGCCGACGAGCGGATCGTCCATGTTGAAGTAGGTGATCGTCACGTCCGGGCTCAGCGCGCGGTCGAGCTGGATGCCATGCCGGGCGAGCGCCGGTGCGAGCTGGCCGTTCGGCGCAGCGACGTTGATGAACTCGAGCGGAACGTTCACGGTGTCCTGCTGACCGTTCAGGAACGAGAGCCAGCGCGGCTGGCTCTCCTCGATCACCTCGATTTCCACGCGGTCGATCATCGGCAGCTTGCGGCCCTTCAGCCGCGCGAGGATCTCCTGGCTGCGGAGATCCGCGGCGGCGGGCTGTGCATCGTAGAACTCATCCCGAAACGTCGGGTTGCGTTCGAGCACGATGCGTGACGAGCGTTTCCACTGCACGAGGCGGAATGGTCCGGTGCCGACCGGATGGCCCATGATGTCGCTTGCGTATGTGTCGACCACCTCGCGCGCCACGCCGGCGAACGGGCGAGCGTCGGCAAGGTTCTCGTGGAAGCGCGGGCTCGGCTCTGCGAGCCGGACCTGGAACGTGTAACGGTCGAGCGCACGGATGCCCTCGATTTCGGCGTCATAGTCGAAGCGGCCGGTATCCAGCGCCAGCTTGCGCAGTTCAGCCAGGCCGATGATCTGAGCGCTCTGCAGGCTCGGGTAGATCGGGCACTTCCAGCGCGGATCGGCCGTGCGCTTCAGCTGGTACACATGATCGGCGGCGACCAGTTCGCGCCGCCTGCCCTTGAATGCCGGGTCGTCCTGGAAGTAGATGCCGGGACGGATGCGGACGGTGAAGGTGCGGAAGTCGCTCGAGATCTCGGGCAGCGCAACCGCGGTGCGCGGCCGCAGAACCACCGGCCGCGCCAGATAGTCGTATTGCAGCGGCGCCTCGAAGATATTCGACACCACGTAGTTGGAATACAGGTCGTTGATCTGCACCGGATCGAATCCGGTTTCGCCGGCGGGCAGGGCCCAGCGGAAGGTGCGATCGGCGCTTGCCCCCGTCGCGCGCGCGTGTTCGAGCGCGCTCAGCACACCGAGTGCGCCCGCCGCACGCATGAAGTCGCGCCGGCTCATCCCGCCGCCCTTGCCTGCGCGTCGGCGTCGATATCGACATACTGCCACCACTCCGACGAAAACAGCTGGCGCCGGAAGCCGATCAGCCAGGGATGCGAAAGATCGGTCAGGATGCGATGCACGTGATACTTGTACGGCGCGTACGCGATCATCCGGCGCTTGCCTTCGAGGAAGAGATGCTCGCGTTCCGGCCCGTCGGGAATCTCGCGCATCCGGTTGTAGATGGCGTCGAACTCCCTGCTGCGAAAGCGTGCCAGGTTCTGGCTGCCGACGTGCACGGAAGCACCACGGTCGAACGCCGGCTGGCCATCGGGTGCCGCCGCCGAATAGCCGAGGCTCCACACCATCAGCTTGCCCGCGCGCGCGTTCTTCAGATTCTCGGGCCACTTGGCGGGCCTGAAGTCGATTCGTACGCCGAGCGCGGTCAGATCCTTGCGGCGCAGCTCATCGCGCTGCCGCGCGCGCTGATCCGGCGTCGTGGCCCACTCCAGTACCAGCGGTGAGCCGTCGGGTTGCTCGCGCCAGCCGTCGCCATCGCGGTCGATGTAGCCGAACATGTCGAGCAGTGCCTTGGCGCGCGCGAGATTGAATTGGCCGTTCTCGCTGCGGAAGCGCGGGTCGTAGCCAGTCAGGTGCGGTGCGACCGGCGACTGCGCCGGGATCGCCTGCCCGCGCCAATAGAGCCGGATCTCCTGTTCGACGTTGATCGCCAGGCAGATCGCACGCCGTAACGCCACCTTCTCCGGTGAATAGCCGCCGACGACCGGATGCTCCATGTTGAAATAGGTCACGGTGACATCGGAATTCAGCACGCGCGCCATCTGCACGCCCTGGCGCGCTAGATTCGGTGCGAGCCGGCCATTCGGCGCCGCGATGTCGACGAACTCGTACGGCAACCGCTCCATCAGGTCGAACTGCCGGTTCAGGAATGACAGCCAGCGCGGCTGGGACTCCTCGACGATCGAGATCTCGACGCGATCGATCAGTGGGAGCCGGCGGCCACGCAGCCGTTGTGCGAGCGCATTGGCGTCGGCGTCGCCGGGGTTCGGTTCCTCGTCCCACAGCTCCTCGCGGTAGCCGGGATTACGCTGCAGCACGATCCTCGAGGAACGCCGCCATTCGGCGAGCCGGAACGGCCCGGTGCCGACCGGATGGCCCATGATCTCGTCGCCGTAAGCCTCCACGATCTCGCGCGCGACCGCACCGTACAGGTCGCCGCCGGCGATCACCTGCAGAAAGCGCGGGCGCGGCTCCTTGAGCCGGAACTGCAGCGCGTAGCGGTCCAGCGCGCGCAGCCCCTCGACCGGCCGGTCGTAATCGAACGGGCGCCTGTCCTTCAGCGCGGCGTCGCGCAGCGTGTCGATGCCGATGATCTGCTGCTCTGCCAGAGTCGCGTATGCAGGCGCCTTCCAGCGCGGGTCGAAGAAGCGCTTGAACGCATAGACATAGTCGGCGGCGACCAATTCGCGCTTTGCGCCCCTGAATGCCGGATCGTCCTGGAAGTTGATCCCGGGCTTCAGGCGAATGGTCCAGACCGTGAAATCGTCCGACACTTCGGGCAGCGCCGCCGCCGTGCACGGCTTGATCTTGAACGGCTGCGCCAGATAGTCATAGCGGTACAAGCCCTCGAAGACGTGCGCGGTGACGATGCGCGAATAAAGGTCAGAGAGCTGCACCGGATCGAAGCCGGTCTCGGCGACTTCGAACGCGTAGCGCAGCACCTTCGGCTGCGCTGCCGCCTGCGCGTGCAAGGCTGCGCCGGCGCTCGCCGGCAGCGCCAGCAGCGTCTGCATCAACGCACGTCGGGAGCGGGAGATTTCTGGCATCCGGTAGGAACGGCAGGGTTTCGGTTGATCACATCCTTCGATGCCGCGAGGTGCACGCGGCATAATGCCCGCCTTTCGTGCAGCGCGGGCCGCGTGCCGGCGCGATCGAGCCTCACCACGGAACGCCACGGCGTGCAGGAAACGTGACCGCGTACATCTTACGCAGACTATGGCAGATGATCCCGACGCTGGCGGGCGTCATCCTGCTGGTCTTCTTCCTGTTCAAGTTCTTCGGCGGCGATCCGGCCGAGATCCTCGGCGGACTGCTGGCGACGCCGGAGCAGATCCAGGCGATTCGACAGCAACTCGGCCTGAACGATCCCTGGTACGTGCAGCTGTGGATCTTCGTGCGGTCGATCTTCAGCTTCAGCTGGGGCAACTCCTGGGCGACGAGCGAGGCGGTCAGCCACATCTTCGCCACCCGCTTGCCGGCGACGCTGACGGTGATGATCCCGATCCTTCTGCTTGACGTGCTGCTCGGCGTCTGCGCCGCGATGGCGGTGGCCTACGTGCGGGGATCGCTGACCGACCGGACGATCATGGTGATCACGACCGTGATGCTGTCGATCTCGTTCCTCGTCTACATCATCGTCGGCCAGTGGCTGTTCGGCTTCTATCTCGGCTGGTTCCCGGTGCAGGGGTGGACCGACAGCACCTGGACCAATCTGACCACCTACGCGGTGCTGCCGGTGATGCTCGCGGTGTTTGTCGGCCTGGCGCCGCAGACGCGGCTGTATCGCAGCTTCTTCCTTGACGAGCTGGGCAACGATTACGTGCGCACCGCGCGCGCCAAGGGCGTCAGCGAGAACCGCATCCTGTTCAAGCACGTGCTGCGCAACGCTCTGATCCCGGTCCTGACCAACGTCAGCGTGCAGCTGCCCGGCATTTTCATCGGCTCCTTCCTGATCGAGACCTTCTTTTCGATCCCCGGGCTCGGGCGCGAAGTGCTGCTGGCCGTCAACCGCAGCGACTATCCGGTGATCCAGGCGGTGACGGTGTATCTCGCGGTGCTGACGATGTTCATCAACCTGATCGCCGACATCCTGTACAAGGCGGTCGATCCGCGCGTGGTGCTGCGGTGACGGCGATCGTTTCCTCGTACGCCGCGGCCGAGCCGGCTCGCTCCGAGGGCGTGTGGATCGCCGCCTGGCGACGCCTGCGCAACGACCGCGTGGGCATGACGTCGCTCGCAGTCGTGGTCGCCTTCCTCCTGCTGGTTCTGGCTTCCGCGTTGGGTCTGGTCGCAAAGGACTGGCAGAAGGAGGTCGGCGTGCCGAACGCGCCGCCGACCTTCGTCGGTCCGGCGCCCAAACAGGCGGGTACCGACCCGCTGTCGCTGGTGCCGAAGGATGCGAAGCCGGTCGACCTGTCGGACATCGATCCGCTGGCGCCGAAGTACAAGGAATGGGCCGAGCGGGCGGCCAAGATCCAGGTCACCGAGACGCCGAAGGCGCAAACGCTGCCGTTCGGCGCGGACCGGCTCGGGCGCGACGTGCTGGCGAAGGCGATCAAGGGCGCGGAGATCTCGATCTTCGTCGGCGTATTCGCCGCGCTGCTCGCTACTCTGATCGGCACCGTGCTGGGCGCGCTCGCCGGCTATGCCGGAGGCCGGACCGGCGATCTTCTGGAGTGGATCTACAACGTCTTCACGTCCGTGCCGGACATCCTGCTGATCTTCGCTTTTGCCGCGGTTTTCGGACGCGGCATTGGCACCGTGGTGCTGATCCTGGGCCTCGCAGGCTGGACGGGAATGTACCGGCAGGTGCGGGCCGAATACATCAAGCATCGCACGCGCGAGTACGTGCGCGCCGCCGAAGCGATCGGCGTATCGCATGTGCCCCGCATGTTCGTGCACATCCTGCCCAATGTCAGTCACGTCGTGCTGGTGCGCATGTCGCTGCTGGTGGTCGGGTTCATCAAGGCCGAGGTGATCCTGTCGTTTCTCGGGCTGGGCGTGCCGATCGACCAGGTATCGTGGGGCACGATGCTGTCGGAGGCGCAGTCCGAGCTCGTGCTGGGCTACTGGTGGCAACTGGCGGCCGCGACGCTCTTCATGGCTACCTTCGTCACCGCGTTCTCGCTGCTGACCGATGCGTTGCGCGATGCGCTCGACCCGAAGCTGAGGTAGGCGGGGATAACGCGTGACGAATCTGGTCAGCGTGCGCGATCTGCACGTGTCGTTCCGGCTCGGAAAGACCCGCGTCGCCGAAGCCGTGAGGGGCATCAGCCTCGACATTCCGGAGAACTCGACCGTTGCGCTGGTCGGCGAGTCGGGTTCGGGAAAGAGCGTGTCCGCGATGTCGATCGTCCGCCTGCTGCCCGAGAACGCGATCATCGGCGAATCGAGCCAGGTGCATTTCGGCGGACGCGATCTGTTGGCCGAGCCGGTCGAGCGCCTGCGCCGCATACGCGGCCGGGAAATCAGCGTCGTGTTCCAGGAACCGATGACGTCACTGAACCCGGTGTTCACGGTCGGCGACCAGATCGGGGAAGTTCTGCGGCTTCACATGGGTTTGACACGCGCGCAGGCGCGCGATCGCGTGATCGAAGTGCTGACGGAAGTCGGCATCCCCGAGCCGCGCGTGCGCATGGCGAGCTTCCCGCACGAGCTGTCGGGCGGCCAACAGCAGCGGGTGATGATCGCGATGGCGATCGCCTGCGAGCCGAAGCTGCTGATCGCCGACGAGCCGACCACGGCACTCGATGTGACGGTGCAGCGGCAGATCCTGGAGCTGATCGCCAACCTGCAGGATCGGCGCCGCATGTCCGTGCTCTTCATCAGTCACGACCTGGGGGTCGTCGGCGAAATCGCCGATCACGTGGTCGTGATGCGCGACGGCGTGGTGCGGGAATCAGGTGGTGTCGATCGGATCTTTGCCACGCCGCAGGACGCGTATACACGCGCGCTGCTCGCGTGCCGGCCGCGCCTGGACGTGCGACCGAAGCGTTTGCCGGTGATCGATGACTTCATGGGTGGGAGCGGGCGACCGATCTTCGTCGCCGAGCCGCGCGGCACGCGCCCGCCGGCGCCGCGTCCCCTGATCGAGGCCAGAGGGCTGCGCAAGGAGTACCGGTTGAAGACGGGGCTGTTCGCGCACAAGACGATCGAGGCGGTCAAGGAGGCTTCGTTTACGCTGTCGCGCGGCCGAACGCTCGGCGTCGTCGGAGAGTCGGGGTCGGGCAAGACCACGATCGGCATGCTGCTGATGCGGCTGATCGACGCCACCGCGGGGCAGGTGTACTACGACGGCACCGAGCTGCTGTCGCTGCCGGACACGGAAATGATGTCGTATCGCCGCCGCATCCAGATCATCTTCCAGAATCCGTTCGCATCGCTGAACCCGCGCTTCACGGTCGGCCAGATCCTGATCGAGCCGATGCGGGTCCACCGCATCGGTGCGAATGACGGGGAGCGCCTCGAACGGGCAGCGGCGCTCGTCCGCCGCGTCGGGCTCGCCGCCGACAGCATTCACAAATATCCGCACGAGTTTTCCGGCGGACAGCGGCAGCGGATCGCGATTGCGCGCGTGCTGTCGATGCAGCCCGACGTGATCATCTGCGATGAATCGGTATCAGCCCTCGATGTGTCGGTGCAGGCGACCGTCTTGAACCTTCTGCTGGATCTGCAGGACGAGTTCGGCATCAGTTACATCTTCATCAGCCACGATCTGGCCGTGGTCAAGTACATGGCCGACGACATCCTTGTGATGAGCCAGGGCGAAATCGTCGAACGCGGTGCGGCCGAGATCATCTATCAGTCGCCGCAGCATGAGTACACGAAGCGGTTGCTGGGATCCATCCCGCGCGGCTATCGGCCGCGCGACTAGGCCGGCGCCTCGCGCAGAAGCGGACGCATCGCGTACAGGCCGATCGCCGGCCCGATCGCCAGCCAGGGCAGCAGGTGCGCCAGCGGCGTTGAAGTCGCAGCGCCGGCGAAGACCTGGATGCTGACAATGGTGATCGCAAATCCGATGCTGTTGACGAATGTCAGCACGCTGCCGACCGCGTCGCGCGGCGAGTTCAGCGCGGTCAGGGACGAGAACTGGGGAGAATCGCCGACCACCGTGATGCCCCACACGGCGAGCCAGGCCCAGAAGAGTGGCAAAGTTGCCTCAAGCAGCAGAGGAGCCAGCAGGCAGCACAGCCCGCTGCTGGCGAGTTGCACAGCTGCCACGCGCGCACTGCCGAAGCGCAGCGCCAGCCAGCCGCCGCCAGCACAGCCGATGAAGCCTGCAGCAATGATTCCGAACGCCGCTGCGGACACGAACTGGGGGCCGATGCGAGTTGCCACGATCAGCGGCAGCAGCGCCCACACTGCGTAAAGCTCCCACATGTGGCCGAAGTAGCCAAATGCGGATGCGCGCACCTTCGGATCGCGCCAGATTGCGCTGAGCGCGGCAGGGTTGATTCTCGCCGCACGCGGCAAGTGCGGGCTGTCCGGGACCAGCCAGTAGAGCACGGCACCGCCGACGGCGGAGATCAGCGAGACCGCCAGCATCACGTCCTGCCACGGCCAGGCGGCGCCGAGCGCGCGCAGGCCGTGCGGCATCGCCGTGCCAAGCACGAGCGCGCCGATCAGCACTCCGAGCGCAGCACCGAGGCCGCGCGAATACCACGCGGCCGCGATCTTCATCCCGACCGGATAGATGCCGGCGAGGAAGAATCCGGTCGCGAAACGCAACAGCAGCAGCGCCGCATAGCTGTGCGCGAGTCCGATCGCCAGCCCGTTGAAGATCGCGCCCAGGAAGGCGCACAGCATGAAAACGCGCCGCGGCGAGAAGCGGTCGGCGATCGTCAGCAGCGCGAACACCAGGGTGCCGGCAATGAAACCGAGCTGAATCGCCGACGTCAGGCCGCCGAGCGCTGTCGGCGGCAGCGCCGCTTCGCGCTGCAGATCAGGCAGTACCGCGTTGACCGCGAACCAGAGAGAGGTGCCAGCAAGCTGCGCGCCCGCGATCGTCGGCAGCACGCGCCGTGGTACGGCAGGTTCAGGGGCGGTGGACATGGCCGGCCACTTTAGCCGGCACGGGACGGTCAGTCGAGCGCCGGCGCTCTCGAACCGGTCAGCTCGGCCACAAGCTGCTGCGTGATCCGGTTGACGATGGCGAAGATCGATAGCTGAGGGTTGGCACCGATCGACGTGGGAAAGAGCGATGCGTCGTGCACCGAGAGGTTTTCGATCTGGAAGTGGCGCCCACGCGCATCGGTCACGCCGTTTCGCTCCGAAGCAGCCATCGGACAGCCGCCCATCACATGTGCGCTGACCACGCGCATGAGCAGCGGTTTCATCGGCAACTGTGCGATCGCTTGCGTCGCGTCACCGAATGTCCGGTAACCGGCCGCAAGCTCATGTACGGGATAAACGGTAACGGCGCCTGCGGCGAACTGGATCTCGGCCATCACCGTCAGGGCACGTCGCGCCGCCTCCCAGATCGGATCATTCAACGGGTAATCGAGCACGGGGCCGCCGTCGCGGCGCAGCTCCACGCGCCCGCCGCGGCTTTCCGGATGGAAGCCGTCACGCAGCAGCGCAAGAATCACCTGCGCATGCGCAAATCCACTCATCAGCTGCGCATGCGCGGGGCCGAAGCCGTGCAGGGTCGATGCGTAGATCACCGGATGCAGCGGCGCCGATTCGAGCTTGAAGCCGAGCGGACCGTCGATCGCATCGGTCTGCAGGAAATGATCGGAGTAGATGCTTTGCGGCGCCCCGGCGTACGCTTCCACGCTCTGCTCGAACATCGCGGCCGAGATCACCGTGGGATGCAGGAAGGTTCGCCGACCGAGCAGCTGGTACGGATCTGGCGCGCTGGAGCGCAGCAGCAATCCCGGGGTGTTGATGGCGCCTCCCGCCGCCACGTAATGGCGCGCCCGGATTTCGACAGTTGCGCCGCTTTCGGTCAGGCCGTCAGCGCCCAGCGCGGCGCAGACGAGCCGCGCGATTCGGTTGCCGTCGAATTCGAAACGTTGCGCCCGCAGTCGCGTGTAGAGCCGCGCACCGCGATCGAGCGCGGCGGGGATCGTCGTCACCAGCATCGACTGCTTGGCGTTCACCGGGCAGCCGACCCCGCAGTAGCCCAGATCCCAGCAACCTCGTACGTTGCGCGGAATGCCATGCATCGGGATGCCGAGCCGGGCCCCTCCGCGCTGCAAGATGGCGTTGTTCTCGTTTGGCGGCACTTCCCAAAGCGCCACGCCAAGCCGGGCCTCGGCCTGCTCGAAATAAGGCGCCAGTTCCTGCACCGTGTAATCCCGCAGGCCGAACCGCTCGCGCCAGTAGGCCAGCGTGGCGGGCGGTGTACGGAAGCTGGACGTCCAGTTGACCGTGGTCGATCCGCCGACGGCGCGCCCCTGCAGGATGTTGATTGCCTTGTCCCTGGTCTTGCGGGCGGCCGAGTCGAAGTACAGGCTGGGATAGGCCTCTGCTTCGAGCATGTTCTTGAAATCGCGCGAGCTTTTGAGCGGTCCTTCCTCGACCAGAACGACGTCCAGACCCGCCTTGCTCAACAGTTCGGCGCTCACCCCGCCGCCAGCGCCGGTGCCGATCACGACCACGTCGCATTCAACGCGGGTCGAACCGTTCAACACCGGTGCATCGACCACCTTCCAGCCGCGCGCCAGTCCGGCAGCCACAGGGTCCGCGCTGGCGAGGGCAACCTTGCTCGTCATATGCGAATCGGTCCCGGGTAGCCGATCGCATCCCACGTCGATCGATCGGCGTAATACGGGCCGAGCACGAGGTCATGCATGGCGTGGTAGCCAGCTTCGAAGAGGTCGAACGAGTGGGTGCGCCAGCGCTGCAGAAACGCGCTGACCTGGTCGACGTTCGCCGCTTCCCAGCGGTCGACGCCGGCAAGCCATCGGCCCGGTGCGGATGCGAGCAGGACGAACAGCTCGCCGAGTTCAGCACGCGTGGACGGTGGCAGTCCGGCGATCGTCGCCAGAGTTCGTTGCAGACCGGCTTCGAGCGCGCGCGTCCGTGCCGCCTCATCGGAAGGCAGCGCACCGGCCAGGAACGCGGGCATCACGGCGCGTAGAACGATGCGGGTGTCATCGATACTGGCCGCATCGGGCGCGGCTCGCCGCAGCAAGAGCGCGGCGCCGCCAGCCGCGGCGAGCAACGCGCTGCCGGCGAGGCCGACCCTCAGAAACGTCCGTCGCCGCATGTCAAATCGAATCGCAATCTGCTCACGTATCCTCTGGTCGAATTGTAGAAAGCGGCGGTAGAACAGCTCGTCTAAACGAAACGCCGAGATGAATGAAACCCTCTCTTCGAGAGACCGACTCGCCGCAGCATTGAGGCGGGTCATCGAACTGCGGCGAGAGCTCGACCTCGGCAGCGATCTCGCCGCCCGGTGGCGTGCAGTCAAGCACTGGCAGGCCGACCGGCTGCGACGTACGTATTCCGATCTGCTCGCGCAGCCACGCTTTGCGCCAGCGTG
The DNA here is from genome assembly GCA_050258235.1 of Gemmatimonadota bacterium. Taxonomy (GTDB): domain Bacteria; phylum Pseudomonadota; class Gammaproteobacteria; order Burkholderiales; family Burkholderiaceae_F; genus JAKOQB01. The sequence continues at coordinate 14,046 of JBLMYK010000293.1, read as the reverse complement.
CGAATTCTTTCTTGCGGAGCTGTACGGCGCGAAGGATTTCTCGCAGCGCGACCAGGAGGCGCTGCGCGTGGTCGCCAAGCTCGCGAGCATGCTGCCCGAACGGGCGGTGCAGACGATGGCACTGGCGGTCGAACTCGATGAACTGTCCGAAATGCTCGATGCGCGCGTCGCACGTCTCGTGTCCCTTCCGGTCAGCGATGACGGGTATGCCGCCGCTTACCGTGTCGCCGGGACGCGTGCGGAGCGCGAGCACCAGATCGAGACCATCGATCGCATCGGCCGGTCGCTGGAGCGGGTGGCGCGCATTCCGTTGCTGGCGCCAATGCTGCACATGATGCGCGGACCAGCGGAGGCGGCCGGGCTGGGCCACCTGCATCAATTCCTGCAGAGTGGCTTCGACGCCTTCCGGGCAATGGGCCCGGCCAGCGAATTCCTGGACACGATTCGCGCGCGGGAGACCGCGCTGATGGAATCCCTGTTCGCAGGCGAACCGGCACGTGCGTTCAGGCCCGAGGCTCGCGGATGACGCGCGTGCCGAGCAGGCGATCGTGCAGCAGCTGTCCCCCGGCATGCGCGCGGCCAAGCAGGGTCATTGCCACGACGCTCGCGGTCAGTGCCAGCGCATCCCAGCCGACGTGCTTGGGAAACAGCGCGCCAAGGATCAGGCCGGGCAGGAACAGCGTCCACGCCAACAGATAGCGAAGGATCGCGGTCGCCGGCGACGGGGATAGGCCGTTGCGGTCGACGACCCGCAGGTGCCACGACTTCATCGCCAAAGTCTGGCCGCTGCGCGTCCAGCAATAGACGAAATACGCACCAAAGACAACGAAGAGCACCGCCTGCAGGATCCAGCGCTGATACCCGGCCAGAGGATAGGTCCAGCGCATGGCGGCAAGCAGCGCGTAGCTGACGATGAACGAGACGCCGAACAGCAATACCGCTTCGTAGATCATCGACGCAGCGCGCAGCGCCAGCCCCGGGGCGGGGGCGTCATTGGATGGCGAGGTCCCGGGCCGACGCATGGGATCAGTCGAGCAACGCCGGCAACGCGGTTATCTGGACTCGGTCTTCTTCTGTTCCGCCGGATGCCGGCTCTCGCGCAGCGTCCTCGGTGCCGCGGCTGCCGATGACCGCGCCCTGGCCTTGTCGGAAAGCTCCCGCTTGCGCTCGGGCGGGAGGTCCTTGTACTCCTGGATCAGCGCCTGCCGCTGGTCAAGCGGCAACTCATATGCCCTGCGGAAATTCTCGCGCACGTTGCGGCGCTGCTCGGGCGACAGCTTCACAAATTCGGCCATCCGCTGATGCAGGTGCGCCTGCCCATCCGGCGTGAGTTGCGGGTATCGCCGGGCGACGGTCAGCCATTTCTGCTTGCGGTCGCCGTCGAAGCTGTTCCAGTCCTGCGCCAGGGGCGCGAGCGCCTCTTTCTGGGCCGGCGTCAGGTCGTTCCATGCCGGCTTGCTCGTCCGGGGCGTCGCGGCAGCCGCCTTCTTGCCCGGGGACGATGGCGGTGTTTGTCCCTCGGCTGGCGCGAAAAGGACCGTGGCCGCAACAGCGGCCACGGCGAAACAGATCTGAAGGAGTCTGGCGGGCACGGCGGAACTTTACATGCTAGTTCGTGCGCGGTTGGCTTGTCAGCATGACGCCGAATCCGGAGTCGGCGAACGTGTCGATCGGCGTTTCGTCCAGCAAGACAGCAAAGTCGAGGTCGGCCAGACGCTCGATCGTCTGCGTTCGTTGCCACTGGTAGATCCCGACGAATCCAATGACGAGGGCCAGGATCGGCGCAACCAGTCCGGCACGGTGCAGCCATGTCCAGAAGCCCCCCCGCCCGGATGCCCCCCCGGCGCCGGCACCGGCCATCTGCAGGGACGGCACCCATACGGTCGCTTCGGCGCCTGCCGCTTGATGCCGAGCCAATGCGCTCTGGCGTGCCTGCTCGAGCCGATAGACGGTCCGATAGTCGAGCCGGTCGGCACCCTCGTTCAGGGCCTGGCGGATGCGGTAGGCAAATTCTGTCTCGTTCATAGCGAAACTCCCCGTTCACGCAAGGCGCGCGCGAGGGCATGAGTGGCACGCGAACAATGGGTCTTCACACTGCCTTCTGAACAGCCCATCGCCGCCGCCGTTTCCGCAACATCGAAGTCTTCCCAGTAACGCAGCAGGAACGCCTCTCGTTGACGGGCGGGCAGCTTGGCGATTTCCTCCTCGATGATCGCGACCACCTGCTCCCGGGAAACGTGGTCAGCGGCGCTTTCTGCCGCCTGCGAACCGGCCAGCGCCTCCAGGGTTTCCAGGGGGTCGGTTTCATCGTCATCGGCGGGCGTCAGGGCGGAGAACAGCGTGGTCCACGTCGACCGGACCTTCTGCCGACGAAAGTGGTCGTGAATCGTGTTCTGCAGGATGCGCGTGAACAGCAGCGGCAGTTCAGCCGCGGGCCGATCGCCGTAGCTTTCGGAAAGCTTGATCATCGCGTCCTGGACGATATCCAGTGCGGCATCGTCGTCGCGCACGGCAAAGGCGGCCTGTTTGAAGGCGCGACGTTCGACGCTGGCGAGGAATTCAGACAGTTCTTCTCGAGTGGCCATCCACGAGGGCCATGCGGCAGGCGAGCACGCCAGCGGTCAGCGGTAAGGTCAGGGCGGCGCGGAATCCTATCAGAGCAGGTGCGGACCATTGCGCAGCACACGGCACGATTTGCCCAAGCTGGTGCACTGCAGTATCGTGATAGGTTCTTGCATCACAAGAGGCTTAGCTCGATCTCAGCCCATCCGGTTGTTTCATAGCTAAACGCGCAGGGCCGCACCGTCCGTCACGAGCGGATATGGAACGGCATCCAATCAATTTCCAGCAGGACCTTGAGAGGAGCAGTACCAATGCAGTCGATCAGCGCGGAAATGCGCAGCGAACCCCATCACGCGGCCCAAAAGCCAGAGACATTGACAGGCGCCGAGATCGTCGTCCGGTGTCTGCAGGAGGAGGGCGTCGAGCACGTCTTCGGCTACCCGGGCGGTGCCGTCCTCTACATCTACGACGAGATCTTCAAGCAGGACAAGTTCCAGCACATCCTGGTCCGGCACGAGCAGGCGGCCGTGCATGCGGCGGATGCTTACTCGCGCTCCAGCAACCGCATCGGGGTGGCGCTCGTGACCAGCGGTCCGGGGGTGACCAATGCGGTGACCGGGATTGCCACCGCATACATGGATTCGGTTCCGGTGGTGATCATCTCCGGCCAGGTGCCGACGCACGCAATCGGACAGGATGCATTCCAGGAGTGCGATACGGTCGGTATCACGCGGCCGTGCGTCAAGCACAACTTCCTGGTCAAAGACGTGCGCGAACTCGCGGCGACGATCCGCAAGGCGTTCTTCATTGCCGCCAGCGGCCGGCCCGGCCCGGTGCTGGTCGACATTCCGAAGGACGTCACGGTCGCAAAGTGCGAATACGCCTACCCGCGCGATCTGACGATGCGGTCGTACAACCCGGTCGTCAAGGGCCACCAGGGGCAGATCAAGAAGGCCGTGCAGCTGCTTCTTTCGGCCGAGCGGCCGATGATCTACACGGGCGGCGGAGTGATCCTGTCGGACTCATCGGAACTGCTCAACCGGCTCGTCAATCTGCTCGGGTACCCGTGCACCAACACATTGATGGGACTCGGTGCCTTCAAGGCAAGCGATCCCAAGTTCGTCGGCATGCCAGGCATGCACGGGACGTACGAGGCGAACATGGCGATGCAGCACTGCGACGTGCTGCTGGCCGTCGGAACGCGCTTCGACGACCGCGTAATCGGCAATCCGCGGCACTTCGCGCAGAATCCGCGCAAGATCATTCACATCGACGTCGACCCCTCGTCGATTTCCAAACGCGTGAAGGTCGACGTCCCGATCGTCGGTGACGTCAAGGAGGTCCTGATCGACGTGATCGCGCAGATCGAGGCGGCGGAGGCGCGACCGAACACCGAGGCCCTGAAGGCCTGGTGGACGCAGATCAACGACTGGCGCAAGCGCGATTGCCTGAAGTACGACCGTGCTGCCGACATCATCAAACCGCAGTTCGTGATCGAGAAGCTGTGGGAGGTGACGCGCGGCGACGCGATCGTCACTTCCGACGTCGGCCAGCACCAGATGTGGGCCGCGCAGTATTACCGCTTCGACAAGCCGCGCCGCTGGCTGAATTCGGGCGGACTCGGCACGATGGGCGTGGGACTCCCATATGCGATGGGGGCGCAGATGGCCAATCCGGGCAAGGACATCGCCGTGATCACCGGCGAGGCATCGATCCAGATGTGCATCCAGGAACTGTCGACCTGCAAGCAGTACCGGTTGACGCCGAAAGTCTGCAACCTGAACAACCGCTACCTGGGCATGGTGCGGCAATGGCAGCAGATCGACTACGGCAGCCGCTACTCCGAGTCGTACATGGACGCCCTGCCCGATTTCGTGAAGCTTGCGGAGGCGTACGGCCACGTCGGCATGCGCATCGAGCGGCCGGCCGACGTGGAGCCGGCGTTGCGCGAGGCGTTCGGCAAGTACAAGGACCGGCTGGTCTTCATCGACTTCATCACCGACCAGACCGAAAACGTCTGGCCGATGGTAAAGGCGGGCAAGGGGCTGACAGAGATGCTGCTCGGCTCGGAGGACCTCTGAAATGCGTCACATCATTTCGGTCCTGCTGGAAAACGAGCCCGGCGCGCTGTCGCGGGTGGTCGGCCTGTTCTCGGCGCGCGGCTATAACATCGAAACGCTGACGGTCGCTCCGACCGAGGACGCGTCGCTGTCGCGGATGACGATCGTCAGCGTCGGTTCCGACGACGTGATCGAGCAGATCACCAAGCACCTAAACCGGCTGATCGAGGTCGTCAAGGTGGTCGATCTGACCGAGGGCGACTTCACCGAACGCGAGCTGATGCTGATCAAGGTGCGGGCGGTCGGCAAGGAGCGCGAGGAGATGAAGCGGTTGGCGGACATCTTTCGCGGCCGCATCATCGACGTGACCGAACGCACCTACACGATCGAACTGACCGGCAACACCGAAAAGCTCGACGCGTTCATTCGCGGAGTCGATCGCGCGTCGATCCTCGAGACGGTGCGCACCGGCAGCTCGGGCATCGGGCGCGGAGAGCGGATCCTGCGCGTTTAGCCATGGGCGATCGGTCGGCTGCAGCGCACGGACAACGGACAACGGACAACGGACAACGAGGAACTCATGAAGGTCTATTACGACAAGGACGCCGATCTTTCGCTGGTCAAGGGCAAGAAGATAGCCATCGTCGGGTACGGTTCGCAGGGTCACGCGCACGCGCTGAACCTGAAGGAGTCGGGAGTCAAGGTCACGGTCGCGCTGCGCAAGGGGGGCGCGTCCTGGAACAAGGCGGTCAACGCGGGCCTGGAGGTCAAGGAAGTCGGCGACGCAGTCAAGGACGCCGACATCGTGATGATCCTGCTGCCGGACGAGAATCATCCCGAGGTTTATCGGCAGTCGATCGAGCCCAACATCAAGAACGGCGCAGCGCTCGCGTTCGCACACGGCTTCAACATCCACTACGGGCAGATCCAGCCGCGCGCGGATCTCGACGTGATCATGGTCGCGCCGAAGGCGCCGGGGCACACGGTGCGTTCGACCTACGCGCAGGGCGGCGGCGTGCCGATGCTGATCGCCGTGCACCAGAACGCCTCGGGGGCCGCGCGCGACATCGCACTGTCGTATGCAGCGGCGATCGGCGGCGGCAAAGCGGGCGTGATCGAGACCAACTTCCGCGAGGAGACCGAAACCGACCTGTTCGGCGAGCAGACGGTCCTGTGCGGCGGTTGCGTCGAACTGGTGAAGACCGGGTTCGAGACACTGGTCGAGGCCGGGTATGCGCCGGAGATGGCGTACTTCGAGTGCCTGCACGAACTGAAGCTGATTGTCGACCTGATGTATGAGGGCGGCATTGCCAACATGAACTACTCGATTTCGAACAACGCCGAATACGGCGAATACGTGACCGGTCCCGAAATCATCACTGCTGAAACCAAGGCGGCGATGAAGCGCGCGCTGCATCGGATCCAGACCGGCGAGTACGCGAAGAGCTTCATCCTCGAGAACCGAGCGGGCGCGACCACGCTGCACGCGCGGCGGCGGCTCATGGCCGAGCACGACATCGAGAAGGTCGGTGAAAAGCTGCGCGCGATGATGCCCTGGATCAAGGCGAATCGCCTCGTCGATCGGTCGCGCAACTGACACGGCGCGCGGACGCCCTGGCGTGCAGAGGCCGAATGGCCGAACGGATCGGATCGGGATGGACCTGCGCCGGATAGCGCTCGCGCTGGCGGTGGTTGCCGGCAGTGCGTTCGCGCAGGCTCCGCCCGCGCGCTTCGAGGGAACGCTGCTGGTAATGACCGGCGCGGCAGAGCTCGAGGTCGCCAACGACGAAGCGGCACTGTCGTTCTACTTCGAGCAGCAGGAGCCGGAGCTCGCGCGCGCGCAATCTCTGGTCAATCAGCGCATCGCCGATGGCGTGGCGGCGATCAAGCGCGCCGACCCGAAGGCGGCGGTCGCGACTTCGGGTTACGGCAGCTATCCGGTCTACCAGCCGGGCTCCGCGCGAAAGATCATCGGTTGGCGCGCGCGGCAGAGCGTCAACGTGAAGACGTCCGATCTCGCGAATCTGCCGAAGATGATCGCGGCCGGCCAGCAGCAGCTGGCGCTCGGCGGCATCGAGTTTCGCCTGTCTCAAGGTACGCGGGAGCGCGTCGAGGGCGAATTGATCGAGCGCGCGATCGCCAACCTCAATGCGCGCGTGGCGGCGGTTGCACGGGCGCTGAGTGTCCCGGTGGCGCGCCAGCGCATCGAGGAGCTGAATTTCGGCATCCCGACCGGCGTGCGCCCGCCGATGATCGCGATGGCGCGCATGTCGGGTGCAGCTGCGGAGTCGGTGGTGGAGCCGCAGATTGACCCCGGGCAGACGACGCAGCAGGTCACCGTCTCGGCGAAGGTCCGGTTCCTCGCGCCATGACCGCGGCGCGCTGGCCGAGTTTCGTCCGATAACATTGGATCCTGGCGCTCGAACGACTGCATCCGTGTCGACCTATCCGCACCCATGGCTTGCGCGCGAAGGCTGGCCTTTCGTTGCCGCCGCGCTCGTCGCGGCAATCCTGATCCATGCGCTGGCCGGCCTGTGGTGGGCCTTGCCGCTGTGGCTGCTGCTGATCTTCGTGGCGCAGTTCTTCCGCGATCCGCCACGCGAGGTCCCGAGCCAAGTCAACGTTGTGCTCGCGCCGGCCGATGGCCGCATCGTGAAGGTCGACCGGGCAGCTGACCCGTACACCGATCGCGACGCGCTGCTGATCAGTGTGTTCATGAACGTGTTCAATGTGCACAGCAACCGCTCGCCGGCTGATGGCACGGTCGAGCGACTCGACTACCGGGGCGGCAAGTTCATCAACGCCGATCTTGACAAGGCGTCGACCGAGAACGAGCGCAACGCGATGGTGTTGCGGCTCAACGGCGAGCGCATCACCGTCGTGCAGGTGGCCGGACTGATTGCGCGCCGCATCCTGTGCTACGTGAAGGTGGGCGACCGGTTGGCGCGCGGGCAGCGCTACGGTTTCATCCGCTTCGGTTCGCGCGTGGACGTCTATCTGCCGCTTTCCGCGCGGCCCATGGTGGCGGTCGGCGACAAGGTGGCAGCCACGTCGACCATTCTCGCGGAACTCTGATGCGATTCCGCCGCCGCAAGCCGCGCCCGTTCGGCTTGTCCGTCGCACCCGGCGCGGGCGAAGAGATCGTGCCGCCGCGACGCCGGCGTGGCATCTACCTGCTGCCGAACCTGTTCACGCTGGCCGCCCTGTTCGCCGGTTTCTTCGCGATCGTGCAGGCGATGAACCAGCGTTTCGAGTGGGCCGCGATCGCGATCTTCGTCGCGATGGTGCTGGACGGAATGGACGGCCGCGTCGCGCGCCTGACGCATACGCAGAGCGCATTCGGCGAGCAGTTCGATTCATTGTCGGACATGACCTCCTTCGGCGTGGCGCCGGCACTGGTGATGTACGAATGGATCCTGACTGATCTCGGCCGCTGGGGCTGGGCCGGAGCCTTCGTCTACTGCGCCGGTGCCGCGCTGCGGCTGGCGCGCTTCAATGCCAACATCGGCGTGATCGACAAGCGCTTCTTCCAGGGCCTGCCGAGCCCCGCGGCGGCGGCGCTGATTGCCGGGTTTGTCTGGCTCGCCATCGACAACAAGTTCCACATCAGGGAGGCGTGGATGCCCTGGGTGGCGTTCGGGCTGACCGTCTATGCGGGTCTGACGATGGTGTCGAGCGCGCCGTTCTACAGCGGCAAGAGCTTCCATCTCGCGCGCAGCGTCCCGTTCTGGGTCATGATCGTCGCGATCGTCCTGCTGTTCTTCGTGTCATCTGATCCGCCGATCACTCTGTTCAGTCTGTTCTGCTGTTACGCGCTGTCGGGCTACGTGTACTGGGGCTGGCAGTGGTGGCACGGCCGGCCCAATCCGGCCAAGCCGGTGCCGCCGTCGAGCGACATGTCGGGCTGATCTCGAGTGCTTGGTTGTCGCGCGGCGCAAATCCGCCTATAGTGCCGTGCATGGCTGACTGCATTCATGCCACCCTGCCTTCCGCATCGGACGTCGGTCTGCTGCGCCTGCTGCTGCTGCGCCCCGCGCGCAGCTGACCCCCTCCCCACAATTCGTTGCATCAACCGGCCTGCGAGGCGCAGGCAGGACGATCCGTTATGGAGACGACGATGGACCGCTTGATCATTTTCGATACCACCTTGCGCGATGGCGAACAAAGTCCGGGCGCGTCGATGACACGTGAGGAAAAGCTGCGCATCGCCAAGCAACTGGAGCGGTTGCGTGTCGACGTGATCGAGGCCGGCTTCGCCGCCAGCTCGAACGGCGACTTCGAGGCGGTGCGGGCGATCGCCAACGCCATCAAGGAATCGACGGTCTGCTCGCTGGCACGCGCCAACGACAAGGACATCAGCCGTGCCGCCGCTGCCCTCGAAGGCGCGCGGTCCAAGCGCATTCATACCTTCATCGCGACGTCGCCGCTGCACATGGAGAAGAAGCTGCGCATGACGCCGGACCAGGTGTTCGAGCAGGCGAAGCTCGCCGTGCGTTTCGCGCGCCAGTTCACCGACAACGTGGAATTCTCGCCGGAGGACGGCTATCGCTCGGAGCCGGACTTCCTGTGTCGTGTCCTGGAGGCGGTGATCAAGGAGGGCGCAACCACGATCAACATTCCGGATACCGTCGGCTATGCGGTTCCGGAGCTGTACGGGAGTTTCCTGCTCGATCTGCGGCAGCGGATTCCGAACTCTGACAAGGCCGTCTGGTCGGTGCATTGCCACAACGACCTCGGCATGGCGGTGGCCAACTCGCTGGCGGGGGTGAAGATCGGCGGCGCGCGCCAGGTTGAATGCACGATCAACGGCCTGGGCGAGCGCGCCGGCAACTGCTCGCTCGAGGAAGTGGTGATGGCGGTGAAGACGCGACGCGACTTCTTCGGCCTCGAGGTTGGTGTCGATACCGCGCAGATCGTCCCGGCGTCGAAACTCGTTTCCGGCATCACCGGCTTCCTGGTGCAGCCCAACAAGGCGGTGGTCGGCGCCAACGCATTCGCGCATGCGTCGGGCATTCACCAGGACGGCGTGCTCAAGGCACGCGACACTTACGAAATCATGCGCGCCGAGGACGTAGGCTGGAGCGCGAACAAGATCGTGCTCGGCAAGCTGTCCGGCCGCAACGCGTTCAAGCAGCGCGTGCAGGAACTCGCGATCCCGATCGAAAGCGAGGCCGAACTGAACGCCGCCTTCGCAAGGTTCAAGGACCTCGCCGATCGCAAGGCCGACATCTACGACGAAGACATCCAGGCGCTGTTTTCGGACGAGACCGTCACCCCGCACGACGAGCACTTCAAGCTGGTGTCGCTGGCACAGCACTCCGAGACGGGCGAACGCCCGCACGCGCGCATCGTCTTCTCGATCGGAGGCACCGAGGTGGTGTCCGAATCCGACGGTAACGGGCCGGTCGATGCCTCGCTGCGGGCGATCGAGAAGCGCGTGCAGAGCGGTTCGGAACTGCTGCTGTATTCGGTCAACGCCATCACCACCGGAACCGAATCGCAGGGCGAGGTCACGGTGCGGCTCGGTCGTGCCGGCCGCATCGTCAACGGTGTGGGCGCGGACCCGGACATCATCGCCGCGTCGGCGAAGGCGTATCTGAACGCCCTGAACAAGCTGTACACGACCGGCGAACGCCTCAATCCGCAGACATCGCTGACGCCCTGAATCGTTGTTCGTTGCCCGTTACTTCGCGCCGCGGCCTCCAGGGGGCGACGGGCAACGGGCAACGGGTATACTTCGCCTCTCACGGCACGGCCTTCCTTCCGTGTCCGCCGGTGGAATCGAAAGGGAAAATCATGTCAGTCGCAGACATCAAGAAGGGCGACATCGTCGCCAAATATCAGCGCAGCAAGTCGGATACCGGTTCGCCGGAGGTGCAGGTCGCACTGTTGACGGCGCGGATCAATGAACTGACCGAGCACTTCAAGACCCACGTCAAGGATCACCATTCGCGACGCGGTCTGCTGAAGATGGTCAGCCGGCGCCGCAAGCTGCTGGACTACCTGAAGGGCAGGAATCCGGAGTCGTACAAGGGGCTGATCGACAGCCTCGGCCTGCGCAAGTAGTCGTGTCCGGGAGATGACATCAAGGAGCCTGCGAGCATCAGCTGCGCGGGCTTTTTGCATTCTCCCCGGCGGCCGCGCTGCCGCGCGTCGCGCTATGGACGTGAGGAGATCGCTGAGTTGATTTCCGAGTCGTCGATACCGCGGCGTGCCCGAATGATGTCGTGACTGCGTTACGCAGGTTGACGCAGAGAGGATGGCTCAAGTGTTCGAAAAAGTGACGAAGACGTTCCAGTACGGTGCGCACACGGTGCGTCTGGAAACTGGAGAGATCGCGCGCCAGGCGACGGGCGCGGTAGTGTGCTCGATGGACGACACGGTGGTGCTGGCCACCGTGGTGGCGCAACCCAAGGCCAAGGCGGGGCAGGACTTCTTTCCGCTGACGGTCGATTACGTCGAGAAGACTTACGCGGCGGGCAAGATTCCCGGCGGCTTCTTCAAGCGCGAAGGCCGACCGAGCGAGAAGGAAACCCTGACCTCGCGCCTGATCGATCGCCCGATCCGGCCGCTGTTTCCGGACGGGTTTTTCAACGAGGTGCAGGTCGTCATCCACGTGATGTCGGTCAACCCGGAAATCGATCCCGACATCGCCGCAATGATCGGCGCTTCCGCCGCGCTGTCGATCTCCGGCATCCCGTTCAAGGGACCGATCGGGGCGTGCCGCGTGGCGTACGTTGACGGCACCTACGTGCTGAATCCGACCGCCTCCCAGCTGAAGAACACCAGGCTCGATCTCGTCGTGGCGGGGACCGAGCGCGCGGTGCTGATGGTCGAATCCGAAGCGGATCAGTTGCCCGAGGACGTGATGCTCGGCGCAGTCGTCTTCGGCCACGAGCAGATGCAGGCAGCGATCAACGCGATCCACGAACTGGTGCGCGATGCCGGCAAGTCCGGTTGGACCTGGCAGCCGCCGGAGAAGAACGAGGCGCTGATCGCGAAGGTCATCGGCATCGCCGGTGCCGACCTGCGCGCCGCCTACCAGATCCGCAGCAAGCAGGCCCGTTCGCAGAAGATCGAGGAAGCCTACGCGCGCCTGTGGACCCGGCTCGAGGAAGAGGCTGCGAGCAGCGGCCAGCCGCGACCCGACGACAACGAGATCGACAGCATCATGTTCGATCTGCAGGCGAAGATCGTGCGCAGCCAGATCCTCGAGGGCGAGCCGCGCATCGACGGCCGCGACACGCGCACTGTGCGGCCGATCGCGATCCGGCTCGGCGTGCTGCCGCGCACGCATGGCTCGGCGCTGTTCACGCGCGGCGAGACGCAGGCACTGGTGACCGCCACGCTCGGCACCAAGCAGGACGAGCAGATCATCGATGCGCTGATGGGCGAGTACCGCGAGCGCTTCATGCTCCACTACAACATGCCGCCGTTCGCGACGGGCGAGACGGGCCGCGTCGGTGCGCCCAAGCGGCGCGAGATCGGGCACGGTCGCCTGGCCAAGCGCGCGCTGGTCGCCTGCCTGCCGAGCGCCGAGGAATTCCAGTACTCGATCCGTGTGGTATCGGAGATCACGGAGTCGAACGGCTCTTCATCGATGGCCTCCGTGTGCGGCGGCTGCCTTGCCCTGATGGACGCCGGCGTGCCGATGAAGGCGCATGTGGCCGGGGTGGCGATGGGCCTGATCAAGGAGGCCAACAAGTTCGCGGTCCTGACCGACATCCTCGGCGACGAGGACCATCTCGGCGATATGGACTTCAAGGTGGCCGGGACCGTGAACGGGATCACGGCGCTGCAGATGGACATCAAGATCGAGGGCATCACCAAGGAGATCATGAAGGTGGCGCTCGATCAGGCGAAGGAAGGCCGGATGCACATCCTGCAGCATATGCAGCAGGCGATGGAAGCACCGCGCGGGGAACTGTCGGCATTCGCGCCGCGTCTGATCAAGATGAAGATCAACCCGGAGAAGATCCGCGACGTGATCGGCAAGGGCGGCGCGGTGATCCGCGCACTGACCGAGGAAACCGGCACCCAGATCGACATCGAGGACGACGGCACCGTGATCATTGCCAGCGTGGATCTGGAAAAGGGCAAGGAAGCTCAGCGGCGGATCCAGGAACTGACCGCCGAGGTCGAGGTCGGCAAGATCTACGACGGCACCGTGCTGCGGTTGCTCGATTTCGGTGCGATCGTGCAGATCCTGCCCGGCCGCGACGGTCTGCTGCACATATCGCAGATCGCCAATGAGCGCGTGAACGCGGTCGCCGATTACCTGAAGGAAGGCCAGGCGGTGAAGGTCAAGGTGATCGAGGCCGACGAGAAGGGACGCGTGCGCCTGTCGATGAAGGCGGCGGCGGCCGAACTCGGCGGCGCGCAGCAGTAGTCGTCGTCGGGAGCCGGACGTTGCAAGCGGTCGAGATCGCTCAGCCGGGCGCGCCGGATGTGCTGCGCCTGTGTGAACGGCCTCGGCCGCGGCCGGGGCCGGGCGAGGCGCTGATTCGCGTGTTCGCGGCCGGCGTGAACCGCCCCGATGTGCTGCAGCGGAAGGGCGCGTATGCACCACCGCCCGGCGCCTCCGACCTGCCCGGACTCGAAATCGCCGGCGTGATCGAGGACGGCGATCTCGCCGGCAGCGGTTTTGCCAGGGGCGATGCGGTGTGCGCGCTGATCGCTGGCGGCGGCTACGCCGAGTACTGCGTGGCGCCGGTCGGCCAGATGCTGCAGGTGCCGCGCGGCATCACGTTCGCGGAGGCGGCAGCGCTGCCGGAGACACACTTCACCGTGTGGAGCAACGTGTTCGACCGCGCGCACCTGACGCCGGGCGAATCGCTGTTGGTGCAGGGCGGCTCCAGCGGCATCGGTGTCGCGGCGATCCAGATCGCAGCGGCGCTCGGCAGCACGGTTTATGCGACGGCGGGCAGCGAAGAGAAGTGCCGCGTGTGCGAGCGGCTGGGCGCGCGCCGCGGAATCAACTACCGCAGCGAGGATTTCGTCGCGGTCGTGCGCGAACTGACGGCGCAGCGCGGCGTCAACGTGATCCTCGACATGGTCGCCGGCGACTACCTGCCGCGCGAGATCGAATGCCTGGCCGACGACGGCCGGCTGGTCATCATCGCGTTGCTCGGCGGCTCCCGAGCGACGCTCGACTGCAGCGCGGTCCTGCGGCGGCGCCTGACGGTGACCGGCTCGACCTTGCGGCCGCGCCCGGTCGAGTTCAAGGCCGCGATCGCGCGGCGGCTGCGTGAACACGTGTGGCCGCTGATCGAGGGCGGCCGCGTGAAGCCGATGCTGTACAAATCGTTCGCGCTCGCGGACGCGGCGGCCGCGCACGCATTGATGGAATCGAGCCAGCACATCGGCAAGATCGTGCTGAGCGTCAGCGAACAGGCGGCACACCGGCCGCAGGAGCACTCATGAC
>JBLMYK010000292.1:0-2955 GCA_050258235.1 Gemmatimonadota bacterium | reverse complement strand
CCGCGGCACGGATCGCCCACCTGACGAGCGAGGTGATCGCGATCTATCCGATCACGCCGTCGTCGACGATGGGTGAACTCGCCGACGCCTGGTCGGCCTCGGGGCAGAAGAACATCTGGGGCGCAGTGCCCCAGGTCATCGAGATGCAGAGCGAGGCCGGAGCGGCGGGCGCGGTGCACGGCTCGCTGCAGGCCGGCGCGCTGACCTGCACCTTCACCGCGTCGCAGGGCCTGCTGCTGAAGCTGCCCAACATGTTCAAGATCGCCGGCGAACTGACGCCGGTGGTGTTCCACATCGCCGCGCGCACGCTGGCGACGCATGCGCTGTCGATCTTCGGCGACCACAGCGACGTGATGGCCGCGCGCACCACCGGCTTCGCGCTGCTGGCATCCGCCAGCGTGCAGGAAGCGCAGGACATGGCGATGATCGCGTTCATGTCGACGCTCGCATCGCGGGTGCCGTTCCTGCACTTCTTCGACGGCTTCCGCACCAGCCACGAGGTCAACAAGATCGAGCTGCTGTTCGAGGAGGAGGTGCGCGAGCTGGTCGACGAGAGGCTGATCGAGGCGCACCGTGCGCGCGCGCTCAACCCCGACACCCCGGCGATCCGTGGCACCGCGCAGAACCCGGACGTGTTCTTCCAGGCGCGCGAGGCGTGCAATCCGTTCTACGCCGCGGTGCCTGGAATCGTGCGCGAGTCGATGGACCGCTTCGAGAGGCTGACCGGGCGGCGCTACGGACTCTTCGACTTCGTGGGCAGCCCCGATGCCGAGCGTGTGCTGGTGCAGATGGGCTCCGGCGTGGGCGCCTCGCGCGAGGCGGTGGCGAAGCTCGTCGCCGCCGGCGAGAAGGTCGGACTGGTCGTGGTGCGCCTGTATCGACCCTTCGATGCGCAGGCGTTCGTCGACGCGCTGCCCAAGACGGTGCGCGCGATCGCCGCACTCGACCGGACCAAGGAGCCGGGCGCGATCGGCGAGCCGCTGTACCAGGACGTCGTCACCGCGCTGGCCGAGTGCTGGTCCCAGGGATCCATGCCGCGCGTGATCGGCGGCCGCTACGGGCTGTCGTCGAAGGAATACACGCCGGCAATGGCGAAGGCCGCCCTCGACGAATTGAAGCAAGGCAAGCCCAAGCGCCATTTCACGGTCGGCATCACCGACGACGTCACGCACCTGTCGCTGAAGTGGGACGACAGCTTCGACACAGAGGCCGAAGGCGTCACGCGCGCGGTGTTCTACGGCCTGGGCGCCGACGGCACGGTCGGCGCGACCAAGAACACGGTCAAGATCATCGGCGAGAACACGCCGCTGTCCGCGCAGGGCTACTTCGTCTACGACAGCAAGAAGTCGGGCGCGATCACGGTGTCGCATCTGAGGTTCGGGCCGAAGCCGATCGAGTCGACCTACCTGATCGGGCAGGCGGACTTCATCGCCTGCCACCAGTTCGAGTTCATGGAGAAGCTCGACGTGCTGGCGCTCGCGCGGCCCGGCGCGACGTTCCTGCTGAACAGCCCGTACGGGCCGAACGAGGTGTGGGGGAAACTGCCGCGCGAAGCGCAGCAGCAGATCCTCGAGAAGAAGCTGAAGTTCTACGTGGTCGACGCGCTGACGGTCGCCAAGCAGGCCGGACTCGCCGGCCGCATCAACACGGTCACGCAGGCGTGCTTCTTCGCGATCTCCGGCATCCTGCCGCGCGAGGAGGCGATCGCGAAGATCAAGGACGCGATCCGCAAGACCTACGGCAAGCGCGGCGAGACGGTGCTCGCCCGCAACTTCGCGGCGGTCGATGCGGCGCTGGCGGCGATGCACGAAGTGCGCGTGCCGTCGCGCGCCGATTCGCTGCTGACGCGCCGGCCGATCGTGCCGCGCGCCGCGCCCGACTTCGTGCAGAGGGTCACGGCGATGATGCTGGACGGCAAGGGCGACCTGCTGCCGGTGTCCGCGATGCCGGTCGATGGCACGTTCCCGACCGCGACCACGCAGTGGGAGAAGCGCAGCATCGCGCACGAGATCCCGATCTGGGACGAGACCATCTGCACGCAATGCGCGATCTGCCCGCTGGCGTGCCCGCACGCGGCGATCCGCCAGACCGTGCTGACGCCCGAGGACATGAAGCGCGCGCCCGCTACGTTCAAGGCGGTGCCCTGGTCGCGCAAGGACGGCAGCGGCCTGGAAGGCATGCTGTACAGCCTGCAGGTCGCGCCGGAAGACTGCACAGGCTGCGGCATATGCGTGGACGTGTGCCCGACCCGCAGCAAGCAGGTGGTCAAGCACAAGGCGATCAACATGCAGCCCAAGCTCGAGCACCTCGACGTCGAGCGCGCTAACTACGAGTTCTTCCTGTCGCTGCCCGAGCACCGGCCGTCGTTCGAGAAGATCGACGGGCTGCGCGGCTCGCAATTGCGCCGGCCGCTGTTCGAATACTCGGGCGCCTGCACCGGCTGCGGCGAAACGCCCTATCTGAAGCTCTTGTCTCAACTTTATGGCGACCGGCTGATGATCGCCAACGCGACCGGCTGCTCGTCGATCTACGGCGGCAACCTGCCGACCACGCCGTACGCAAAGAACGCCGACGGCCAGGGCCCGGCGTGGGCCAACAGCCTGTTCGAGGACAACGCCGAGTTCGGGCTGGGCATGCGGCTGGCGATCGACGCGCAGAGGAGCCTCGCGGAGGCGCTGGTGCGCGAACTGCGCGGCGAGATCGGCGACGAACTCGCCGACGGGCTGCTCGCCGCAACGCAGGACAACGACGAGCAGGTCAAGGCGCAGCGCGAACGCGTGAAGAAACTGAAGGAGATCCTCGCCACGCTGCGCTTCCCCGAGGCAGCGCGACTTGCTGCGGTGGCCGACAGCCTCGTCGTGCGCAGCGTGTGGATCGTCGGCGGCGACGGCTGGGCGTACGACATCGGCTATGGCGGGCTCGACCACGTGCTCGCCAGCGGCAAGAACGTCAACA
>JBLMYK010000291.1:0-3650 GCA_050258235.1 Gemmatimonadota bacterium | reverse complement strand
GCGTCGATCACGAACTGCCCGGCCGCGTGATCGATGCGCTGCGCCTTGTGCTGCGGCAGGTAGGCGCCACCGCGTTTCTCGAACGCGGCATGCAGCGCGCGCAGCAGGCGCAGCGGATTGCAGTGCCCGTCGAGTGCGCTGTAGGTGGCGCCGACCACGGTGGGCCCGATTCCGGGCAGGCGGTCCGCGAGCGCGGCGCGGTCGAGCACCTCGAACGCGTAGCGCTCGAAGCCGGCCTGCTCGACCAGCTTCGTCATGGTTGCGACGCGATGCGACATCTCCGCGTCCGACAGGCAGACATGGAAACCCCCCGGCTGCTCGAGCGCGACGTCGATGCCCGTGTCTTCCTGCAGCACGTGCGCCAGCTTCGGCCACAGGCGCGCGGCGCGCTGCGTCCAGTTGCCGTACGGCGCGAGCCCCAGTCCCTTGCCCTGCACCCACACCAGGCCGAAGTTGCCGCGCGACGCGCGATACGCAATGTCGCCCTCGTCGAGCAGCGCCACGCGGCGGCCGATGCGCGCCAGCCCGTAGGCGAGCGCGCCGCCGACCAGCCCGCCGCCGATCACCGCGATGTCGAAGTCCCGGCTCATCGACGCCTCGCACCCATCAGTGATGCCTCCCCTTGCCGACGAACAGGCGCTCGAGTCCGACCAGGCGATCCAGCACCAGCATCAGCACCGCCGTTCCCGCGATCATCAGGGTCGACACCGCGGCCACCAGCGGGTCGATCGTGTCCTCGATGTACAGGAACATGCGCACCGGCAATGTGGTCAGGCTGGGACTGGCGATGAAGATGCTCATCGTCAGCTCGTCGAAACTGGTGATGAACGCGAGCAGCCAGCCGCTGACGATGCCGGGCAGGATCAGCGGCAGCGTGATGCGGCGGAACACCGCAAGCCGGCTCGCGCCGAGCGACACGGCGGCGCGCTCGACCGCAAGGTCCATTCCGGTGGCCGATGCCAGCACCAGGCGCAGCGCGAACGGCAGGATGATGATCACGTGCGCCATCACCATGCCGCCGAAGGTGCCGTTGATGTGCGCGGCGCTGAAGAAGCGCAGGAACGCCACGCCGAGCACGATCGGCGGGATCATCAGCGGCGACAGCAGGAACGCGGCGATCGCCTCGCGCCCGGGAAAGCGGAAGCGGGCGATCGCGAGCGCCGCCGGCACCGCCAGCGCGGTGGAGATCAGCGACGATACGGTGCCCAGCCCGAGGCTGAGCCAGAACGCGCGGATGAAGCGCGGGTTGTCGAGGATCGCGCGGAACCAGCGCAGCGACAGCCCGTCGGTCGGCAGCGAGATGTAGCCGAGTGGCGTGAACGCGACCACGCACACGATCGCCAGCGGCGCCAGGATGAAGCCGATGAAGAGCGCGTGGAACAGGAGCCCGACCGGCCCGTTGCGGATCATGCGGTGCCCTCGTGGAACACCGCGCGGTAGCGCCGCTCGATCAGCCGGTTCGACGCGTACAGCACCAGCACGTTGGCCACCAGCAGCAGCACCGCGAGCGATGCGCCGAGCGGCCAGTTCAGCGTGTTCAGGAATTCGTCGTACGCAGCGGTGGCGATCACCTTCAGGCGCCGCCCGCCGATGATCGCCGGCGTGGCGAAGGCGCTCGCCGCGAGCGCGAACACGATCACGCTGCCCGACAGGATGCCCGGCATCGCCAGCGGCACGATCACGCGCGCGACGACGGTCGGCTGTGCGGCGCCGAGCGAGATCGCCGCGCGCTCGATCGCCGGGTCGAGCCGCTGCAGCGACGCCCACACCGAAATCACCACGAACGGGATCAGCACGTGCGTGAGCGCGATCACCACCCCGGTCACCGAGTACATGAACGCGATCGGCTCGCTGATGATGCCCACTGCCATCAGCGCCTTGTTGATCAGGCCGGTGGAGCCGAACAGCAGTGCCCAGCCGAGGGTGCGCACGACCACCGAGATCAGCAGCGGGCCGAGCACGATCAGCAGGAAGATGCTCTTCCACGGGTTGCTCATCCGGTGCAGCACGATCGCCTCGAACGTGCCGAGCACCGCGCACAGCGCAGTGACGACGATCGCGATCCAGAACGTGCGCCCGAACACCTCCCAGTAGTAGCTGTCGGTGAAGACGTCGTGGTAGTTCTTCAGCGTGAAGCCGGGCTGGATGCCGCCGTAGAACTCGAAGTTCTGGAAGCTGATCAGCGCGATCGAGACGATCGGCACCACCAGGAACAGCGCGTACACCGCCAGCGCCGGCGCCGACAGCCAGTACGCCGCCCCGTGCCGCCGGATCATCCGCACCCTCGCGAGCGGCGCCGGTCAGGCCGCCGCATTTGCCGCCGCCACCACGCGCATCGCGTCGGCGCGCCACACCAGGTGCACTTCTTCGCCCTCGACTGGACAGGCGCCGCCGTCGTTCTGCCGGATCACCAGCGCATCGCCGAGCGGCGTCTGCAGCTGATAGAGCCAGTGATTGCCCTGGAACACGCGGCTCGCCACGCGCGCAGCCAGTGCGCCGGGCCCCGGCGCACCGAAGGAGATCTTTTCCGGCCGCACCAGGATGCGGTCGCCGGCGCGCACGCCGTTGGCCGTGCCTGCCGGCAGCGGCAGCACGAGCGTGCCGACGGCGAGGCCGTTCGCATCGGCGCGGTCGACCGTGAACAGGTTCGCCTTGCCGAGAAAATCGCACACGAAGCCGGTGCGCGGATGCTCGTACGCCGCGAGCGGGCTGTCCTCCTGCTCGATGCGGCCGGCGTGCATCACCACCACGCGGTCCGACAGCGCGAGCGCCTCGGCCTGGTCGTGCGTGACCATCAGCGTGGTGATGCCCACCGCGCGCTGGATGCGGCGCAGCTCGATCTGCATTTCCTCGCGCAGCTTGGCGTCGAGGTTCGACAGCGGCTCGTCGAGCAGCAGCAGGCCGGGACGGATCACCAGCGCGCGCGCCAGCGCGACGCGCTGCTGCTGCCCGCCGGAAAGCTGCGCCGGGTGGCGCTCCGCGAATCCCGCCAGGCCGACCAGCGCGAGCGTCTCGCGCATGCGCTGCTCGCGCTCGGCCCGGCCGACCTTGCGCATCTCCAGTCCGAACGCGACGTTCTCCGCCACCGTCATGTGCGGGAACAGCGCGTAGTTCTGGAACACGATGCCCAGGCCGCGCTTGGCCGCGGGCACTGCGAGCAGGTTGCGCCCTTCGAGCGTGATGCTGCCCGCCGTCGGCTCGACGAACCCGGCGATCATCTGCAGCGTGGTCGTCTTGCCGCAGCCCGACGGGCCGAGCAGCGACACGAACTCGCCCTTGTCGATGCGCAGCGAGATGCCGTCGACCGCGGCGTGCTCGCCGTAGCGCTTGGTCAGCCCGTCGAGAACCAGGAACGACATGGGCGCGGCGCGCCGCCGGGCGCGCCCCGGTCGTCAGCGTTCGATTTCGCGCGTGAAGCGGTTATTCCACGCCGTGCGGTTGGCGTTGACCGTGTCCCAGTCGACGGTGAGCAGCTTGCCGACTGCGTCGCCGTACGGCAGGCCCTTCTGCAGCTCGGGCGGCAGCACCGTCTTGCGGTTCACCGGCCCCGCGCCGGCGCCCTTGGCCAGCATCACCTGCGTTTCGGGCTGCAGCAGGAACTGGATGAACTGCTGCGCCAGCGGCGAAGCATTCTGCTTGGCAACCGGGCA
>JBLMYK010000290.1:0-3355 GCA_050258235.1 Gemmatimonadota bacterium | reverse complement strand
ACTGCGCCACTGCTTGTTCGATCAGCGCGCGCAGATCGGTTTCCACTGCCGCGGCGTCCTCCTCCGGAATCATGCGGCGGTCGAGCTTCAGGGTGACCTTTCCGGGGACGACGTTGGTGTGGGTGCCGCCTTCGATCCTGCCGACCGTCAGGGACGGGTGATCGATCCCCGCCACCTGCGAGCGGCGCTCGCGCAGCGCTTCGCCATGGGCGTACAGCGCGGTCAGCAGTCGGTTCGCCGCCTTCAGGGCGTCGACGCCCGTCTCCGGATAGGCCGCATGCGACGCGATTCCGTGCAGCGTGATCTCCAGTTGCAGGCAGCCGTTGTGCGCGGTGATGACCTGGTAGCTGGATCCGGCCGCGATCAGCAGGTCGGGCTGGCTCAACCCATGATCGAGCAGCCAGCGCGGTCCGAGCAGTCCGCCGAACTCCTCGTCATAGGTGAAATGCAGTTCGACGCTGCCCCTGAGCTTCGCGTGCAGCGATTCGAGCGCCCGCACCGCGAAGCTGTAGGTGGCGAAGTCGCTCTTGCTGACTGCCGCTGCGCGGCCATAGATCCGGCCGTCGGCGATCTCGCCGCCGTAGGGATCGTGGGTCCAGCCTTCGCCGGGCGGCACCACGTCACCGTGCGCGTTCAGCGCGACGGTCCTGCCCGGTCCATAGCGGCGCCGGACGATCAGGTTCGTGATCGACGTGAGGCCATGGTCGGCCACTTCCCGCTCCGGCACCGGATGCTTCTCGACGTCGAAGCCGAATTCCTGCAGCAGCCCGGCGGTGCGCTCGGCGTGCGGGCCATTGTTGCCGGGCGGCGTGTCGGTGGGAACGCGTACCAGCTGCTGGAGGAATCGCACCTGCTCGTCGAAGTGCGCGTCGATCCAGGCGTCGAGTGCGCGGTAGGAATCGGTCATCGGAGTGCGGCTGCCGTTCGGTGCCAGGTGACGACGTTCGCGCCGCCTACATGACCAGGATCGCGCGGAAGTCGTTCACGTTGGTCAGTGTCGGCCCGGTGACCAGCGAGTCGCCCAGCGCGCCGAAGAAACCGTGGCCGTCGTTGTCGGCGAGGCGGTCGAGCGGCCGGATGCCGCGCGCCAGCGCGCGCGAAAGAGTGTCCGGCGTCGCGAAGGCGCCCGCGATCTCCTCTGCGCCGTCGACGCCATCCGTGTCCGCGGCGAGCGCGAACACGCCGGGGCAGCCGCCGAGCGCGATCGCGAGCGACAGCAGCAGTTCGACGTTGCGCCCACCGCGCCCATTGCCACGCACCGTCACCGTCGTCTCGCCGCCGGAGAGCAGTACGCACGGCCGCCTGAAGGGCTGGCCGCGCCGCGCCACCTGCAGCGCGATGCCGGCGAGGACCTTGCCGACGTCGCGCGCTTCGCCCTCGATGCTGTCGCCGAGGACGTGCGCCGGGATGCCCGCGGCTTCGGCCATGCGCGCGGCGGCGTCGAGCGCAGCCTGCGGTGCGGCCACGATGTGTGTCTCGACAGCGGCCAGGCGCGGATCGCCGGGCTTGATGCTTTCGCCGCGGCCGCTGTCGAGCAGGTCGCGCATGTGCGGCGCAAGTTCCACGCCGTAGCGTCGCGCGATCGCCAGCGCATCGGCGCAGGTGGTGGGGTCGGGCACGGTCGGTCCGGAGGCGATGTCGATCGGATCGTCACCGGGCACGTCCGACATCAGCAGCGTGACGACCCTGGCCGGATGGCAGGCGGCGGCGAGCCGCCCGCCCTTGATCGCCGACAGGTGCCGGCGCACGCAGTTCATTTCGGTGATCGTCGCGCCCGAGGCGAGCAGCGCGCGGTTGATCTGCTGCTTGTCGGCGAGCGTCAGTCCCGGCAGCGGCAGCGCTGCCAGTGCGGAGCCGCCGCCGGAGATCAGACACAACGCGGTGTCGTCAGGGCCGAGCGACTCCGCCAGCGCGAGCATGCGCCGCGCGGCCTGCTCGCCCGCGGCATCCGGCACCGGATGGGCCGCCTCGACGATCTCGATGCGCTCGCACGGCACGCGATAGCCGTAGCGGGTGACGACCAGTCCTTCGAGCGGCCCGCTCCAGTGATCCTCGACCGCGCGCGCCATCGCCGCGGACGCCTTGCCGGCGCCGAGCACGACGAGCCTGCCCTTCGGCCGTGGCGGCAGATATTTCGGCACCACGAGCGCCGGCTGCGACGCCGCGACCGCGGCGTCGAACATGCGGCGCAGCAGCTCGCGCGGCGCGATGTCCATCCGCTGCGCCTCAGGCCGGCGCCTGGCCGATCTCGAAATTCGCCATCTTCTCGAGCGCGCGCACCAGCGCCGAGTGGTCCCACTTCGCGCCGCCGTGCGCGGCGCAGGCGTTGAACAGTTCCTGCGCGGTCGCGGTGTTCGGCAGCGCGACGCCGAGCGCGCGCGCGCTCGCGAGCGCGAGGTTCAGGTCCTTCTGGTGCAGCTCGATGCGGAAGCCCGGGTCGAACGTGCGCTTGATCATTCGCTCGCCGTGCACTTCGAGGATGCGCGACGACGCGAACCCGCCCATCAGCGCCTGCCGCACCTTGGCGGGATCGGCACCCGCCTTCGACGCGAACAGCAGCGCCTCGCCGACCGCCTCGATGTTCAGCGCGACGATGATCTGGTTGGCAACCTTGGTGATCTGGCCGGCGCCAACGTCGCCGACCAGCGTGATGTTCTTGCCCATCAGTTCGAAGAGCGGCTTAACGCGCTCGAACGCGGCTGCCGTTCCGCCGACCATGATCGTCAGCGATGCCGCCTTCGCGCCGACTTCGCCTCCCGACACCGGCGCATCCAGATAATCGCAGCCGAGTTCGTTGATGCGGCGCGCGAATCCCTTCGTCGCGATCGGCGAGATCGAGCTCATGTCGATCACCGTCTTGCCCTTCGACAATCCGGCCGCGATGCCGGCGGGCGAGAACAGCGCGTCCTCGACGTGCGGCGTGTCGGGCACCATCGTGATCACCACATCCGCCTTGCTCGCCACCTCCTTGCCGTTCGCGCAGGCTCTGCCGCCGGCGTCGATCAGCGCCTGCGGCACCGAGCGGCGCGTGTACAGGTAGACCTCGTGCCCGCCCTTGATCAGATGGCCCGCCATCGGCGCGCCCATGATCCCCAGTCCGACGAATCCGACCTTGCTCATCGTGTTCTCCCTGACTCTTCTCTGTCGCTACTGCAGCGCCGTTATCCAGCCCAGGCCGGCATCGGTCGTCGTCTTCGGCTTGTACTCGCAGCCGATCCAGCCGTCGTAGCCGATCTCGTCGATCCAGCGGAACAGGAACCGGTAGTTGATCTCGCCCGTGCCCGGCTCGTTGCGGCCCGGATTGTCCGCCAGCTGCATGTGTTTGATCGACGCCAGATTCTGCTTGATCGTCGCC
>JBLMYK010000289.1:0-3172 GCA_050258235.1 Gemmatimonadota bacterium | reverse complement strand
GACCATGATGGTCTCGAACCCGTCCTCGCGCAGCGCAAGCGCCGCGTGCACGCAGCAGTAGTCGAATTCGATGCCCTGCCCGATCCGGTTCGGCCCGCCGCCGAGCACCATCACCTTCTTCTTCGCGCTCGGGTCCGCCTCGCATTCCTCTTCGTAGGTCGAGTACATGTACGCGGTCGTGGTCGCGAACTCCGCCGCGCAGGTATCGACGCGCTTGTACACCGGACGCACGCCGAGCAGCATGCGCGCGCCGCGCACGTCGGCCGGCCGCGCCGCAATCAGCTTCGCCAGGCGCCCGTCGGAAAAGCCTTTGCGCTTCACGAAGCGCAGTTCCTCCGCCGTCAGGGAACCGAGCGACCGGCCGCGCAAGCGGCCCTCGATCCGGACCAACTCTTCGATCTGCGCCAGGAACCAGGGATCGATTCCGGTTTCCTCGTAGACCTCCGCGATGCTCATGCCGATGCGGAACGCGTCAGCGACGAACCAGATTCGGTCAGGCCCGGGATCGCCGATCTCCTCGGCGATCTCGTCGCGGTCGCTCGAGCGTTCGTCGAGACCGTCGGCGCCGACCTCGAGTCCGCGCAGCGCCTTCTGGAACGACTCCTGGAAGGTGCGACCGATCGCCATCACCTCGCCGACCGACTTCATCTGCGTGGTCAGGTGCGGATCGGCAGCGCGGAACTTCTCGAATGCGAAGCGCGGCACCTTGGTGACCACGTAGTCGATCGTCGGCTCGAACGACGCCGGCGTGGCACCACCGGTGATCTCGTTGCGCAGTTCGTCGAGCGTGTAGCCGACCGCGAGCTTGGCCGCCACCTTGGCGATCGGAAAGCCGGTCGCCTTCGATGCCAGCGCGGAGGACCGGCTGACGCGCGGGTTCATCTCGATCACGATCATCCGGCCGTCTTTCGGGTTGATCGCGAACTGCACGTTGCTGCCGCCGGTGTCGACGCCGATCTCCCGAAGGATCGCGATCGACGCGTTGCGCATCAGCTGGTATTCCTTGTCGGTCAGCGTCTGCGCCGGCGCCACCGTGATCGAGTCGCCGGTGTGGACGCCCATCGGGTCGAGGTTCTCGATCGAGCAGACGATGAT
The DNA here is from genome assembly GCA_050258235.1 of Gemmatimonadota bacterium. GTDB lineage: Bacteria > Pseudomonadota > Gammaproteobacteria > Burkholderiales > Burkholderiaceae_F > JAKOQB01. The sequence goes on along the minus strand of JBLMYK010000289.1, from coordinate 2,077 downwards.
GCAGTTGTCCGCCTTGTCGCGGACCACCTCCATCTCGAATTCCTTCCAGCCGAGCAGCGATTCCTCGATCAGCAGCTCCTTGGTCGGCGAAAGGTCCAGTCCGCGCGTGCAGATCGCGTTGAACTCCTCCATGTTCCACGCCACGCCGCCGCCGGAACCGCCAAGCGTGAAACTCGGCCGGATCACGACCGGGAACCCCATCGTCTTCTGCACCGCGAGCGCCTCGTCGATCGAGTGCGCGATGCCCGACCGCGCGGAGGCGAGCCCGATGCGCGTCATCGCCTCCTTGAACTTCTGCCGGTCCTCGGCCTTCTCGATCGCGTCCGGCGACGCACCGATCAGTTCCACGCGATGCTTGTGCAGCACGCCGTTGCGGTACAGATCCATCGCGCAATTCAGCGCTGTCTGCCCGCCCATCGTCGGCAGCACCGCGTCGGGTTTCTCTCTCGCGATGATGCGCTCGACCACCTGCCACGTGATCGGCTCGATGTACGTGACGTCGGCCGTCTCCGGATCGGTCATGATCGTCGCCGGATTGCTGTTGACGAGGATCACCCGGTAGCCCTCTTGTTTCAGCGCCTTGCAGGCCTGTGCTCCGGAGTAGTCGAACTCGCACGCCTGGCCGATCACGATCGGCCCGGCGCCGATGATCAGGATGCTCTTGATGTCGGTGCGCTTAGGCACGGGCGGCCTCCCGCCGGGCTGCCCCAAGGGAGGCCGGCGCCCCCACGGGCGGCAGCGAACGAAGTAAGCGTGGGGGCATTTATCTCTCCTCGATCATCCGCACGAAGCGATCGAACAGATAACCGATGTCGTGCGGACCCGGGCTCGCCTCCGGGTGACCCTGGAAGCAGAACGCCGGCTTGTCGGTGCGACGGAAGCCCTGCAGCGTGCCGTCGAACAGCGACACGTGCGTGACGCGGCAGGAGTCCGGCAGCGATTTCGGATCGACCGCGAAGCCGTGGTTCTGCGACGTGATCAGCACGCGGCGGTCGTCGAGGTCCTGCACCGGGTGGTTGGCGCCGTGGTGGCCGAACTTCATCTTCAGCGTCCGGCCGCCCGACGCGAGCCCCATGATCTGGTGTCCAAGGCAGATGCCGAAGGTCGGATAACCGCGGCCGATCAGTTCGCTTGCCGCGTCGATGGCGTAATCGCACGGTTCCGGATCTCCCGGGCCGTTGGACAGGAATATTCCGTCGGGTTTCAGCCGGACCACTTCGGCCGCCGGGGTCTGCGCCGGCACCACCGTCACGCGGCAGCCGCGCTGCGCCAGCAGGCGCAGAATGTTGCGCTTCACGCCGAAGTCGTAGGCGACGACGTGGCGCTTCGGCTCGGCGAGTCTGCCGTAGCCGACGCCGAGCGTCCACGCCGTCTCGTTCCACTCGTACGGCGCCTTGACCGAGACCACCTTCGCGAGGTCCAGTCCCGCCATGCCCGGAAACGAGCGGGCCAGCGCGACCGCGCGCGCCTCGTCGGTGCCGACCAGGATCGCGCCCGGCTGCGCGCCCTTGTCGCGCAGCGCGCGCGTGAGCTTGCGAGTGTCGATGTCGGCGATGGCGACCACGTTCTCGCGCACCAGGTAGTCGGTCAGCGAAGCCTGTGCGCGGAAATTCGAGTACGCCGGCGGCAGGTCACGGATCACGAGTCCGGCGGCAAAGACCCGGACCGACTCGACGTCTTCGTCGTTCGTTCCGGTATTGCCGATGTGCGGATACGTCAACGTGACGATCTGGCGGCAATAGCTCGGGTCGGTCAGGATTTCCTGGTAACCGGTGATCGCGGTGTTGAACACCACTTCACCGACGCAATGCCCGGCCGCGCCGATCGCGCGGCCGCGGAAGATCGTCCCGTCGGCCAACGCGAGCAGCGCGGCAGGACGGGAGTCGGCGATCAGGGAAGACAAAGGGGCTCCTCTGGTGCGCCACCGGCGGCGGAGTGCGGCGACGGCCGATCCGCTGACGGCGATGCGTGACGCGCGGATGATCGAAGCACGTACGCGCGCTCATTAAACTGCAAAAGTATATCGCGGCGCCCGATGCTCATCCTTCCCTACCAGACTCGCTTTGCGCTGCGCTCG
>JBLMYK010000288.1:0-10931 GCA_050258235.1 Gemmatimonadota bacterium | reverse complement strand
AGCGCGCGGTCTGGTCGCCCGGGCGGATGCCGGGGACGAAGGCGCCGCTCTTCTTCAGGTTGTCCGCGGTTTCCTTGCTGCTGAACACGAGTGCCGTGTAGAAGAAGCAGAAGAAGATGATAAGGCTCGCATACAGCAGGATGTACAAAGGCTGCCCGGGCGACAGCGCGGCGGCGAGATCGCGGATCCACCGCGTCGCATCGCCGGTCGTGAACCAGCTCGCCAGCGTGGCCGGGAACAGGATCAGCGACGATGCAAAGATCGGCGGGATCACGCCCGACATGTTCAGCTTCAGCGGCAGGTGCGAGCTCTGGCCGCCATAGATCTTGTTGCCGACCTGCCGCTTCGCATAGTTGACCAGGATCTTGCGCTGGCCGCGCTCGACGAACACCACGAATCCCGTCACCAGCACGATCAGCGCGATGATCACGATCGCCGACAGCGGTCCGATCGCTCCGGTGCGCACCAGCTCGAACAGTCCGCCGATCGCGTTCGGCAGTCCGGCAACGATGCCGGAGAAGATCACGATCGAGATTCCGTTGCCGAGACCGCGCTCGGTGATCTGCTCGCCGAGCCACATGAGGAATATCGTCCCCGTCACCAGCGACACCACGCAGGTGAAGCGGAACATCAGGCCCGGATCGAGCACGAGATTCTGCTGCGATTCGAGTGCGATCGAAATGCTCGCCGCCTGGAAGATGGCCAACCCCAGCGTGCCGTAGCGCGTGTACTGGGTGATCTTGCGCCGGCCCGACTCGCCCTCCTTGCGCAGCGCCTCGAGCGACGGCAGCACGTAGGTCAGCATCTGCATGATGATCGACGCCGAGATGTACGGCATGATCCCGAGGGCGAACACCGAGAAGCGCGACAGCGCCCCGCCCGAGAACATATTGAACAGCCCGAGGATGCCGCCCTGCTGCGAGTTGAACAGTTGCCGCAGGGTGTCGGGGTCGATCCCCGGCACCGGTATGTGCGTGCCGATCCGATAGACGACGAGCGCCATCACCAGGAACAGCAGGCGGCGCTTCAGGTCGCCGTACTTTCCGGTCTTGCCGATCGTCCCTGGCAGATTCGTCGCCACGCGTCTTTCCCTCAGCCCTTCTTGCCCTTCGCGGCAGCCGGCTTCCTGGCTGCCTTCGGTTCACTCTTTGCGATTTCGTGCACGACGCCGCCGGCGGCCTCGATCGCCTCCTTGGCGCCCTTGGTGACACCGATGCCGCGCACGCTGATCTTGCGGCCGATCTGGCCCGACTTGATCACGCGCGCATCGAGCGCCAACGCCGAGATCACGCCAGCCTGCTTCAGCACCATCAGGTCGATTTCCTCGGCGCCGAGCTTGTGCAGCTCCGACAGCCGGACTTCCTCGACGTAGCGCCGCGACAGCGAGGTGAAGCCGCGCTTTGGCAGCCGGCGATGCAGCGGCATCTGCCCGCCCTCGAAGCCGACCTTGTGGAACCCTCCCGCGCGTGCCTTCTGGCCCTTGTGGCCGCGGCCTGCGGTCTTGCCCCACCCCGAGCCGATGCCGCGGCCGACGCGATGCCGCGCACCCTTGGCGCCGGCGGGGGGTTTCAAATCATTCAGACGCATGGTGACAGCTCCGGACCTAGGCAACGCGCACCATGTACGCGACCTTGTTGATCATCCCACGCACCGCCGGCGTGTCTTCCAGTTCGCGCGTCTGGTGCATCCGCTTCAGGCCGAGTCCAAGCACGGTGGCCTGATGATCCTTCTTGGCCGACACCGGGCTTCTGACCAGCGTGACTTTCAGGGTCTTCTTCGACATCTGATCCTCGCTCAGCCGAGCAGTTCCTCGACCGTCTTGCCGCGCTTGGCCGCGATTTCCGCCGGCGTGCGCAGCTGCTCGAGCGCGTTCAACGTCGCACGCACCATGTTGTAGGGATTGGTCGAGCCATGCGACTTGGCCACGATATTGCGGATTCCCATCACATCGAAGATGGCACGCAGCGGCCCGCCCGCGATGACGCCCGCGCCCTGCTGCGCCGGTGCCAGTATCACGCGCGACGCGCCGTGCCGGCCCTGCACCGCGTGATGCAGCGTGCCCTCCCGCAGCGGAATCTTCCGCAGGTTACGGCGCGCCTTCTCCATCGCCTTCTGCACCGAGACCGGCACCTCGCGCGCCTTGCCCTTGCCCATGCCGATGCGGCCATCGCCGTCACCGACCACGGTCAACGCCGCGAAGCCGAGGATGCGACCGCCCTTCACCACCTTGGTGACGCGGTTCACCGCGATCATCTTTTCCCGCAGGCCGTCGTCGCGCTCTTCCGACGCCATGCCCTTCATGCCTTTGGACTGCATCTTTGCCATTGCCTGCCCCTCAGAACTTCAAGCCGGCTTCACGCGCGGCGTCGGCCAGCGCCTTCACGCGGCCGTGGAAGCGGAATCCAGCGCGGTCGAACGCGACGGTCTCGATGCCGGCGGCCTGCGCTTTCTGCGCAACGCGCGCGCCGACGATCTTGGCCGCGGCGACGTTGCCACCCTTGCCTTTGGCGCCCACGAGCTGTGTTCGCACCTCGGGTTCCAGGGTAGACGCGGTCACCAGCACCTTGGCGCCATCGGGCGAGATCACCGACGCGTAGATGTGCAGATTCGAGCGATACACCGTCAGCCGGTGCGCGCGCTGCAGCGCGAGGCGCCGACGCGTGGCACGGGCGCGGCGCAGGCGAGCTTCCTTCTTGTCGATCATCGTTTGCCTCCGCCCTATTTCTTCTTGGTCTCTTTAAGGACCACCTTCTCATCGGCGTACCGCACGCCCTTGCCCTTGTATGGCTCCGGCGGCTTGTAGCCGCGCACCTCGGCGGCGACCTGGCCGACCCTCTGCTTGTCCGCGCCCTTGATCAAGATCTCGGTCTGCGACGGCGTTTCGCATTTGATGCCAGCGGGCATCTGGTGGACGATCGGGTGCGAGAAACCGAGCGACAGGTTCAGCTTGTCGCCCTGCGCCTGCGCTCGATAGCCGACACCGACCAGCGTCAGCTTCTTCTGGAAACCGGTCGATACGCCGTGCACCATGCCCGCGACGAGCGCCCGCAAGGTGCCGCTCATCGCATTGGCTTCGCGCGATTCATCGGCGGCAGCAAAGCTCACCTTGCCGTCGGCCACGGAGACCTTGACTCGCGACGACAGCGGGTGCTGCAGCGTGCCGAGCGGACCCTTGACCAGGATTTCGCCCGCCGTGACCTGGGCCTCCACGCCCTTGGCCAGGCTGACTGGAATTCGTGCAACTCGAGACATCGTTTCTCTCCGCCGCGGTCAGGCCACGTAGCACAACACTTCGCCGCCGACGCCGGTGGCGCGCGCCTTGCGATCGGTCATCACGCCCTGCGGCGTCGACACGATCGCCACGCCGAGCCCGTTCATCACCTGCGGGATACCGTTGCGTCCCTTGTATACGCGCAGGCCCGGGCGCGACACGCGCTCCAGTTGCTCGATGACGGGACGGCCCGCGTAGTACTTCAGGCCGATGTGCAGCTCCGGCTTGCCTTCGTTGGCCGCGACCTGGAAGCCTTCGATGTAACCCTCTTCCTTCAGCACCTGCGCGATTGCCACCTTCAGCTTCGACGACGGCATCACGACCTCGGTCTTCTCGATCCGCTGCGCGTTGCGGATGCGGGTCAGCATGTCGGCGATCGGATCACTCATGCTCATGTGCAATTTCCTCGCTTACCAGCTGGCCTTGACGATGCCGGGAATGTCGCCGCGCATCGCCGCTTCGCGGATCTTGGCGCGGCCCAGTCCGAACTTGCGGAACGTGCCGCGCGGCCGCCCGGTCAACGCGCAGCGGTTGCGCAGCCGCGTCGGGTTCGCGTTGCGCGGCAATGACTGCAGCTTGGCGCGTGCCTCCATGCGCTCCTCCATGGAGCGCGTCGGGTCCGCAATCGCGGCCTTCAGTTCCTTGCGCTTGGCGTCGTACTTCTTCACGAGCGCTTCGCGTTTGGCCTGCCGATTGATCAGTGCAAGTTTCGCCATCTCTGTCTCACCTCGTTCCGCGTCAGTTGCGGAAGGGAAACCGGAACGCCGCCAGAAGAGCCTTGGCCTCTTCGTCGGTCTTCGCGGTGGTCGTGATGCTGATGTTCATGCCCCGGAGCTTGTCGATCTTGTCGTACTCGATCTCCGGAAAGATGATCTGTTCCTTCAGGCCGATGTTGTAGTTACCCTGCCCATCGAACGCGCGGCCCGACACGCCGCGGAAGTCGCGCACGCGCGGCAGCGCGATCGTGACCAGGCGGTCGAGGAATTCGTACATCCGCTGGCCGCGCAGCGTGACCATGCAGCCGATCGCCAGCCCCTGGCGGATCTTGAAGTTCGCGATCGCCTTGCGCGCCTTGGTGACCACCGGCTTCTGGCCGGCGATCTTGGTCAGGTCGGCGACCGACATGTCGATGTTCTTCTTGTCGTTGACCGCCTCGCCCACGCCCATGTTCAGCGTCACCTTGGTGATGCGCGGCACCTGCATGGTCGAGGCGTAGCCGAACTTCTTTACCAGTTCGGGGACGATCTTTTCGCGGTACACATTCTGCAAACGAGCCATGTTCACGTTCCTCAGCTCTTGGCTCCGACGACCGCGCCGCTGCCCTTGAACACGCGCACCTTCTTGCCGTCGATCACCTTGAATCCGACCCGCTCGCCCTTCTTGGTCGCCGGGTTGAACAACATCACGTTCGACACGTCCATCGGCATCGTCTTGTCGACGATGCCGCCAGTCACGCCCTTCATCGGGTTGGGGCGAACGTGCTTCTTGACCACATTGACGCCTTCGACCGTGACGTGAGTTTCGTCGACGCGCGCCAGCACTACGCCGCGCTTGCCCTTGTCTCGCCCGGCGATGACGATGACCTCGTCGCCTTTGCGAATTCGATCCATCAGATCACCCCTTACAAGACTTCCGGCGCCAGAGACACGATCTTCATGAAGCGCTCGGTGCGCAACTCGCGCGTCACCGGCCCGAAGATGCGCGTGCCGATCGGCTCCAGCTTCGGGTTCAGCAGCACCGCGGCGTTGGAGTCGAACTTGATCGACGAGCCGTCAGGCCGGCGCAGCCCGTGCGCAGTCCGCACGACTACTGCGCTGTACACCTCGCCCTTCTTCACGCGGCCGCGCGGTGCCGCATCCTTGACGGTCACCTTGATGACGTCGCCAATGCCTGCGTAGCGCCGCTTGCTGCCGCCCAGAACCTTGATACACATGACCGAACGCGCGCCCGTGTTGTCAGCGACGTCCAGCATCGTCTGCATCTGAATCATGATTTTTTCCCAACTTTTCCCGCCGCGCCCGCGCGGCGGTCAGTCTTGGTCCCGTCCGGGAGATGAGCCATCCGGCCTTCGGTCCGGGATCCGCTGCCGCGGAAGACCTCCGACCCGCCTGACTCCGAATTCTTCGTGCAACTGCTCCTGCGCGAAGCGTGCGATTATAGCCGCAACTCGGTGCGTTGCACCACTACACCGATGCAGCCGCCTCCACCACGCGCGTGACCATCCACGACTTGGTGCGCGAGATCGGCCGGGTCTCGGCAATCTCGACCAGGTCGCCCTCGTTCAACTGATTCGACGCATCGTGCGCATGGAACTTCGTCGAGCGCACCACGTACTTGCCGTAGATGGGATGCTTGACGCGGCGCTCGACCAGCACAGTCACCGTCTTGTCCATCTTGTTGCTTACCACGCGCCCTACCAGGGTGCGCTTCGTCTTGGCTTCGGTCGTCATTTGCCTGCCTTCTCGGCCATTACGGTGCGCACTCGCGCGATGTCGCGCCTGACCTTGCGCAGCTGACTCGTGTTCTGCAATTGCTGGGTCGCCTTCTGCATCCGCAGCGAGAAATGAGCACGCAGAAGCTCATTGAGCTCCTTGCCCAGCGCCGCCGCATCCTTGCCGCGAAGTTCCTTCGTTTCCATCGTCTTTTCCTTCGCTACTGACCGAGCTGGCGGATCACGAACGCGGTCTTGATCGGCAGCTTCGCCGCCGCCAGCGCAAAAGCTTCGCGCGCGACGGATTCGTCCACCCCGTCCATCTCGTAGATGACCTTGCCGGGCTGGATCTGGGCGATCCAGTACTCCGGGTTGCCCTTGCCGTTACCCATGCGCACCTCGGCTGGCTTCTGCGAGATCGGCTTATCCGGAAAGATACGAATCCAGACGCGCCCACCGCGCTTGATATGCCGCGAAATTGCGCGTCGGGCTGCTTCGATCTGCCGGGCCGTAAGGCGTCCGCGTTCGGTCGCCTTGAGTCCGAAGTCCCCGAATGCGACGTGCGCACCGCGAGTGGCAAGTCCACGGTTACGCCCCTTGTGGTCCTTGCGATATTTGCGTCGGGCCGGTTGCAGCATTTCTACTCTCCGTTCTTGCCGCCGCTGGTTTTTTGATCCGGCGCAGCGGTTGTCTTGGCCGCCACCTTGCGCACGCGCTTGACCGCGGGCTTGGTCGCCGCTTCTTCCTTGACGGGTGCCGCCGTCGCTTCCGCCTCGGGCTTGGCGGCCTCGGTGCGGCGCGCAGGGCGCTTGCCCGCCGGCCGCCGGCCGGCGGGACGGCGATCTTCGCGCTCCGGAGCCGGTACCGGCTCCGCCGCAGCAGCTGGCGCCTCGTTGCGACCGAGCGTGTCGCCCTTGTAGACCCAGACCTTCACACCGATCACGCCGTACGTGGTCTTCGCTTCCGAGACGCCGTAGTCGATGTCGGCGCGCAGCGTGTGCAGCGGTACGCGACCTTCCCGGTACCACTCGGTGCGCGCGATCTCGATTCCGTTGAGGCGCCCCGCGCTCATGATCTTGATCCCCTGGGCGCCGAGCCGCATCGCATTCTGCATCGCGCGCTTCATCGCGCGGCGAAACATGATCCGCTTCTCCAGCTGTTGCGTGATCGAGTCGGCGATCAGCTGCGCGTCCAGTTCCGGCTTGCGGATTTCGTCGATGTTCACGTGCACCGGCACGCCCATCATCTTCTGCAGCGCCGCCTTCAGCGTCTCGATGTCCTCGCCCTTCTTGCCGATCACGACGCCAGGACGCGCCGAGAAGATCGTGATGCGCGCGTTTTTGGCCGGCCGCTCGATCAGGATGCGCCCGACGGATGCGTTGCGCAGCTTTCTGCGCAGGAACTCGCGCACCCGCAGGTCTTCGCCCAGCATGCGGCCAAATTCATTGCCGGTTGCGAACCAACGCGAATTCCAGTTGCGCGTTACAGCCAGGCGAAACCCGGTCGGATTTATCTTCTGTCCCATGGATACCCCTTATTTCCTGCCGTCGCCGACAGTCACGAAGACATGGCAGGATTTTTTGTTGATCCGGGTGCCGCGCCCTTTGGCACGCGCCGAGAAGCGGCGCAGGGTGGGCCCCTGTTCAACGTGGATCCTGGTCACGCGCAGCTCATCGATGTCCGCGCCATCGTTGTGTTCGGCGTTCGCGATCGCAGACTCAAGCGCCTTCCTGATGATCGCAGCGGCCTTCTTCGGCGTGAAGCTGAGGATGTTGAGGGCCTTGTCCACCGGCTTGCCGCGGACCAGATCGGCCACCAGACGACCCTTCTGGGCCGAAAGACGGATACCCCGCGCGGAGGCAGTCGTTTCCATGATTTCCTCTTACCTCTTGGCCGGTGCCGCCGGCGCCGTCTTCTTGTCGGCCGAATGACCCTTGAAGGTCCTGGTCAGCGCGAACTCGCCCAGCTTGTGCCCGACCATCTGCTCCGTCACGTACACAGGCACATGCTGCTTGCCGTTATGCACCGCGATCGTCAGCCCAATGAAATCGGGCACGATCGTGGACCGGCGCGACCATGTCTTGATCGGCTTCTTGTCCTTGGCCGCAACCGCAGCCTCGACCTTGCTCAGCAGATGCCCATCGACAAACGGGCCTTTCTTCAACGAACGCGACATTCGAAACCCCTTACTTGCCGTAGCGGCGCTGCACGATCATTGACTCGGTGCGCTTGTTCTTGCGCGTCCGATAGCCCTTGGTGAGCTTGCCCCACGGACTGACGGGATCGCGCTTGGTGCCGGTGCGGCCTTCGCCGCCACCGTGCGGATGGTCGATCGGGTTCATCACCACGCCGCGGACGGTCGGACGAATGCCGCGCCAGCGCATCGCGCCCGCTTTCCCGAACTGCCGCAGGTTGTTCTCCTCGTTGCCGACCTCGCCGATCGTGGCCCGACATTCGATATGGACCCGACGGATCTCGCCCGAACGCATCCGCAGCTGCGCGTAGTCGCCTTCGCGCGCCAGCAGCTGAACCGACGTGCCCGCCGCGCGCGCGAGTTGTGCGCCCTTGCCGGGCAGCAGTTCGACGCAGTGAACCGACGTGCCCACGGGGATGTTCCGCAACCGCTTCGCGTTGCCAACCTTGATCGGTGCGTCCGAGCCGCTTATGACATCGGCCCCAACCGTGAGGCCCTTCGGCGCGATGATGTACCGACGCTCCCCGTCGGCGTAGCACAGCAGCGCAATGTGGGCCGATCGGTTTGGATCGTATTCAAGGCGCTCCACCGTGGCCGGAATGCCGTCCTTGTTCCGCTTGAAGTCGACGACGCGGTAGTGCTGTTTGTGCCCACCACCCTGATGACGCATCGTGATGTGGCCGCTGTTGTTGCGCCCGGATCCGCGCGTCTTCTTCTCGGTCAGCGTGGCAACCGGCTTACCCTTGTGCAGCTGCGGATTGACCACCTTGACCAGCGAACGCCGGCCGGCGGATGTCGGTTTGACTTTGACCAGCGGCATCACTTCACCTCTTGCGCAAAGTTGATTTCCTGACCGGGCGCGAGCGACACATATGCCTTGCGCACATCGCTGCGCCGGCCGCTGAAACGACCGAAGCGCTTCTTCCTGCCCTTCTGGTTCAGGATCTGCACGGACTCGACACGGACCTTGAACAGCTGCTCGACCGCGGCCTTTACCTCGGTCTTGGTCGCATCCTGCAGCACGCGGAACGCGACCTGGTTGTGCTTGTCTGCGACCATCGTGCTCTTCTCGGAAACGACGGGCCCGAGCAGCACGTTGAAAAGACGCTCCTGGTTCATCGTCATCCCCACATTTCCTCGAGCTGCACCATCGCCGGCTTGGTCAGCACGACCTTCTTGAAGTGAATCAGCGACAGCGGATCGGCATAGCGCGGCTCGACCACCATCACGTTCTTCAGATTGCGCGACGCCAGGTACAGGTTGTCGTCGAGCTGATCGGTGATGATCAGTACGGAATCGAGCCCCATTGCCTTGAGCTTCTGCGCCAGCAGCTTGGTCTTGGGCGCGTCGACCTTCAGCCCGTCGATCACTGCAATGCGGTCATCCTGTGCAAGCTTGGACAGGATCGAACACACACCGGCCCGGTACATCTTCTTGTTGACCTTGTGCGAGAAATTCTCGTCCGGAGAGTTTGGGAAGATCCGGCCGCCGCCGCGCCATAGTGGGCTCGAGGTCATGCCAGCGCGCGCCCTGCCTGTGCCCTTCTGCCGCCATGGCTTGCGGGTCGAATGCTTGACCGTCGAGCGATCCTTCTGGGCCCGCGTGCCGAGGCGCGCATTGGTCTGGTACGCAACGACGAGCTGATGCACCAGCGCCTCGTTGTAGTCGCGGCCGAACAGCGTTGCTGGAGCCGCCACCGTCGCGGTCGACTGGCCCTGGTCGTTCAAGACTTTGAGTTCCATCGAACGCTCCTTAGCCCTTTACCGCCGGACGCACGATCACATTGCCGCCCCTGGATCCGGGCACGGCGCCACGGACAAGCAGCAACTGACGTGCCGTGTCGACGCGCGCCACGACCAGGTTCTGCGTTGTGCGCTGAACGGCGCCAAGATGGCCGGCCATCCGCTTGCCCGGCATCACCCGGCCCGGATCCTGTCGCATGCCGATCGAGCCGGGGGCATTGGTCGACACCGAGTTGCCGTGCGACGCGCGGTTGGACGAGAAGTGATGTCGCTTGATCGCGCCGGCGAAGCCCTTGCCGATGGAGACGCCGGTCACGTCGACCTTCTGGCCGACACTGAAGAGATCCGCACCGAGCGCGGCACCGGCCTTCAGCTCGCCCGCCCTGGCGGCGTCGACGCGGAATTCCCTCAGCGTCTCCGCTGCCTCCACACCGGCCTTGGCGAACTGACCGGCGACGGGCTTGGTCACCCGCGAAGGCTTCTTCGTGCCGTAGGCAACTTGAACCGCCGAGTAGCCGTCGGACTCGACGGACTTGATCTGCGCGACGCGGTTGTTCGATACGTCGATGACGGTAACCGGAACGGTCTCTCCGTCGTCAGTGAAGATGCGCGTCATGCCGACCTTGCGGCCAACCAAGCCCAGACGCGCAGCCTGACCGTGCGCTGCTTCGCTCATCGTTATTCTCCACACCCCGGCTGCGATTGGCCGGGACCTGATTCATTGATTTCCGGATTCTTTGACCCGGAAACGGAAAGTTTGCGATTTTACCGAATCGCGGCTGCTCGCCGCAACCCGCTACTGCACCTTGATCTCGACATCGACACCGGCGGGCAGGTCGAGCTTCATCAGCGCGTCGACCGTCTTGTCGGTCGGGTCGATGATGTCCATCAGCCGCAGATGCGTGCGCATCTCGAACTGGTCGCGCGACGTCTTGTTGGCGTGCGGCGAGCGCAGGATGTCGAAGCGCTGGATCCGCGTCGGCAGCGGCACCGGGCCGCGTACCACGGCGCCGGTGCGTTTCGCCGTATCGACGATTTCCAGCGCCGACTGGTCGATCAGCTTGTAGTCGAACGCCTTCAGGCGGATCCGGATTCGTTGGCTTTGCATGTTCGTTCCTTCAAAGAGCGTGGGGCCGCGGCGCGCCGCGGCCCGAGAGATTCGCTGACAGGGTTACTCGATCACCTTTGCCACGACGCCGGCGCCGACGGTGCGGCCGCCCTCGCGCACCGCGAAGCGCAGCCCCTCCTCCATCGCGATGGGCGCAATCAACGCCACCTGCATCGTGATGTTGT